>NZ_WKFH01000003.1:0-365833 GCF_014884385.1 Phycobacter azelaicus | reverse complement strand
GATAATGAAAAGGTCGGTGATGTTCTCATCCATCGTTTTCGCTGCTTTCGCTTTGAGTTTCGCTTTGGCCCGCGACCAGGATGCGTGTTCCGGCCGTGCGGGCCGCCTCGGCGAAGGGGGCAGGGACAGGGGCGTCGGTGATCACGAGATCCAGATCTGCCACATCGCAGATCCGTACCGGGGCAGAGCGTTGGAATTTGCTGTGATCGCAGACCAAGATACGGGTGCGGGCGTTTTTGAGGATCGCGCGCGCAACCGAGACTTCGCGTCCATCGTGATCCAACACCGCGCCATCTTCGTCGAGGGCCGAAGCTCCGATCACCGCAAAATCCACCTTGTAGCGCGAGATGAACTCGACCGCGTCCTCGCCGACGATGGCGCCGTCGCTTTGCCGTACTGCGCCGCCGACAAGGACTAGTTCACGACTTTCGCCACCCATCATCATGTTTATAATGTTGATATTATTAGAAATTACCGTCAGGCCGCGATGGCTGGACAGGGCACGCGCCACCTGCTCGGTCGAGGTGCCGATATTGAGCGTGAGTGAACAGTTTTCCGGGATGACCTCGGCTGCCAGGGCGGCCATGGCCTGCTTTCCATCGGCATTGAGTCTGCGCCGATCCTCATAGGCGCGGCTTGCGCCTGCGCTGATGCGCACTGCACCGCCATGAACGCGCGACAGGGCGCCACGCTCGGACAGATCCCGCAGATCAGCGCGCACGGTCTGAAGTGAGACGCCAAACCGCCGCGCCAGATCATCGACCTCGACACGATCCTGCGCATTCAGTAGCTCGACGATTTCGTTTTGGCGTGTTGTGGCATCCATGGGCTTTCCTTTTCTAAAGCTCACATAGTGTTTGGATTTCGATTTGTCATCGTTTATTTTCGAGAATGCGCGCTTTGGGCCTTTAGACGCATTTTTTCCGGCTTTGCGCGCGGGCAGCCACTGGCCCTGCCCCGCCCGGGGGCGAAGACGGGGCTGACCCTGTGCCCGCAAGGGGAGCTTCCGTTTTGGTCAGGCTAGCCTTATCAGGTGGTTGTCCCAAGCGATTGGTGCCTGTGTCAGCGGGGTCACGCTGTCGTAGCCGATCTGAACGATCCGGCCGGTCCCCGAACTGGAGATCAGGCCGCCCAATCCCGGAGCCAGACCGCAGACATCCGCCAGACGGTGTTCTGCGCTGATCCTACCGCTATCGGTGTCCATCACCTGCACAAGGCCTCCACGGGGGGAGGTCACGGCAACCTGTCTGCCATTCTCGGAAAAGGCGACTGATCCGCCATAGCCTGCAAGGTTGCGCAGTCGCGGATCGTCCTCTGCCATCAGGCGGGGGGCACTGCCAAACCGGTGCAGCCCGACAATCGGGACATCCGTGCCCTGATCGCCCTGCCACTGCATGGCAAAGGCGACGGTGCCATCCGCGTGCATCGCAAGGTGGCGGATCGAGTTCTTGTGCAAATCCTGCCCGAGTTCGACCTGCTCATCCAAGCTTCCGCCAAAGCTGAGGTAGCTGAGATTGGGCTGCATTGTCGGGATGTTCAGCTTGGCCCGGCCGCTGTCGGGGTGTGTTTCGATGCCGCCATTGGCGACGATGATCCCCGGCCCATCCATGCGCAGCAGCATGTCATGTGGTCCGAGCCCACCCGATGAAAAGCTGCCCATGCGCCGGTAGCCGACGGCCGCATCCCACAGACCGATGACGCCGCGCCCGGCTTCAAAGTCATTCTCGGTGGTCATCAGCAGTCCGCCGTCGGGGGTAAAGACACCGTGCCCATAAAAGTGATGGCCCGAGGGTGGTTCAAGCCGGGCCAACCGGGCGCCGCTGCGGCAGTCGACGACATCTGCGAACCGTCCGGGGCGCCGGGCAAAGGCGACTGCTTCTGGACGGCTAGGGTGGGCCGCAGCAGCATGGCCGCGGGCGGGTAGGTCGCGTTGAAACAGGACCTCGCCGACTTCGGTGAGGCCTGCCAACACGTGGCTGCCATCGGCCGTTTTCCCTGCGGACAGAAATGCTGGTGTGCCAAGATCTGCCCAGCTTGCCGCAGGCGCCATGCCCACCGCCAGAAGGCCCGCCAGAAATCCACGTCTTGAAGGCATTTGAGGTTCTTTCCTTCTAGTCGCCGTCCAACGCGTTGAATCCGACCTCGACGCCCAGAGCCGGGCCGAGGTTCAAGCCCACCTTTTCGCGCAGATTGCGTATGTCCTGTTGCAGGGCTTCTATGCGCAGGCGCGATCCTGGTTCACTAACCCCGGCAAACATCGGATCCTTCAGACGCTGCGCATGGGCGCGGGTGGTGGCAAAGCTGGTGGCGAGCGCATCCTGCAGATCAGGTGTGTCGGCAGAGAGGATGAGCGCAAGATCTTCCAAGGCCTCAAGCGAGAGGATCACATGGTGCAAAGAGCGACCCGATCGATAGGCCTCGGCCCGTTTGGGTCGGGGTTTGTCGTATGTGCCAAGGGGGCGGCCAAGGCGCATGTCGATTAGGATCTGCAGGCCGGTATCCAGTGCCTTGAACAGTTCCTGTTTGATTTCGGCTTCGCTTTGATAGCGTGTGCCGGGCTGCCGCATTTCATTCGAGAAATTCTCGCTCCAGTCTTCGGCTATTGCGGTGCTGGTTCCGGCGATGTCTCTGGCAATGGCACGCGTCAGGTCACAGCGGTAGGCGGCGGTTCCTGTTTGCTGCAGCTTGGCATCGTAGAGCAGGAATTCCAGCGCATAGAATCCGCGCGCCGCGATCGAGACTGTGGCGTAGGCTTCTGGATCATCTACGATCGGATCGTTTGTCCTGACCAGCTGATTGAGCGCCTTTGGGGTTTTGCCGCGGCTGTCGGGCCAGAAGGCCAGCGCAAAGGCACGGTTTTCGGTTTCGGTGGGGCCGAACCGAAGGTGGCTGACGCGGACCCAGGCGTCAAAAGCTGCACCATAGGCGGTTCGCAATGCTGCTGAATTGGGTTCACAATCGTCAATGGCCGTTTGGTTGAGCGTGGTCGAGGTTTCCGCCAAGGCGTAAAATCCCGGCAGGATGTGCCGGTCAATCGCAATGTCTACCATGTCGGCGCGCAAGAAGGATGGCGCCATGGCAAGCGTGGCAGAGAAGGCCGTGACCAGGATTTGAGACAGGGTGCGGCGTGTCATAGGCTCTCCAAAAAGCGGATAAGATCGGCGCGGTCTTCGGGGGGTAGGTCAACCACATGGTCGCGGGCCGGTTGCGCCTCGCCGCCGTGCCAGAGGATCGCCTCCAACAGCGTGCGGGCGCGGCCATCGTGCAGGAAGGTGGCGCGGGGCGAGACCTGCTGGACCAGTCCAATCCCCCAGAGCGGAGCAGTGCGCCACTCGCGGCCCGTTGCGCGGCCTTCGGGGCGGTGATCGGCAAGGCCTTCGCCCATGTCATGCAACAGAAGATCGCTGTAGGGCCAGATCATCTGAAAGCTGTGCTCGGGGCGGTCTTTCAGGCGGTGCGTGACGAATTTCGGCCGGTGGCAGGAGGCGCAGCCTGCGGTGTAGAAAGTCTCTTTGCCGCGCAACACGTCGGGCGCATCCACATCGCGGCGCGCAGGAACGGCCAGGTTGCGGGAATAAAAGGTGACCAGATCCATGTTGGTCCGGTCGATTTCGGTTTCGCGTGCGTCTGCGTCTCCGTGGGGCGCTGTGCGGCAAGCGCTTTGCGCGGGGCTGCAATCGCCCCAGGGCTCGGGGAACAGCGGCGTGGAAATGCCGATGTCATCGGAAAAGGCGGCAGAGGATTGTTCGTGTACCGTGGGCATTCCCGCCTTGAGGCCAAAGCGCCCCAGCATGATCTGCTGGTACTCTGTCGACCAGACCAGATTGGCGCGGCCCGATATGCCGTCCCCGTCCGTGTCATCGGGGTCGGCTGAAGCGAGGATATCGGCGGCCGGGATCGCCTCCAGCAAGCCAAGGCCGATCATGGACGGTGCCACGCGCGGGGAGAGCATTGCCTCCGGGTGCAAGGGGCCATAGCCAAGCTTGGAGGCATTGTAGCTGGGTTTGCGCAACGAAACGGTTTCGCCGCCGTTCAGCGTGACGGGCACTTCCTCGTATTGGATGTCAAGGCGGTACTCCGGAGCGATGCCCGGGGAGGAGAAGTCCTGTAGCTGCCCGCCATAGGTCGGCTCGGGCAGGGTGCCGATGTAGTCCTGTATCGTTTCCAACTCGATCGGCACGGGGCCGGGGATCGAGATGCGCAGGAACATCGAGGTGGAGGTGTAGTCCGGCTCCTCAGGCACATGGCCGCGGCCGTCCTTGATATGGCAGCGCTGGCAGGAGCGGGCGTTGTAGAGCGGGCCAAGGCCGTCCGAGGCGCGGGTGGAGGAGGGCGAGAAGACCCAGATCTTTTTGAATAATCCGTTGCCGAGCTTGAACTCAAGCTCCTGCTCGAAGGTGAGGTTGGCGGAGTGTTGAGAAAATGCCTCGTCATCGCGGCGGGCTCGAACCGTGGCAGCGCCCGCAGGCAGGAGCTCATAGGGTTCAGCTGTGGTGAAATTCGTCGCAGGCGCAGTGACCTGCTTTATCCGGTCAGCGTCTTCTTTGCCGCGGGGAAGGACATTGAGATGGGGATCGCCGAGGGACAGGTCGGTAGGCTCCAGTGCCCCGGCGGGGGCGGCAAAGCTGGCTGCGAGCAGAGCCGCAGACAGCCAGTGTTTACTCTTCGACCTCTTCCATCTTGGTGGCGTTGAGTTGTGCATAGTTTTCGGCACCGATCCGGTCGTGCAGCTCGAGCTGGGTTTCGAGGAAATCGATATGACCTTCCTCATCGGCCATCAATTCCTCAAATAGTTTCATCGTGACGTAGTCGCCTGCGCTGTCACACGCTTCGCGGGCTTCTTTGTAGAGCGCGCGTGCACTATGTTCCGCGGCTAGATCGCATTCCAGAGTTTCCTTCGGGGTCTGGCCAATGCGCAGGGGATCCAGTTTTTGCAGGTTCGGGTGGCCGCCTAGGAAGAGGATCCGCTCAATCAGCTTGTCGGCGTGCTCCATCTCTTCGATGCTTTCCTCGCGGCTTTTCTTGGCCATGCTGCCAAGGCCCCAGTCGTCCTGCATCCGGTAGTGCAGCCAATACTGGCTGACGGCGGTCAACTCATGGCGCAAGGCCTTGTTGAGATACTCGATGACGGTTGGGTCGCCCTTCATGGCTCATCTCCTGTCTGTGTGGCGTGCGCAAATTTTGCAGCTGCGCAGGTATTGTGACCATAACATTGCTTCGCATGGTGTCTAGGAAGAGCGGCATGCATCCGCCACAATCGGCGCTTTTGCCCAGGGCGTGATAGATTTTTCCCGGTGTGATTATGGTGTCCGGGTCAGCGGCACGCATCCAGTCGATGGCGGCGTGGATGTCGTGATCGGTGATCTGGGTGCAGTGGCAAACTATCATCTTCGCATTCCGGGCGCTGGTCAAACAGGTGTCCGTGGTCGATGAATCGAATATCTGACAAAAATAGTCGCCAAGCAAGACGCATTCTTGATTTTTTCTGTCATGTTTTCGTGAGGGCATCGCCGGACAACAAAAAGGGGCCGCAAAAAATGCGGCCCAGTCCGGTTTTTATGGATGTTTCCAATCAAAACCGAGGGAAAATTCAGCCACCCAGCGGGATAACGAGGCTAAGGCCCAGCGTGGTGTCCTCAACGCCCGAGTCGTCGGTCTGAGCAAGTGCACTCGACAGCGTCATGCCGTTTTTGAAGTCGTAGTCCGCGGCAATGGAGATCAGGTTGGTGTCGCCTGCGCTGTCGAGATCGCGGCGCGCCAGCGTGCCGGAGATGGTCCACTGACCCACCCCGTAGGCGGCGTTCAACGTGGCAAATGTGGCGTCATCCGCAGCACCGCCAAAGTTCGAGAAGGAGGCCGCTTCGGCAAAGATGTCGAGGCCACCCGCAAACGAGTGACCAACGCCAATTACCAAGCCCTGCTCGTCACCCACGTCGCCAGCGCTGGCGCTCAGGTGCCGAGCGCCGATATGAAAGCGGGTGCCTGCGATGCTATGTGCCCACTGGATCGTAAAGTTATCGAGTTCGCCGGTGTTGCCCGCACCGCCCGCCGACGCGCGGTTGCGACCGCGATCTTCCCCCCAGGAGCGGCTGAGCCCGGTGTCGTCGGCAAAGAAAACGCCAAAGGAGAGCGAGCCTGCGCCGTTCAGCTCAACATCCGCCAGTACGCCGATCTGTTCGGACAGCTCATAGTCTTCGGCCAATGTGCTGCCAAAAAAGCCGGCAGCATCGTCCCAGGCGGTGCCAAAGACGGGGTGCAGCTTACCGATCGAAACCGTTGTCGCCTGTCCGATGCCAAAGCTGAGACCCAGTTCCTCGACATAAAGGCCCATGTCTTCAAAGGTTCTGTCGTAACTCGCATCCGTTACGCTTTCGGCGGTCAGTGTCGAAAACAGCGCAACGCCGTTGCGAAAGGAATAGGATCCGGTGGCGGTGACAATCAGATAAGTGTCGCGGATTTCATTCGCGGCGGTGTCCGAGGAGATCACCTGCTCATTGCCGATCTCGATTTCGCCTTCCCAGGTGAATTCCGCATGTGCGGAGGTTGCGCACAGCGCGAAAGGGGCGCCGAAAGCCAGCGCCGCAGCCAGAGTCTTGTTCATGGTTCTGTCCTGATGGGGATGGAAACCGGGCAGCGTCACTGGCTGCTAGAGGCTGGGCTGCCCGGTCAGGATGGTTTATTGGAAGACCGCGCCTGGGTTGTCCAGGGAGTCGGAGCCTTCGAATTCGATATCGCTCAGTTTCAAGGCGGCAACCGCGCGTTCGATCGAGCGGGTCTGCTCGATCAATCCATTCACGCCGCCCATGATCAGGGCTTCACCGGCTGCATTTCCCTGCTCCAGCATCTGGTCATAGGAGAATCCAGCCTCTGCTGCCGTCTTGATCCGACCCAGAGCCAGCATGGTACCGGCCAGCTTGCCGCGCAGTTCCGCATCAAGGTCTGCATCCGAGGCGGCCACTAGATCCGACAATGAGGCGCCGGACACCAGTTCGCCATTCACGCGTATGTATTCGCCCAGATAGACGTTCTGCACGCCAAGTCCGTCATAGTAATGACTGTTGTGGGTGTTGTCCGAGAAACAGTCATGCTCTTCCTCCGGATCGTTCAGCATCAGGCCCAGGCGCATCCGCTCACCAGCCTGTTCACCATATGAGAGCGAGCCCATGCCGGTGAGCATGGCGACAATCCCGGCGCCTTCATCCGACATCAGCTCGGAGCGGGCGTCACCGCCTTCTGCCCATTGCGCCGTCATCCATTCCAGATCCGACACCAGAAGATCGGTCGCCGCCTTGAGGTAGGCACCGCGGCGCTCACAGTTGCCACCGGTGCAAGCCTCGCCTGTGGCATAATCGGTCCAGGGACGGTTGCCCGCGCCGTGATTTGTGCCGTTCAGGTCTTGGCCCCAAAGCAGGAATTCAATGGCGTGATAGCCGGTTGCCACATTTGCCTCGACGCCGTCAGCTTCATGCAGGGTTTCTTCTAGAAGCGCCGGAGTGATGTTGCTGGTGTCGATGATCTTGCCCGAAAGCTCAAATTTCGGGTTGGCGATCACGTTGAGCGCTGCCAACGCGTTCTCATCCGAGGGGCCGCCATAGGACGTGTCCACGTAGTCAATGAGCCCCTCATCCAGAGGCCAGGCATTCACTTTGCCTTCCCAGTCATCGACGATGGCATTGCCGAACCGAAAGACTTCTGACTGTTGGTAGGGAACCCGTGCGGCCAGCCAGGCGGCGCGGGCGGCCTGCAGAGCCTCTGCGGACGGAGCCGAAATCAAGGTTTCTACCGCATCCTGCAGCTTTTCTGCCGTGGTCAGGCTGTCCTCATAAGTGGCCTGAGCGATGTCCGCGTAGGTCGTCAGCACGGCTCCTTTCTGCGGCGCAGTGCCTGCAGCCAATGCCGTGCTGCCCGCCATGGCGAGGCCTGCCAGGGCGGTTCCGGTGCGAAACAGAGACTTCATTAGGTTGATCCTTGTTTTGTCTTGCAAAAGATTTGGGATAGGACGCGTGCAGCTGGCTATCGGGTCGCGATGTCAAAGTGTGGTTACTTGGTCAGGATCAGCTTGCCGGCGCGGGTAATGCGCAGGCTGTAAATCTGACCGTTCAGCAGAATCCGCGCCTGGATACCGCCGCGGGTCAGGTCTTCGGCATGGTAGGTCGGAAAGGCTTCAGTGGTGGCGGTTGCAACCACCGGTTCAGGAGTGATCTGGTTCATGAGGAATGCCCATTCTCGAAATCCGTCCTGTCGAATTCGGCCCTGTCCAGCAGCCACTCTAGGCAAAAACCGCAGAGCGTGCCGGAGCGTGCAAAAACTTCCGGCCAGATCTGAGACAGGCTGTCCTGATCGTCAGGCGGTTGCGCGCGGAAGGTGTGGTTCGGGGCTGGATTCGACATGATGACGCATGTTGGTTGTCTCGGTTTTTTCGGGCTGGCCTGACATGCGCCAGGTTGGCTGGATTGGCCTATACCTGATTTATTTACTCGCCTTTGTCAATCTGAGTTTTTTTGTCGGAAATAAAATTTCCGCCCCAACTGTTTTGTTTTTGGGCAAATGCCCAGATTTTGGGGAACTGTTTTGGGTGCGTGCACAGTCTTCTGCCGGGCTGAAGGCTGTGGTTTGATCCGCGAGTCGCGCCTGCTCAAAAGAAAAGGCCACCCAAAGGTGGCCTTTAGAATTCTGCTTGATGGTTTGGGCCTAGTCGCGCGTGCCGGAGAACCTGGTTTGCCAGTCTTCGCGCTGCTCGTCAGTGATCTTGGCAAAGAGCACCTCCGGCACGGTGAAGCCGTGTCCGGCGGGCAGGGCGGAGAGGGCTGCGGCTACATCGCTTGGCCAATCCATATCCGATGTGTTCAGTGCTTCCATCAGCTTGGCGCTGGCCTCTGGAATGAAGGGCGCGCTGAGGACGGCGTAGAAGCGGATCAGGTTCAGACCCAGGCGCACCTGCGCGGCGGCGCGCTCGGGGTCTTCCTTGAAGACCGACCAGGGTGCTGCCGATTGCAGGTATTCGTTGCCCGCTACCCAGATCGCGCGCAGCTCCTGCGCCGATTTGCGCACCTCCATGTTTTCCATGTGCTGCTCATAGGCGCTCAGGCGGGTGGTGAGTTCCCCGATCAGGGCGGTTTCCTGTTCGCCGTATGCACCGCCCGTGGGCACCTCTTCCCCGAACTTGGAGCGGCAGAACTTGGTGATGCGGGAGACGAAGTTGCCCAGAACATCTGCCAGATCCTTGTTCACCGATTGCTGGAAGTTCTCCCAGGTGAATTCGGAATCGCTGCTTTCGGGCGCATGGCTCAGCAGCCACCAGCGCCAGTAATCGGCGGGCAGGATCTCAAGCGCCTGATCCATGAAGACGCCGCGCCCCTGGCTGGTGGAGAACTGGCCGCCATCATAGTTGAGGTAGTTGAAGGACTTGAGGTGATCGACCAGCTTCCACGGCTCGCCTGATCCAAGGATGGTTGCCGGGAAGGACAGGGTGTGGAAAGGCACGTTATCCTTGCCCATGAACTGGACGTATTTCACATCCTGCGCGCCCTTGTCGGTGCGCCACCAACGTTCCCAGTCGGCGTCCGTCTTGCCATGGGCATCGGCCCATTCCTTGGCGCAAGCGATATATTCGATGGGCGCGTCGAACCAGACGTAGAAGACCTTGCCTTCCATACCGGGCCAGTCTTCCGCGCCCTTCTTGACCGGAATGCCCCAGTCCAGATCGCGGGTGATGCCGCGATCCTGCAAGCCGTCGCCATCGTGCAGCCATTTCTTGGCGATTGAGGTCGTCAGAACGGGCCAGTCGGTCTTGCTGTCGATCCACGCGTCCAGCTGATCTTTCATGGCGGATTGGCACAGGTACAGGTGCTTGGTCTCGCGCACTTCCAGATCGGTGGAGCCGGAAATCGCCGAGCGCGGGTTGATCAGATCGGTGGGATCCAGCTGCTTGGTGCATTCCTCGCACTGGTCGCCGCGCGCCTTCTCGAACCCGCAGTTGGGGCAGGTGCCCTCGATATAGCGGTCGGGCAGGAAGCGGCCATCGGCGTTGGAATAGACCTGCTTTTCCACCACTTCGCGGATCAGACCGGCCTCGGCCAGCTTGCCCGCGAAATGCTGGGTCAGCGCGTGGTTCTGCGGGCTGGAGGAGCGTCCGAAATGATCAAAGCTGAGGCAGAAGCCCTTGGCGATCTCGGCCTGCACCTCGTGCATCTCGGCGCAGTACTCCGCGACCGGCTTGCCTGCTTTGGCGGCGGCCAGCTCAGCCGGGGTGCCGTGTTCATCGGTGGCACAGAGGAACATTACCTCGTTGCCGCGCCCGCGCTGATAGCGCGCGTAAAGGTCGGCAGGCAGCTGGCTGCCCACGAGGTTGCCCAGATGTTTGATCCCGTTGATGTAAGGGATCGCCGAGGTAATCAGAATGCGTTCCATACCATCCATCCACATGTCGCTTTGCCAGACCGTCTAACGCATGGCGGCGGCGGCGGAAACCCCGCCTGTGTCTTTCCTAGAAAACCCGTCATTCAATCCAGGTCCGAGTTTTTTCCTGAGTATCAATGCGCTCCCGGTCATCGTGCCCTTAGGTTGTAAGGGCATGGGGGTTGAAATGGGCGAAATGCCTTCCCATATCCATTGTATACTGTCGCATACTTATTCAAATCTGACTTGAGAGGTCCCTTTCACTGATGCTGCAATTCCTGCTTGAGGGCGGCTTTGCCCCCTTTACCCTGGCGCTTGCGCTGCTGACCGGCCTGATGGTGCTGGAACTGGTGGCGCTGCTATTGGGGGGCAGTCTGATCGGCTCTGATGGTGATGCGGATCTGGATCTCGACGCGGGAGAGGTCGGTGATTTCGATCTTGACCTTGATGGTGCGGATCTGGGCGGGGTTGAGGGCATTGACGCCGCCGATCTGGATCTGCCGGATGCGGATCTGGAGCTTGCCCCGGATACGCCAGTGGACGCAGGTGCTTCGGCATCAGCGGGCTTGGCTGGCTGGCTCGGGCTGGGCCGCATGCCGATGGTGATCTGGCTCGGCGCTGTATTGCTGGGCTTTGGCCTGTTGGGCATGGGCCTGCAGGTAGCTTTGTCTTCGACCCTGGGGCTGACGGCTCCCGCTTGGGTCGCGGCCATTCCCGCAGGCGGTTTTGCCTTCTGGTTCGCGCGGGTCTTTGGCGGGGGTTTTGCCCGTGTCCTGCCCCAGACCGAGACGGAGGTCCTGTCAGAGCGCAATCTTGGCCGTCGCCGTGGCATCGTCACCCAAGGCACTGCGGCCAGCGGGCGCCCTGCCGAAGTGCGCGTCATTGATGGCTACGGCAATGCTCATTACCTGCGCGCCGAACCCCTGAAAGAGGGGGAGACCATCGCCCAGGGCACCGAGGTTCTGGTGATCCGGGATCGGCGCAAAGGGAGTTACGTGCTTGTTGCCGTCTCCGAATAAGCTTGACGATAAAATTCTAACTTTTGTCCCAAAGGGAGGTTTCTCAATGGAGTTTGAGTTTCTGCTGATTGTTGTAGTTGGTATTCTGGTTTTGTTTGCTTTGATTTCGCTCAGCATTGGGCGCATATACAGGCGCTCAACCCGCGAAATCAGTCTCATAAGAACAGGACTGCGCGGCAAAAAGGTCATCATGGATGGCGGTGTTTTTGTGCTGCCGTTGCTGCATGAGATCAGCCCGGTCAACATGAAGACCCTGCGCCTTGAGGTGAAGCGCGACGGTGAAGCGGCGCTGATCACCCAGGACCGGATGCGCGTCGATGTGGGCGTTGAATTCTACGTTTCGGTCAATGCCACCTTTGAGGGGATCGCCCGCGCGGCTCAGACCCTTGGCAGCCGCACCTTCGATGTGGAGCAGCTGCGCGAGATGATCGAAGGCAAGCTGATCGACGGTCTGCGCGCCGTGGCCGCCCAGATGACCATGGATGGGCTGCATGAAAACCGCGCCGACTTTGTTCAGGAGGTGCAGAATGCCGTCTCCGAGGATCTGTTGAAGAACGGCCTGTCGCTGGAATCCGTCTCTTTGACGGCGCTGGATCAGACGCCGTTTGAAGCGCTTGATGAAAACAACGCCTTTAACGCGGTGGGTATGCGCAGGCTGGCCGAGGTGATTGCCACCTCGAAGAAAGAACGCGCCCAGATCGATGCTGAGGCAGATGTCGCCGTACGCCGCGCCGCGATGGAAGCCGAGCGTCACAAGCTGTTGATCGAACAGGACGAAGAACAGGCCCGGATCGAGCAGAAGCAGAAAGTCGAGACTCTGCGCGTTGCGCAAGAGGCCGAGATCGCCGCCCGCACCGAGGACAGCGTGCGCGAAACCGAACGGGCACGGATTGCGCGGGAAGAGGCCATCCGCGCCGCCGACATCGAACGCGAGCGCAAGATCCGCGAGGCCGAAATCTCCAAGGAGCGCGAGCTGGAGGTGGCCGAACAGGAACGCCAGATCATCATCGCACAGAAATCCGAAGAGGAAAGCCGCGCCCGGGCCTCGGCCGATCTGGCCCGCGCCGAAGCCACCAAGGCGACAGAAGCGGTGGCAACCGCCCGCCAGGTGGCCGAGGCCGAGCGTCAGAAGCAGATCGTTCTGATCGAAGCGACGCGCGAGGCAGAACGTCAGGCGACCGCCATTCGCCTTGCCGCCCAGGCAGAGAAGGAAGCCGCTGCCGACCGCGCCGAGGCTCGCCGCGAAGAGGCTCAGGCCGAAGCAGATGCGCTCAACATCCGTGCTGAGGCTAAGAAGAACGACATGCTGGCCGAGGCCGAAGGCAAGCGCGCCATCGTGGAGGCGGACAATGTCCTTTCGGAGGCGCAGATCCGCTTCAAGGTCGATCTTGCCCGGATCGAGGCGATGCCCTCTATCGTGGCCGAAATGGTCAAACCTGCCGAAAAGATCGACTCGATCAAGATCCACCAAGTGGGGGGTATGGGCACTGGCGCGGGCGGTGCAGGCGCGGTGGCGGCCTCTGCGGGGGGCGGCGACAAGCCTGTCGTCAATCAGGCGCTCGATTCCATCATGGGCATGGCCGTGCAGATGCCCGCGCTCAAGAAACTGGGCGAAGAACTGGGCCTGTCGATGGAGGAGGGCGTGGCCGGACTCACCAGCGGTGCCTTGGGCGTATCCCCTGAACCGGCCGCCAAGGATGACACGATGGAAGTGGAAGGTCCTGCGGTGGAGGAGGTCGAGGAGCCGATAGCGCCGCAGGCTTAGGTCAAGCCGGACTGAAATAATGTGGAAAGGGTCGGACTTGTCCGGCCCTTTTCCATTTTGGCGCTACCGGTTTTCCCGTTCACCCTTGGTGAGGCGTCCGATGGTGAAGGAGGTGCGCGGCGCATAGACGTAGTTGGTGCGCTCTTCCGGGGTCGGGCGCGACCGCATGCGCGACAGGCCAAAGACGATCAAGGCCAGGTGCCCCAAGGCGATGAAGGCAAACAGGGCTTTGGGGCCGAAACTTCCGATCAGCACCGAAGAGACATAGGGCGCGGCAATGGCCCCAAGCGCATAGAAGAACATCAGGGCTGCCGCCAGCTCGACCCGCTCCTCAGAGGTGGCAAAATCGTTGGCATGGGCGGAAGAGACGGAAAAAACTGGAAAGGCCGAGAGGCCGAAGAGGCCGGCCATCAGCATCGTGGCTTCGGTGCTGTAGCCAGAGATCATAACGGTCAGACCACAGGCTAGGATGGCGGCTCCCGAAAGCCAGATCAGCACCCAGCGGCGGTCGAATTTGTCCGCAAGCCAGCCCACCGGATATTGCGCCAGCGCTCCGCCGAGGACGAAGGCGGCGAGGAAAAAGGCAATCTGGTTCAGCTCGAGGCCGACTTCGGTGCCATAGATCGGCCCGACCATGCGAAAGGATGCAGCCCCAATGGCTGCCACGATCACACCGACGACGGCCAGCGGTGAGCAGCGCCAAGCAAGCCCAGGCCGCAGGCGAGGGGCGGCAGGTGTGGCTGGTTGGCTGGCTCGGGTCAGGGTCAGTGGCAAAAGCGCAGCGCAACACAAAAGGGCCAGGAGGTTGTAGGACACATAAGAGGCGGGTGGCAGCACCGCGATCATCAGTTGCGCAGCCAGCGATGCGATAAGGTCGGCCAGCCGGTAGGTGCCCATGGTCCGCCCGCGGTTTCCATTGGTGACCTTGGCGTTCATCCAGGCTTCGATCACCGTGTAGCAGCCGGCCACCGAAAGCCCCGAGGCAATGCGCATGGCGGCCCAGGCCAGGGGCGCTTCGGTCAGGGTGTGGCCGATCAGCCCCATGGCGCCCAGGGCGGTGCAGACGGCAAAGGCGCGCGAATGTCCGACCGTGCCCATCAGGCGCGGTGCCCACCAGCAGCCGACGAAGAAGCCAAGAAAATGCGCTGAGCCGAGAAGACCGATCTCTTCTTTGCTGAACCCAAGCGTAAGTCCCGAGATGGCATCAAGGGGCCCCACGCCGCCTGCAGAGAGTTGGAGGAGAATGACGGATAAAAAGAGGGCAGCAAAGGATAGGATCAGGCGCATGACAGGGCGGACTGTGACGCCAATTTTAAAGCATGCCTAGTGGTTTGCGTCATGTTTGGTCGTATTCGTATAACGCATCCGATTTTTCTGCCAGTTGGGTACTCCCGCGCAGCGGCGATCCTCTTGCGAGGCCCTTCGCCTCTTGGGGCCAATTCGGTCAGGGCTGTAGAGGCGCAGCGGGTGCATCTTGCAGATGCGGGGGATGCACCACCCAGTTTGGAGGTGCAGCATGTGCCGTGACCTGAGACATGCCATCCACAGCTGTCTCGATTAGCGGAGCGCGCGGCGCGGGCTGCGTGATGTGCCAGCGACGCGGAGGCTGGGCGCGAGCCCGCAGTCGCTCCAGCTGCCAGCAGCGATGACGCCCCTGATGGGCAGGCTGCATGGACCAGCGGCTTTCGATACCTTGCGCGCCACCGTCACCGGGTGTCAGCAAAAGGCCCAGAGGTGGTAGCCCGTCCGGGGCTGCCGTGGCGGCGGCTGCTGCGGCCAGATGCAGGCGGCGGACGGGTGTGATGGCCGGAGGGGTAGTAAGCTCTGCCACCACCAGCGATGCCCCGCCGCAGCGCAGGGCTTCCTCCATGACCCAGAGGATATCGTCCTGTCGGGAAGGGGTGATCCACAGAAAGCGGGCCGGATCCGCAAAGTCAAAGATCCCGTCCGGGTTCAGATGAGCGTGTTCCTGCGGTGTGGAAATCCACACCACGGGTCCTTGTATCGCGCCTGCGATCCACAGGGCAAAACTGCACCGCGCCCGCCCGCAGGCCTCATGGGCGCGTCCCCGCAGCAGGGAGGCGGTCTTCAGCAAGGGCAGGCTGGCTTGCCGGTGCCGATGGGGCGGCGCGGACAAAGCCTGGCTGGCCGCCAGAAGGCGGGAGGCACTGGGGTGAATCGACATGATGAAAAACTATCATGTTCACTTTTTGTTCTCAATGGTGCTTGAGTGTTCCTTGCGGTGGGCAGCTGTTCCCTGATCGGCTCTGCTGCCCAGTCCGAAATGCAAATTAGCTGTCGCGGGGCACCACCGGGCCGCCCTCTTCGACCCATTTGGTAAAGCCGCCCTCCAAATGCAGAACCGGGGACAGTCCCATCTCCATGGCAACGCGGGCGCTGAGGGCTGATCGCCAGGCGCTGGCGCAGTAGAAGACATAGGTCTTGTCCTGATTGAAGACGGGTTTGTGGTAGGGGCTTTCGGGATCGATCCAGAATTCCAGCATGCCCCGCGGGCAGGAAAACGCACCGGGGATCATGCCAGAGCGTTGCAGTTCTCGGATGTCGCGCAGGTCAACGAAGACATAGCCTTCGTCCTGAGCCTTTTCCTTGGCCTCGTCGATAGACATGGTGTCGACCATGGAATTGGCTTCGGCGAGCAAGGCTTTTATTCCTTTGATGATGGTCTGCGGCATGAGGCTCTCCCTTGTCAGCTCCGCTGGAGGCTCTTTCATTTTGTCTGCCGGGGCAAGAGCGGGATCCGGCGGGGGGCTACGCCGCAACGAAAAGCCCCGGCCTTCTGAGAGGGCCGGGGCGGTAAGGCGATGGTTCAGGGTGCTTAGGCTGGCGTCACCATTTTACGGGGGACAAGGCGCAGCCGCTTTGCATCCAGGCGTCCAAACCACCTTCCAGATGACGGACTTCAGGCAGGCCCATGTCGAGAGCGGCCTTGGCTGCCAGGGCCGAACGCCAGCCGTTATCGCAGTAAAAGACGAACAGTTTCTCGCTTCCAAAGACTTCTTTGTAATAGGGGCTTTCGGGGTCGATCCAGAATTCCAGCATGCCGCGGGGGCACGAAAATGCACCAGGAATGACACCAGTCCGGTAGAGCTCACGGATGTCACGCAGGTCCACGAATTGCGTGTGGCTCTGGCTCAGCAGTACCTGCGCTTCCTCTATGTTGACGTGCTGGACCACAGCGTTAGATTCGGCGACAAGGTCCTTGAAACTCTTCTTTGTGGTGAATGTCATAACGGGCTCCTTCAGGGCTGTTGGTTCAGGTTTCTGTGTCCTTAAGCGTGTCCTTTCTGCGACTTCGGTTCGGGACTCTGCTTTCACGTTGGCGCCACCATCATGGCCGTAATCCCTGAACTGAGTAAAGAACACGGGCGCATAGGGTTGCACTCCTTTGGGTCAGGAGTAGTTTCTTTTGAAACGTTTCAGATAAGGGCTGCGCGATATGAAAATGAACCCTTTGGGCCGCACCGGTATGATGGTGTCCGAACTGTGCCTTGGCACAATGACCTTTGGCACCCAGACCAGCGAGGCCGAGGCTCATGCCCAGATCGACATGGCGCTGGCGGCGGGCGTGAATTTTGTCGACACAGCCGAAATGTATCCGGTGAATCCAGTCAGCAAGGACACGGTGGGCGACAGTGAGGCGATCATCGGCAACTGGAACGCAAAGACCGGGCGGCGCGGCGATTACATTCTGGCTACCAAACACTCGGGCGAGGGATTGGCGGCGGTGCGCGACGGGGAGCCGATCTCGTCAAAGACCATCGCGCCGACGATCGAAGGATCGCTGAAGCGCCTGAAGACCGACTACATCGATCTTTATCAGTTCCATTGGCCTAACCGGGGCAGTTACATGTTCCGCAAGAACTGGACCTATGATCCCTCCGGGCAAAACCGGGAGGAGACCTTGGCGAATATGGAGGACTGCCTTGAGGCGCTGCAGGCACAGGTGGACAAGGGCAATATCCGCGCCTTTGGCCTCAGCAACGAAAGTGCCTGGGGCACCGCGCAATGGCTTCGTCTCTCCGAGGAGAAGGGTTATCCGCGCCTGGCCTCGATCCAGAACGAATACTCGCTCCTGTGCCGGATGTATGACACGGATCTTGCGGAACTGAGCGTGAATGAGGATGTGGGTCTCATGGCCTTTTCACCGCTGGGGACGGGGCTGTTGACAGGAAAATACCAGAATGGTGCAGTGCCTGAGGGATCACGCAAGACGCTGAACCCGGACCTGGGGGGGGCGTCATTCGCCGCGCGTCTATGCCGCTGTGGACGCTTACCTTGAGATTGCGCGCAAGCATGGGTTGGATCCCGTGCATATGGCGTTGGCCTGGTGCCGCACACGTCCGTTCATGGTTTCGGCCATCTTTGGTGCGACAACTGTGCCCCAGCTGGAGCATGCGCTTAAATCGGTAGAGGTCACGTTGAGCGAGGAGGTGCTGCGCGAGATCGATGCGGCCCATCGCGCCCACCCGATGCCCTACTGACGCACCCGAAAAAAATGCGGAGTGCTGCCGTGCCCGCAGGTGCATCGGCTGTTGCCGATACCCCTTGGCGGCCTTGGGCCAGGCTCGGCGCATATGCGCCGAGCCTGGCCCAAGGGGATGAAGCACATTTCATATGTGCAAAAGCCGCGCGGGAGCGCCGCCGATGTTTTGTGAGGGATTGGAAGATAGGTAGATCACGCCTGTTCAATGGGTGATCGGACGATGGTTCTCTGCGTCTGATCCATGCGCGGAATAGCTGGCCGATTGCGCGTCATTGCGCGCCATACGCAAATCGCGGGCCGAGGTGCCATGGGCGAGCCGAAACGCACGGGCAAAGCTTGACTGCGAAGTGAAGCCTGTCGCCATAGCCACATCCATCAGCGGCAGGTCGGTATCCGTCACCAGCCGCCGGGCTTCGGCCAAGCGCAACTGCAGGTAGTGATCCTGCGGTGTGGTGTTCAGGCGCAGGCGGAACTGCTGCTGGAGACTGCGGGGGCTAGTGCCCAAGGTCTCGGCAATTTGGGACAGCGGCATGGGATCGTCCAGCGCGGCCTCCATCAGCGCGTTGGCCTTGGCGGTCAGCGCGTTGTGCTTGTGTCCGCCAAGACGGCTTTGCGGGCGTGGCGTGCTGGTCGGACCATCGTAGAGGAACAACCCGGCCACGCGGGCGGCGAACCCGGCGCCGTGGCGCGCGCTGATGATATGCAGCATCATTTCGATCGCCGGGGTTGCACCACCCGAGGTTAGGCGCCCGTCAGAGACAGTGAACCGGTCGCTGCGGCAATCCACATCGGGGAAGCGGGCCGAGAAATTCTCCAGATCCTCCCAATGGGTGGTCGCGGGGTGATCGTTCAGAAGGCCCGCCTCGGCCATCAACCAGGGGCCGCCGTCGATGCCCGCAATGGTGGCGCCGGTGCCCGCGATACGGCGCAGTCCTGCCAGCAGGCTGGGGGTTGCGTGGCGTGCCAGCTGGAACCCCGCCACCACGATCAACAGATCGCAGCCCTCCAGCCGTGACAGCGGCGTCGTCGGCACCGTCAACCCGCTGGTCAGCATTGGCGCTTCACCCGTTGCGCCAAAATAGTCCCAGTCAAAGGCGCAGCGTCCCGCAAGCCGGTTGGCCGCCCGCATCGGATCGACCGCCGCCGCAAAGGAGAGCGTATTGCATTCGTCCAGCACCAGGACCGCGCATTTCAGCGGGCGATGCTCGGGCTGCAGGATGTTTTTCGCGGATTTCATCAAGTGGGATTCGCTTTGCGTCAACTGTTCAAGACAAGGCTGAGGCACAGTAGGCGCCAAAGCAAACAGGAATCTGGGGAGGAGCCTGGGGATAACCCACGGCAAAACCCTGTACATCGAGGGGAAAACAATAACATGCCTCTGACAATGAACCGCGACGTCTTCATCACCTGCGCCGTCACCGGCTCGGGCGGCACCCAGGACCGCAGCCCGCATGTGCCCCGCTCGCCTGAGCAGATCGCCGAAAGCGCCATAGCGGCGGCCAAGGCGGGCGCTGCCGTTGTGCACTGCCACGTGCGCGATCCCGAAACCGGCGCGCCGAGCCGTGATCTGGGCCTTTACCGCGAAGTCACCGACCGCATCCGCGACAGCGCTACCGATGTGGTTTTGAACCTGACCGCAGGCATGGGCGGCGATATCGTCTTTGGTGACGTGGAAAACCCGCTACCCGTGAAAGACGCAGGGACCGATATGATCGGCGCTACCGCGCGCATGGCCCATGTGGCCGAGTGCCTGCCCGAGATTTGCACGCTCGACTGCGGCACCATGAACTTTGCCGAGGCCGACTACGTGATGACCAACACCCCCGGCATGCTGCGCGCCATGGGGCAGATGATGACAGATCTGGGGGTGAAGCCCGAGATCGAAGCCTTTGACACCGGCCATCTGTGGTTCGCCAAGCAGCTCGTCTCCGAAGGCATCCTGACCAGCCCCGCACTGGTTCAGCTCTGCATGGGGGTGCCCTGGGGCGCGCCCAATGACCTCAACACCTTCATGGCGATGGTCAACAACGTGCCCGGTGATTGGGACTGGTCTGCCTTCTCGCTCGGGCGCGATCAGATGGCCTATGTGGCGGCCTCGGTTCTGGCGGGCGGCAATGTGCGCGTCGGTCTTGAGGACAACCTCTGGCTAAAAAAGGGCGTTCTGGCCGAGAATTGGCAGCTGGTGGAGCGCGCAGGCACCATCATCGAAAACATGGGCGCCCGCGTGATCGGCCCCGAAGAGGTGCGCGACAAGCTGGGCCTCGTGAAACGCGCGCCGGTTGCAAAGTAACGCGACGCTATGGGCAGCGACTAAGCCTGGGGGGGCGCAAAGCGTAATTCTGAGGGAAGGTTCGGGCGAGGTCCGTGCTGTTGCATGGACTGGTTCCTCTGCGGAGAATTCAACATGAAAACAGAAGTGATCAGTCATCTGGAAAGGAAAATGGTGGGCTCCCAAGGAATTGAACCTCTCGCGGTGACCTCCCCACTTTTTACCGCAACGGATTTACAGTCCGCCGTGGGGGAAGGAGCCCTGGTTGATTTCATTGGTGGGCTCCCGAGGAATCGAACCTCTCGCGGTAACCACCCCTTCTTTTGCCGCAACGGATTTACAATCCGCCAAGGGGAAGGGAGCCCGGAAGCCGCAGAGTTTCTGAATGTGAGGAAAAAACCGCTGCGACACGACAAATCACGCCGGATTGCGGCGCGAATGAGTGCTTCAATAATAGAAGCCCGTATGTCGAGTCATCTTGGTCATGGCGCTTGCATAACGCCGAGCTCCGTGTGGTGCAACACTCAAAACGAGAATCTTTAGAATGAAAACAGCAGCAATCATCGGCGGTGGGGTCATCGGCGGCGGATGGGCCGCGCGGTTCCTTTTGAACGGATGGAACGTGCGGGTCTTTGACCCTGATCCCGAAGCCGAGCGCAAGATCGCCGAGGTTCTGGGCAACGCGCGCCGCGCCCTGCCGGGGCTGGGGAATGTGGCGCTGCCTGCTGAGGGCACGCTGACCTTCCACCCCACCATTGCCGAGGCGGTCGCGGGGGCAACCTGGGTTCAGGAAAGCGCGCCCGAGCGGCTCGATCTGAAGCAGAAGGTCTACGCCGAGCTGCAAGAACACGTGGCGCGCGGCGCGGTGATCGGGTCTTCGACCTCGGGCTACAAGCCGTCGCAACTGCAGGACGGTTTCACGAATGCTGCGCAGATCGTCGTCGCGCATCCGTTCAACCCGGTCTACCTGCTGCCGCTGGTCGAAGTGGTCACCACCGAGGCGAACAGCCCCGAGGTGATCAGGAAGGCCAAGGAGATCATCTCCGGCATTGGCATGTATCCCCTGCATCTGAAAAAGGAAATCGACGCCCATGTGGCGGATCGCTTCCTTGAGGCGGTCTGGCGTGAGGCGCTGTGGCTGGTCAAGGACGGCATCGCCACGACGGAAGAGATCGACAATGCAATCCGCTACGGGTTCGGCATCCGCTGGGCGCAGATGGGCCTCTTTGAGACCTACCGCGTGGCGGGCGGTGAAGCGGGCATGAAGCATTTCCTGGCGCAGTTTGGTCCCTGCCTCACCTGGCCCTGGACCAAGCTGATGGATGTGCCCGAATTCAATGATGAGCTTGTGGATCTGATCGCGGGCCAGTCCGATGCGCAGTCGGGCAAATATTCGATCCGCGAGTTGGAGCGGATACGCGATGACAATCTTGTCGGCATGATGCGGGCACTGGGCAATACGAACTGGGGGGCAGGTGCGCTGCAGAACGCCCATGACAAGGCGCGCGAAGGGGCCATGGGCCTTGCCAGCACCATGGGGGAAATCACGGATCCCAGCCAGCCTGTGCTGACGCTCAACCGCGTGGTGCCGCTGGATTGGACCGACTACAATGGCCACATGACCGAGAGCCGCTACCTGGATGCCTTTGCCCAGTCCACCGATCGGCTGATGGCAATCATCGGCTGTGATGCGGAGTATATCGCCTCGGGCGGCAGCTTCTTCACCGCCGAAACCCATATCCGCCATATTGACGAGGTGCACGCGGGCCACCCCATTCAGGTCAGAACGCGGGTCATTCTGGGGGAGGGGAAGAAGATGCACCTCTGGCACGAAATGTACGAAGGGGACCGGCTCTTGGCGACCGGGGAGCATATGCTCTTGCACGTGGATCTGACGACGCGCCGCTCGGCGCCGCCCGCACCGCATCTTGCGGAAAACCTTGCCACCTTGGCGCGGGCCCATGCGGATCTGCCTGTGCCCGAAGGGCTGGGCCGCGCCATCGGCGCACCGCGTTAGAGGCGCGTCGTGCGGGTTCTGATCACGGCGGGCGCTTCTGGCATCGGGCGCGCCATGGGCGAGGCGTTTGATGTGGCGAGCGCCGAGGTCTGGGTTACCGATCTGGACGCGGCAGCGCTGAAAGACTTGCCGGAGAACTGGCACGCCCGACAGGCCAATGCAGCCGACGAGGCCCAGATGCGCGCGGTCTTTGATGAGATCGCGGCGGCTGGTGGGCTGGATGTGCTCTGCGCCAATGCAGGAATCGCCGGGCCAACCGCACAGGTCGAGGACATCGACCTTCAGGACTGGCGCGCCTGCGTCAGCGTCAATCTGGAGGGCGCCTTTCTGGCGGCGAAATACGCCACGCCCCTGATGAAATCGGCGGGGCGGGGGGCGATCATCCTGACGTCCTCCACCGCCGGGATCTATGGCTATCCCAACCGCGCGCCCTACGCGGCTGCGAAATGGGCCGTCATCGGGCTGATGAAGACTCTGGCGATGGAGCTGGGACCGCACGGTATCCGCGCCAATGCGATCTGTCCCGGCGCAGTCGAAGGGCCGCGGATGGAGGGCGTTCTGGAGCGGGAGGCCGAGCTCAAGGGGATGAGCCGCGATGCGGTCTATCAGGGCTATGCGGCGGGCACCTCCATGCGCTCCTGGGTCAGGGCCGAGGATGTGGCCAATATGGCGGTGTTCCTGGGATCTGATGCGGCGCGGCTGGTATCCGGACAAGTGATTGCCGTGGATGGTCACACCGAAAACCCGGATCCCAAGGTCTAAACCGGATAATCCTTGTAAGCGCGCAGTTTCTCGGGGAACTGGCGGGCGGTCAGATCTGCCTCGCGCACCAGCCTGTCGAAGTGATTGGTGAAGGTCTCGACCCGTTCGCGGTCGCGGAAGGCCATGTAGTGGCTGCCCGCGTAGAACACGCATAGGAGCGGGCCAAAGATCGTCAGCGGTGAGGAAAACAACCGTTTGGCGTCAAAGAGGTAGATCCTGAGCCGGGGATAAAGTTGGGTACAGATCTCTTCGAAGTGGTCCAGTTGTTCCAGGCGGATCTCCAGCGGTAGCCCTTCGTAATACCCGGTGGCCTGGGCAAAGCTCTCCAGCTCGTAAGTGGGCATGGCGATTTCATAGTCGGACTGGGCCTGACGCATCCAGGCAAGGCGATCTTCGGATGCGCCGATGGCCTGATCGGCGGAGCGCCCCAGATGCGGTGCATACTCCCATTCCAGTAATGCGCGGGTTTTCAGCATGTCAGGCAGGGCGGCGGGGACATGGCGGATCTTGTAGCCCGCGGCCTCCCGGTGCCAATCGAAGATCTGCTCATCCACCAGGGCGCGCGGTGCTTCGCTCACCGACATGCTGGAGGCCAGCAGTTCAGCGGCGTTTTCAGGACGTTCCGACAGGCTGAGAAGCCAATCCGCAGAAACCCCAAGCGCCGATGCACAGGCCCCGACCACATGGGCATTGGGTAGCCGCGCGCCCTGGTCTGTAAGAAGCTGCGAAATGGTAGAGCGATCCACGCCGGTCTGGCGAGCCAGGGCACTTTGGCTCATTTCACGGGCGCCCATCGCCCGGTTCAGGCGGTCCCGAAACTGCTGAGCGCGCAACCGTTTGTCGATTTTAGTATGCATTGGTGATAAATATAACATCTGCTGAGATTTGTTAATCATATTCGGAATTACGCACATCAGGCCCCCCTCATAATCTGACCGTGAACGGCTGCCATCCCAAGGTGCAGTCACGGAAATCATGGCAAGAAATGAAGGAGGCGGAATGGAGACGCGCAGGCGGTCGGTCGTAAAGGCTGCGATCTGGAATGTGATTGGCTTCTCGGTGATGACCTTGGTGGGTTTCCTTGCCACCGGTTCGGCCAGCGTGGGCGGGATCATGGCGCTGGTGAATACTGGCCTCGGGTTCGTGACTTATCTGATCTACGAAAGGGTCTGGGCTGGCATTTCCTGGGGACGGGCGCATGTCTGAGGCGCCCAAGGTTCCGGGCGAATTGATGCCGCGCGGGGTGGAGTGGGGCACGCTTGCCCTGATCTCTGCCTGCTATGGAGCGTGGTGTGTCTCGGTCTTTTGGTTGGCTGAGCTCAGCCTTTGGCCAGCTGTCCTGTTAACGGCAGTTCTGATCGCCTTTCACTCTTCCCTCTGCCACGAGGTTCTACACGGCCACCCGTTTCGCACGAAGGCGTTGAATGAAGCGCTGATGGTGCTGCCTCTAAACCTTGTCATCCCATATGGTCGCTTTCGGGATACCCATCTGGCTCATCACCAGGACGAGCGTCTGACAGACCCATACGATGACCCCGAAAGCAACTTTTTGTGTCCAAAGGTTTGGGCCGGGCTTCCGGGCTGGCAAAAGCTGACACTGCGGGCGAACAACACCCTGCTTGGAAGGATGTTGCTTGGCCCGCTGATCTCTCAGGTCTGCTTCATGATTGGCGATTGGCGTCTAATCCGGGCCGCAAAGCGGCAGGTCATCAGTGATTGGCTACTGCACATCGCAGGCGCAGTCGTTGTGATTTATTTGGTTTGGCTATCGCCAATGTCGGTATGGGTTTATGGCGTGGCGGTCTACCTCGGCCTGGCGCTCTTGAAGATCCGGACTTTTCTGGAGCACCGCGCCCATGAGGATGTCCACGCTCGCACCGTCCTGATAGAAGACCGCGGCCTTCTTGCCTTCCTGTTTCTCAACAACAATTTGCATATCGTGCATCACATGCACCCGGGCGTGCCCTGGCATGCGTTGCCGCGCCTCTATCAGCGCCACCGGGAAGCCTACAAGCAAACGAACGGAGCGTACATCTATCGTTCCTACTTGCAGGTTTTCCGTCACTACTTCTTGCGAACTAAGGATCCGGTGCCGCATCCGCTCTGGCAAAAAGACATGTAAGTGCTCATAAGCGGCTTCATGTTGACTTGGATTCCCGTCTCCATCGCCGCTGCAACCTTTCAGACCGTACGCTTCATGCTGCAAAAGGTCCTGAGCAGCGTCACCTTGTCGCCGGGCGGAGCGACCTTCGCACGGTTCGCCTACTCGGCGCCGATCATCGTGACGACGCTTGCGGCCTACCTGGTCTCAACAGGGCAGAGCCTGCCCGAGTTGAACGCTAGGTTCTGGGCATTCGCAGCCATCGGCGGGACTGCCCAGATCCTGGCGACGGTTTGCGTAGTGGCGCTGTTCAAACAGCGGAATTTTGCTGTTGGGATCACGTTCAAAAAAACCGAAGTGATCCAGACGGCGATTGTGGGCCTCATTGTTCTGGGTGACGATGTGAGTCCCTGGGGCTGGGCGGCGATCTTGATTGGTCTTTCGGCGGTTCTGGTCCTGTCGAAAACCCCGGATGTGAAAGGCGCCTGGTGGCAGCATCTGACCAACAAGGCATCATTGCTGGGGCTTGGATCCGGGGTGCTCTTTGCCTTTTCCGCCGTCAGCTATCGTGGGGCATCCCTGCAACTGGGCGACCTTGAGCCGATGCTGCGTGCAGGCATCACCCTGTCTGCCGTCGTCACCTTGCAGACGCTCTTCATGCTTGTCTGGCTGGCCTTGCGTGAAAAGGGAGAGATCACAAGGGTGTGGCGCGCGCGCCGAGTGGCGGTTTGGGTGGGGCTGACCAGCATGGGCGGTTCTTTCTGCTGGTTCTGGGCCTTCACCTTGCAGAATGCAGCCTACGTCAAGGCACTGGGGCAGATCGAACTTGTGCTTTCGCTTCTGGCCTCAGTCTTGTTCTTCAAAGAGAAAATCTCGGCTCGCGAGATTATCGGTATGGGGCTGCTGGGCCTGTCGATTCTTGCGCTGGTCCTGGCGCTTTGACCATGCCGCGTCAGTGGCTCTCGGGCATCGGATAGCCCTTGAGTCTCAGGAAAAGGCTGGTTTCATCATCGTTGCGGAAATAGGGCACACTGGCGGGCGGGCTGGTGTCGCGGATGCGACCTGTGACCTCGGCCAGAACAACTTCGGTAATGAAGGGGAGATCGAAGGTGCGCACCTCGCTCAGCGGGATCCACTGAAGATGGGACAGCTCATCCGAGGCTTTTGAAAAATCATCAAGATCGCCTGAGATCTCGGCCGCATCTATTAGAAAGAAGCGCGCGTCGAACCGCCGTGGCCGTCCGGGAGGCGTCAGGGCGCGGAACACGAACTGAAGTGCCCGGGCCGATGGCAGATGACCACTTTTGGCAAAGGCGTGCCAGTCTTCCGGTACCGCTCCGGACCACTCCCCCTGCCTCCCCAAGAGGAGGCCGGTTTCTTCCCACAACTCCCTAATGGCAGCGGCTGCAAGGGCGTGATGCAGGTCTTTGGGGGCCTGCTCTGACAGGCGGTTGCGGCACACATCGGGCAGGGGATCGGCCAGTGGAACGAGCGCATCGGCTGGATCGACAGCGCCACCTGGAAAGACGAACTTGTTGGGCATGAACGCTGCCTTGGCTCCGCGTTGTCCCATCAGGACCTGCGGGTCGTCGGACATCCGGTCACGCACTGCGATCACCGTCGCTGCGTTGCGGATGGCCGATTTGTCCTGGCTGGTTTCACCTTGTACCTCTGCTTTGCTCATCTGCCTCCCCCCTTGCTGGTCGTGGAAAGGAATCAGGTCCTGTTGTCGAACCCATGCATGCGCCGGGCCCATTGATAGGCCACGACAATTCCCTTCAGTCTCGGCAGAAGATATAGGGAGGACGCGAGACAGCCAATCGAGAAAACAGTAAATGTCACAAGCGGTTCCGGTCTGTACGCGAAATAGACCACATGCAGGATCGGGGCCATCAGATGGCCAACGATCAGGATGGTCAGATAGGCCGGGCCATCGTCGGCGCGGTGTCCGGAAAGATCGAGACCGCAATTGCTGCAGTTGTCGTTCACCTTGAGGTAGGAGTGCAGCAGGTCGCCTTTGCCGCAGTCCGGGCATTTGCGGCGCCAGCCTTTGATGAGGGCCGGTTTGGTGGGGCGGTCGTTTGCAATATGGGGCGCCTGTACGGCTTGAGACTCGGTCATGGAAAATCCTGTGTTGCGTGCCCATGTTCGCGCGCTTCATGCACGAGTAAAAGGGGGTGGCACAAGCTCTGCGGCTGGATGCCGCAAGGCTAATGCTCAAGACTTAATTCACTTTAGTGCGACGGAAAGTTGGATCCGGGGCGTTTCATACTTGCAACAGGCAGCACAGCGTTGCTGCGAGCACAAGGAAAATTGCTATGAAACATACGCACTTTATTGCCGTTATCGTCGCAACTGCTGGCCTTGCCGGGGCATCTGCCGCTTTGGCCAAGCCGGGAATGCACGGCCCTCGCGCCTCTTTCGAAGAACTCGACGCCGATGGCAATGGCCAAGTTACCAAGGCCGAGATCGAGGCTCACCGCGCTGCTCGCTTTGCTGCGACAGATACGGACGGAGACGGGAAACTGTCAGCGGCGGAAATCGAGGCGGAGGGCGTCAAGCGTGCGGCAGAGCGTGCAGTTCGCATGATCGAACGCCACGATAGCGATGGAGACGGTGCCCTTGGCCCTGACGAGTTGCCCAAATCGCGCCAGCGTGGTGATATGTTCGCGCGCATGGACAGTGATGGCAACGGCGCGATCTCGAAAGAAGAATTCCAAGAGGCACGTGCAAACATGCGCGGCAAACACCACAAAGGCCGGGATTGTGGCCAAAAATCTGGCCAAAAGCCGGGACAGGGCATGGGACAAGACTGATTTCTCAGGCGTGCTGCAAAGACCGGACATATCGCTGGGCGGGGCTTTTTCGGAAGGCCTGCCCGAAGTGAGCGGATCACCGCCTGATGATGACGCTCTACTGGCGCGTTTGGTGGCGGGCGATGGGCGTGCAGCAGCGGTATTGACTGATCGACTTGGCCCTCGCGCGTATGGGGTTGCTCTGCGGGTTCTTGGAAACCCCGCCGAGGCCGAGGATGTTACTCAGGAGGCGATGCTGCGCTTGTGGCGCATGGCTCCGGACTGGCAGCCGGGGCAGGCACGAGTATCGACCTGGCTCTATCGTGTGGTGATGAACCTCTGCATCGATCTCAAACGGCGCCAGCGCGGCGGACATCTTGATCTGGATGCAGTGCCTGAGCCGACCGACCCGGCAAAAGGTGCACCTGAGCAGATGCAGGATGACGCCCGCAACGACGCGCTGCAGGCAGCCTTGATGCAATTGCCCGAGCGTCAGCGACAGGCAGTTATCCTGCGCCACCTGGAAGAACTGGCGAATCCTGAGATTGCCACGATTATGGATATCAGCGTCGAGGCGGT
Organism: Phycobacter azelaicus; assembly: GCF_014884385.1. Lineage (NCBI taxonomy): Bacteria > Pseudomonadati > Pseudomonadota > Alphaproteobacteria > Rhodobacterales > Roseobacteraceae > Phycobacter > Phycobacter azelaicus. The sequence goes on along the minus strand of NZ_WKFH01000003.1, from coordinate 337,624 downwards.
CGAAAGCCTGACCGCCCGGGGTAAACGGGCACTGGCGGGCATGCTGGCCAAGCGCCGCGAGGAACTGGGGTATGACGATGGCTGACACCAATGAAGATCTGAACCAGCTGGACACATTGTTTGCAGAAGCGCGTCACAGCCGACCTGACATGCCGGAGAGCTTGAGGACGCGGGTTCTTGCAGATGCGATGTCTGTGCAGGCGGAGCAAAAGGGCCACGGTGCAATGCTGCAACAGCCTGCGCGGCAGGCGCTGGGTGCTCGTGTTTTGCGGAACTGCCAGCAGTTCTGGCGCGCCGTCGGCGGCTGGCCGGCCATGGGCGGCATGGTTGCGGCCTGCGGTGCAGGGCTTTGGATCGGTCTGGTGCCGCCTGATTTTCTGCCGGACCCGGTGGAAATCCTGACAACGCCCTCGCAGACAGAGGCTCTGCCGTATGAAAGTTACGACCTGACCGCGCTCTTGGATGAGGACACGCAATGAGCACCGATGAGAAGATCCCAACCTCCGGGCAGGAGCGCCGGACCGGCATGCGGCCTTGGCTGAAGGTACTTTTGGCGGTCTCATTGGCTGCGAACCTCGCGGTTGCGGGGCTGGCTGTCGGGGCCGCGCTGCGCTGGCATGATGGGGGACACCCCAGTCATCGCCCGCCCTCGGTCGGGTCATTGATTTTTCACGATCTGGACCCTGACACGCGCCGCGATCTGCGCCGCCGCGCCGAAGGAGAATTTCGCAGCTATTCTGCGCGCCGTCGCGCCGAAGGGGACGCAGTCATTGCAATCCTGATGGCGGAGCCCCTTGATTTGGACGCTCTGGCCGATCTGCTGCGCGTACAGGCCGACACCCGCCACGGTTTTCATCTGTCTGTTCAGCAAGCCTGGATCACTCAGGTCGAGGCCATGACGCCGGATGAACGCAAACACTATGCGACACGGCTGCAGTCCAAGCTGCATCACCATGGGGGCTGGGTAAAGCATCGTCCAGCCCAGGAGTAGGCGGTGATGTCCGCCTTGCAAGGCCACTCGGTGAGGTTCCATGTCTCGCCCCGAAATCTGGGCAAGGACGTGAAAGGTCAGGCGACTGCCGCACCCGGCGCTGAGAGTTTGGCGCGGTTGCGTCCTGCATTCTTGGCATTGTAAAGGGCCTGGTCGGCATTGGCGATCAGGTCGTTGACCGGGATCTTATCAGTCTTGGCCCCGCCGCCGACCACGGCGCCGATGCTGATGGTCACGGAAACCGGGTGATTGATCCCAGGCACCTCGAAGGGTTGACTGTTGATCGCATTGCACAGTGCCACGGCAGCCTGACCAGCCTCCAGTTCATCGGCGCCCGGCAGCACAATCATGAACTCTTCGCCCCCTACACGGGCCAGCAAATCGACAGGACGCAGATGGCCTTGTAGGCGACGCGCGGCTTCGATCAGAACGGCGTCTCCGGCCGGGTGGCCATAGCGGTCGTTGATCTGCTTGAAGTGATCTAGATCGGCCAGCATGAGGGCGAATTTGTCACCGGTTTCGGCAGCGCTGCGGGCGGTGCGATCAAGGAATGGCTTGGCATAGCGGCGGTTGTACAGACCAGTCATCGGGTCCTCGACGGCGGCGCGCAGCCCGTTGCGCACGCTGGCCCGCAGCAAATCATGGCGATGTTTGTACTGAAGTTGGGTATCAAGACGCAGCGCAAGCTCTTCGACGTCAAATCCGGTTTGCAGGACGTCATGAGCTCCCCGGTCGAGGGCTTCGGCTGCCACGTGCGGATCGCCCGGGTTGGGTACAGCGATCACAACCGATTGACGAGTGGCTGCCCGTGCCCGCAGGTCGGCGAGCAGTCGCAGGCCCGCGCCTGAGGTCGTCTCGTTCAGCTCAATGATAAAGACATCGGCAACGGGCTCGCTCATCAGCGGCTGGATGTCGCCGATCTGATGGGTGCGGATGTCGTGGTACACATGGCTCGACAGACGTTCGTGCCAGTCTCGGGCAGTCTGCAGATCTTCGGCTACCAATGCGATGCTGGCCGGCGGCGTGTGGGCTGTTGCTGCGCGGTCCGTCAGAGGCAGAACGAACCCGTGCGAAGCGTCTCGCTGCATGTTCAGCTCTTCGTTGGTGCTGCGCACTCGCAGGAGGCTGCGGATCCGGGCCTGGAGAATGACGTCGTCCAGCGGCTGCGGCAGCACATCGTCAATGCCCGCCGATAGGGCTTCGAGACGTCGGACGGGATTGTCGGTGCGGGTGACGGCGATCACCGGCACATCCGCCAAAGTGTCGTCACGTCTCAGCTCTTGTTTGACATCTGCGGCGTTCCCATCCGGGAGGGCATTGGCTGTGAGCACAAGATCGGGACGACAGCTGCGCGCAACCTCCAGCACGCCATCCACACGGGAGGCGAGTACGACGTCGTAATACGCCGCCGTCAGCTGGACCTTCATCATGATCCGGTTGGTGGAAACACCGTCTATGACCAGAATGGTTCCCTGCACGCAGTACCCTTTCGATGCATGGGTTTCGATGACTGGAAGTTTTCTCAGTCACTGGTTAATAAACTGTTTCGTATTTTTACTAAAATGGCTGCAACGTGTCAGGAAGGTGCCCATATGCAGATTTCCGCTGATCAAGCTGAGACAATCGCACTGCAGGCGCTGGCCTGGTTGTCTGGAAATGATGAGCTTTTTCCAGTGTTTATGGGAGCGACGGGCGCAAGCATCGACGATTTGAAGAGCCGTGCCGCGGATCCGGAGTTTTTGGGCTCCGTGCTCGATTTCTTAACGATGGACGATGCTTGGGTGATTGAGTTTTGCGATAGCGTGGGACTTCAATATGAATCACCCATGCAAGCTCGGATGGCCCTTCCGGGTGGTGCGCAGATCCACTGGACCTGATAGATCGCTCGCAGACTGATGTTGAAACTTTTGCGCAGGACATGCCCATGCCCGTAGATGCTTTTCTGTTCGACAAGGACGGAACGCTGTTCGACTTTGCCGCCACCTGGAACGGGTGGGCGGCGAAAATGTTGAAGTCGCTTTCGGCAGGGGACGAGGCGCTTGCGCAGGCGATGGCACACACGCTTGGCTTTGACTTGGCGGCGGAGGTTTTTCGTCCCGACAGCTTTGTGATCGCAGGCACCAATGCCGAGGTCGCCAGCGCCCTATGCCCGTATGTGCCGCATATGCCGGAACCAGAGCTTGAGCAGTACCTGGCCCGCAATGCTGCCGAGGCGGATCTGGCTGAGGCTGTGCCCTTGGCGGCTTTTCTTGATGGGCTGTTGGAGCGCGGCAAGGTTCTTGGTGTTATGACAAATGACGCTGAGGTTTCGGCTGTAAGTCAGCTTGAGCGTGCAGGGGTTCTGGACCGTTTTGCCTTTGTCGCTGGGTTCGACAGCGGGCATGGGGCTAAGCCCGACCCGGCACCTCTTCTGGCGTTTTGCGAGCATTGCGGCATTTCCCCGCAAAGATCTGCAATGGTAGGGGACAGCCTGCATGATCTTCAGGCTGGCGCCTCTGCTGGCATGCGCCGCATTGGTGTGCTCACAGGTTTGGCGCCTCGTGAGGAATTGCACCCGCATGCGGACGTAGTTCTTCCGAATATCGGACATATTCCGGACTGGCTTGATCAACAGGATCATTGAGCGGGAACGCAGTCCTAGCGCGTGGTATCCGATGCAAAGAGACACTCGCTCGTGACCATTACTGTTCATATCTGTCCAGAAAGTGCTGCTCACGGCGGTATGCTGCGAAAAAACGACAAGCGATGTCGTGAATGGAAAGGTTGCCTCCGTCGATATCGGGCCAGTTGAAAGCCGCAGAGCGGCAAACCGGAAGAGCCAGTCTTGGGCTGGCGCCGGGCGCAATTGGATGGAGGATACCATGGCACGAGCAGCAGCGGCCCGCAGGCGCGGTGGTGGCAGGGCAGGTGCGGCCGCTCGGCGCGGTGGGGCAGCGCTCAACCAGATGCCATGGTCTGTTCCCGTCAACACCGACCGGCCCACCGAACCGCTTGCCCCTGAAGGCGTGGCCGCCATTCACGACGGCGCCATGCGCATCTTGGAAGAAATCGGCGTTGTATTCCTCAACCCTGAAGCCATCGAGATCTTTAAGGAGGCAGGCTGCAGGGTTGAGGGCGATCTGGTTCGCATGGACCGTGAGTTTGTCATGGAGATGGTGGACAAGGCTCCGGACTGCTTTGAGATCACACCGCGAAACCCGGACCGCAAGATCCCAGTGGGTGGCAACCACATCCTCTTTGGCAATGTTTCATCGCCACCGAATTACTGGGATCTGGAACTGGGAAAAAAGGTCACCGGCACGCGTGAGCACTGTCAGAACCTTCTCAAACTCACCCAGTACTTCAACTGCATTCATTTTGCAGGCGGCTATCCGGTTGAGGCCGTAGATATCCATGCCTCGATCCGGCATCTGGACGTGCTCTATGACAAGCTGACACTCACGGACAAGGTGATGCATGCCTATTCGCTGGGTAAGGAACGGGTCGAAGACGTGATGGAAATGGTGCGCATCGCAGGCGGTCTCAGCCATGAGGAGTTCGAGAGCCGCCCGCATATGTACACAAACATCAACTCCACCTCCCCGCTGAAACATGATTTTCCCATGATCGACGGCTGTTTACGTATGGTGCGCAAGGGACAGGCAGTGGTGGTCACCCCCTTTACACTGGCCGGAGCCATGGCTCCGGTGACCATGGCGGGTGCGGTGGCGCAGTCGATTGCGGAATCCCTTTGCGCCATTGCGCTCTTCCAATATGTGCGCCCCGGCACGCCCTGCGCCATTGGTACCTTCACCTCGAACGTCGACATGAAATCGGGCGCGCCCGCCTTTGGCACACCCGAATACATGCGTGCGACGCAGATGACGGGACAGATGGCGCGTTTTTATGGCTTGCCGATGCGTTCTTCGGGAGTCTGTGCGGCAAATGTGCCCGATGGGCAGGCCATGTGGGAGACCTCCAACTCCCTTTGGGCGGCGGTGCAGTCGGGCACTAACATGGTTTATCACGCGGCGGGCTGGCTCGAAGGCGGCCTGATCGCTAGCCCGGAAAAGTTCATTATGGATTGCGAGGTTCTTCAGCAGATCCAGCGTTATCTGCAGCCCCAGATCTGCGCCACCGGCACCGAAGACATCGCCCTTGAAGCAATCCGGGAAGTGGGCAACGATGGGCATTTCTTTGGCATCCAGCATACCCAGGACCGCTACACCGACGCCTTCTATCAGCCCTTTTTGAGCGATTGGCGCAACTATGAGGCCTGGGAGGTGGCGGGCGCGATCTGGACACCGGAACGCGCGCACAGTCTCTACAAGGAGATCCTGGCGGACTTCGAAGCCCCAGCAATGGACGTGGCGATCCGGGAGGAATTGGCGGACTTCGTGGCCCGCCGAAAGGCCGAGGGAGGTGCGCCGACGGACTTCTGAGCAAAGAAATAACATTTGCCAGGGTGATGGAGCGAGAAGTGCCTCACGCGACGCTTCCAGCGTGATTCGACTTCTGCAAAGCAGCTTGGTCTGTGTCTGCGGTTGCAGCTTCCAGATAATTGAAAATGGGGCGTGCCTCCCAAGGGCGGTGCGGTGGGCTATGTCGAGTGAGAGCGCGACGATCACTTTCAGCGATCCGGTTTCATTTGCAGACGACTCCCCCCCAGAGTGCCCGACATTCTAAGTGTTTGTGCGAGAGGGCGAAAATGGTCCCTTTTCAAAATGGATAGTGTTTGAGCCCCTTTGCCGCCGATGTGTCCACAGACGGGCAGAGTTTGCCCAATTTCAGCGCCCAACTCTGAGGGCTGAAGTTTAAAATTCGAACAGGTGATCTAAGGGATTATTAGGAAAGGGTACTTATAACAGCGACCAAATGTGCCTCACTAAAGGACCTGTTAAACATGCCCACGTTTCTGTACCGGTTACCGGCTCGAATCTACGCTTTGGCAAGTTTGGCCATTGTGCTTGCCGCCGTCTTGACCTTTGCGATGCTCTCCCGCGCAGTTGAGAAATCGTATGATTTGCGCGCTGACAAGCTCGATAGCTTGACCGACTCCGTAATCAGCATCCTGGCCGATCTTGAAGCCCAGGTCCAGGCAGGGACGCTGAGCCCGGAAGAAGCGCGTGAGCTCGGTATCCAGGCGGTAGAAAAACCGCGCTTTGGAACGGCAGGCTATTTCTTTGCTTTCGACAGCAGCAACCTGATGGTTGCGCATGCTGTTGCCAAACAGCTGATTGGTAATGATCAAACCGAGTTTGAAGATGTAAACGGTGTGAAGGTCTTCCAGGAATTCCAGAAGGTTATCAAGGCAGACGGTGCCGGCTCAGTGATATACCACTTCAACAAGCCCGACTCTGACGAACCCGAAGCCAAAATGGGCTATGTGAAGTTGTTTGAACCCTGGGGCTGGGTTGTGGGTACCGGCGACTACGTGGCCGACATTGACGCAGATATTGCAGTCTTCCGTAACGCGGCTCTGGCAGCACTTGCGTTGGGCCTTGCCGCTATGAGCGTGGCCGCCTTCTTCATCGCGCGCAGCGTGATCAACCCGATCGAGAACCTGAAACAGCGCATGAAGTCCATGGCCGAGGGCGATACCGATTCTGAAATTCCGGGCATGAACAGCCAGAACGAGATTGGCGATATGTCCCGCACCTTGGATGTCTTCCGCAAGTCGCTGATCCGTCAGAAGGAACTTGAGGCCTCTCAGAAGGAGCGTGACCGCGCTCAGGCCGAGGTGGTGCAGACCGTGACCAGCCGTCTGTCGTCTCTCGCAGGTGGCGATCTGACTGTACGCATCGAAAGCGCCTTCCCCGAGGATTACGAGCAGCTGCGTTCCGATTTCAACAAAACGGTCGAAAACCTGAATGCCACGGTGGCCCAGGTCGTCGATTCTGCGCAGAGCATCCGCAACGGCGCGGCCGAGATCAGCCAGTCTTCGGATGATCTGTCGCACCGCACCGAAAGCCAGGCGGCCACCCTTGAAGAGACCGCCGCGGCCCTCGATGAACTCACCGCAAGCGTGAAATCCGCCGCCGAAGGTGCGCGCAGCGTCGAGAACATCATGGAAGAGGCCAAGCAGGAGGCCGAGAACAGCGGCGTCGTTGTGCAAAGCGCGGTGTCGGCGATGACCGAGATCGAGCAGTCCTCGACCCATATCGCGCAGATCATCAGCGTGATCGACGACATTGCCTTCCAGACCAACCTTCTGGCGCTGAACGCAGGCGTCGAAGCCGCCCGCGCGGGCGAAGCGGGCCGCGGCTTTGCGGTGGTGGCCTCCGAAGTGCGTGCGCTGGCGCAGCGTTCTTCGGATGCGGCGATGGAGATCAAGACGCTGATCAGCGACAGCTCGCGCCAGGTGGAGCGCGGCGTGGACCTGGTCGGCAAGGCGGGCGATGCGCTCACCAATATCGTCGAGCGGGTGAACCATATCTCGAAGCTGGTAACAGATATTGCCGAAGGTGCTGTGGAGCAATCCACGGGTCTCGGGGAAATCAACACCGGGGTGGTGCAGCTTGATCAGGTGACGCAGCAGAACGCGGCCATGGTCGAAGAGGCGACGGCTGCGGGCCATATGCTGAACAGCGATGCAACCAAACTGGCTGAGCTGGTGGCGCATTTCAAAGTCTCCGGCAGCAGCGGCATCACACAGATGAGCGCGCCGAAACCGGCCGCCAGCACACCGACGGCGCATGGGGATGACGACTGGGACTTCAGCGATTTCAACGAGGCCGCTCCGGCCGCAACCGGCACCGACGGCAACGCTGCTCTCGACAAGTGGCAGGATTTCTGAGACGCGCGCCACAGTTGTTTAACAGATTTTGCAGACCGCCCGGCAGCAATGCCGGGCGGTTTCCTTTTGAGGGGCGATGTTGGCGACGGGGCGTGCCATTGAGTTGTTGCGAAACCAGAGTATTGTCGGCGAGTGTGACTTCTGTGTCGGGTGGATGTGCAGCAATGGGCTGTTCTTCAGGCCTGGATGTGCGTGCAGTGCGAGACAGGCATTAATCTGGGGCGAACGTGACTGGAGCTACAATGTGGAACGCTTTGGAGGACCGTAGATACCGGCATCTCTTTCTGGCTCAGATCGTCGCCCTGGCAGGGACGGGGCTGGCCACGGTTGCCCTCGGACTTCTCGCCTACGATTTGGCGGGGGAGCGCGCTGCTTTGGTGCTCGGAACGGTGTTTACCATCAAGATGGTTGCCTACGTGGGCATTGCTCCGCTGGCTGGGGCGCTTGCCGAGCGGATTGACAGGCGGCGTTTGCTGGTCGGTTTGGATTTGGTACGTGCCGCCGCCGCTGTTTCACTTCCCTTCGTGAATGAGGTCTGGCAGGTCTATCTGCTCATTTTTGTAATGCAGGCTGCATCGGCAGGATTTACACCTGCATTTCAGGCCACCATCCCTGACTTGCTCCCGGAAGAGACACGTTACACTCAGGCGCTTTCGCTGTCGAGGCTAGCCTATGAGCTTGAGAATATCGTCAGCCCGCTTCTGGCCGGGATTCTATTGACGATCATGAGCCATGACGCACTGTTCTTGGGAACCGCCCTCGGCTTCTTCGGATCGGCTCTGCTGGTGGTCTCGGTGACTCTGCCAAAGCCGGAGCTGGACTATTCTGCGTCGCGTGGTGTCTACGAAAGGACAACGCGCGGGATGCGGATCTATCTAGCGACGCCTCGGCTACGGGGTTTGCTGGCGCTCTGCCTGTCGGTTTCCGCTGCAGGCTCTATGGTTCTGGTGAACTCGGTGGTTCTGGTCCGCTCTGAGCTTGGCTTGCCCGCAAGCGCGCTTGCTTGGGCGATGTGTGCCTTTGGTGCAGGGTCCATGATCGCCGCCCTGGCGCTGCCGCGTCTGCTTGAGAGCGTGCCGGATCGGCCAGTTATGCTGGCCGGTGCCGTTCTTATGGGAGGAGTTCTGGCGACTTTGGCCTTGGTGAACATGGCATTTGGAATGTCATGGGGAGCGCTGCTGTTGACCTGGGGGCTGGTCGGGCTTGGGTATTCCGGAGTGATGACGCCTTCGGGGCGTTTGTTAAAACGCTCAGCGAGATCCGCCGACCGTCCAGCGCTCTTTGCCGCGCAGTTTGCGCTCTCTCATGCCTGCTGGCTGGTGTCCTATCCGCTGTCGGGCTGGCTCATGACCCGATTTGGAACATCGGCCACCCTTTTGATTTTGGCGGGGATTGCAGTACTCGGGTGTCTCGCGGCACTACGGCTTTGGCCAACCGCGGATGATACCGAAGTGGAGCACATTCATGATAACCTGCCGCTGAGCCACCCGCACCTGAACGGGGAGCGAAGGCATCGGCACACTATGATTATCGATGACGAACATCCCCACTGGTCTGACCACTACCGCCGTTGATCAAAGGCCCATTAGGGGGAACATGTCCACGCAAAAAAAACACCCAGGGGTTAGCCTGGGTGTTTTTATGTCTCTCCGATGGCGGGCCTTAGTCGATGATCGCGTTCAGCGTGGCGCTGGGGCGCATTACCTTGGCTTTCAGCTCAGTATTCGGATGATAGTATCCACCGATGTCCGCAGCGGGACCTTGCGCGGCTGCCAGCTCAGCGAGGATCGCGTCTTCGCCATCGGCCAGCGCCTTGGCGATGGGGGCGAATTCGGCGGCCAGATCGGCATCGTCCGTTTGTGCGGCGAGAGCCTCGGCCCAGTAGCGGGCGAACCAGTAGTGGCTGTCGCGGTTGTCCGGCTCACCTACCTTGCGCGAGGGCGAGCGGTTGTTGTCGAGGATGCCTTGGGTGGCCATCTCGGCCGCGGCGCCCAGCACACCCGCCTTGGCGTTGCCCTTGACGTCTGCGAGGAAGTTCAGGCTTTCGCCCAGAGCACAGAACTCACCCATCGAGTCCCAGCGCAGGTGGTTCTGCTCGACCAGCTGCTGAACGTGTTTCGGCGCAGAGCCACCGGCACCGGTTTCAAACAACCCGCCACCCTGCATCAGCTTGACGATCGACAGCATTTTGGCCGAGGTGCCTAGTTCCAGGATCGGGAACAGGTCGGTCAGGTAGTCGCGCAGCACGTTGCCGGTGATGGCGATGCTGTCCTTGCCTGCTGTGATGGTCTCCAGCGACTGACGGGTGGCTTCGCGCGGGGCCATGATCAGAAACTTGTCGGCAACGCCAGCAGCCTCAAGCGCCGGTTTGACGTATTTGATCAGCTCGGCATCATGGGCGCGGTTTGCGTCCAGCCAGAAGATCGCCTCTGAGCCGGTCAGACGCTGACGGTCCATCGCGAGCTGGATCCAGTTCTCGATCGGGGCCTTCTTCACGGTGCAAGAGCGCCAGATGTCGCCCGCCTCAACCGCGTGCGAATGCAGCGTCTCGCCATTAGCTAGAACGATGCGGATCTCACCATCGGCGGGGGCCTCAAATGTGGTAGGATGGGAGCCGTATTCCTCAGCCTTTTGCGCCATCAGACCGACGTTGGCGACTGAGCCTGCCTTGGTCACATCGAGGGCGCCATTGGCTTTGAAGAAGTTTATGGTCTCGTCATAGACGGTGGAGTAGCAGCGGTCGGGGATCACGCAGTTGGTGTCGCCCTTGGCGCCGGTCTCGTCCCAGCCCTTGCCACCGGCACGGATCACGGCCGGCATGGAGGCGTCGATGATCACGTCTGAGGGAACATGCAGGTTGGTGATGCCCTTGTCGCTGTCCACCATATACATGGAGGGACGATCAAGTGCTGCGATCTCAGACTTGATCTCATCCGCGTTCGGGAGCGTGTCGATGGCGGCCAGAACCGCGCCCAGACCTGAATTCGGCGATCCACCTGCAGCGGCAATCGCTTCACCATGCTTGGTCCAGACCGGGCCGAGCCAAGCTTTCACAGCGTGGCCAAAGATGATCGGGTCGGAGACCTTCATCATGGTGGCCTTCATGTGCAACGAGAACATGGTGCCGTCTGCCTTGGTGTCTTCAATGGCATCGGCCAGGAAAGAGGCCAGTGCCTTGGCGGACATGAAGGTGGCATCGGCAACGGTGCCTTCTTCCAGTGGCCAGCCGTCTTTCAGAACTGTGACAGAGCCGTCCTTGGCGACGAATTCGATCTTGGCATCTCCGGCCTGAGCGGCCGTGATAGTGGCGGATTTCTCGTTGTCGTAGAAATCATTGCCGGGCATCGACGAGACTTTGGTCTTGCTGTCCGCGGACCATGCGCCCATCGAATGCGGGTTGTTCTGGGCGTAATTCTTGACCGCCTTTGCTGAACGACGATCCGAGTTGCCTTCGCGCAGGACCGGGTTCACCGCCGAGCCCTTGATGCCGTCATAGCGGGCGCGGATCTCTTTTTCCGCGTCGCTTTGCGGATCCTCGGGGTAGTTCGGAATGTCATAGCCCTGCGACTGCAGCTCTGCGATGGCGGCGGTCAGCTGCGGCACCGAGGCCGAGATGTTGGGCAGCTTGATGACGTTTGCATCAGGCGTTTTTACCAACTCGCCGAGGGCGGCCAGGTCATCGCTTTGCTTCTGCTCATCTGTCAGGTTTTCCGGGAAGGTTGCGATGATGCGGCCTGCCAGCGAAATGTCCTTGGTTCCGACGGTCACACCGGCGGCCGCAGCGAACTTGCGAATGATCGGCAGGAAGGAGGCCGAAGCAAGCTCGGGCGCTTCGTCTACGATGGTATACAAAATGTCGGGGTTAGAATTTTCTGTCATGTTCCACAACCTTTCAGCGATATCGGAAGCTTTGTCGACTTTGAGCGGCGGCCGCGCGCCCCGTTTTCTGTTGGCAGCGCTCCGCTTGGGGCGGGGCTGGTCGGGGGCTTGACCGGGTGTATCGCCTACCGTGTAGAACACAGACGGCCAAGGCGCAATTGCCGGCATGGGTTTTCGTCTGTGCAGTTTGACGCGGAAGCCACGATTTGCGGCGATATCCGGCCAAACGCCTCGAATACGTGGTATTTTGCGCCTTCAAACCGTGGGCGGGATGAGCGGATTCTGCGCCTGCACCTGCTATCACACCCGCAGGATCCCAGAATCGCCTTGGTGGAAGAAGAGCTGCGTTGACCCACGTGCCGTGCTCTGCCACTCATGAAAGCCTGCCGATTTCGTCTGGTCAGCCCCTTCGGAGATTTTCATGCCGCCGTTTCGTTTCCTGCACACCTCGGATCTGCATCTGGGCAAGCGGTTTGGACGGTTTGAAGAAGAAACCCGGATTGCCCTGCAGCAGGCGCGGCAGGATATCCTACCCCGGTTGGCCGCTTTGGCTCGGGACAAACAAGTGTCGCATATTCTGATCGCGGGCGATACCTTCGATACCGAAACACCATCGGACCGGGTTCAGCGGCAGGCTCTGGCCGCGATGGGGGCTGCGAACGATCTAAACTGGTGGATAATTCCCGGCAATCATGACAGCGCAGCAGCAGAGCCCTTGTGGGCCGCCATTTCTTCACACGCACCCGATAACGTGCATCTTTTGATGTCGCCTGAGCCGGTGGAGATGGCGCCGGGTGTCGTTCTGTTGCCAGCTCCTTGCAGCCATCGTTTTACAGGGCGCGATCTCACAGCCTGGATGGATGGCTGCGCGACAACTGCAGACCAGTTGCGGATCGGATTGGCTCATGGGGGTGTTGTAGATTTCGGCAGCGAAGGCGGCGATGGCGAGACGATTTCTCCACGGCGCTCCGGGCTTGCGCGGCTCGACTACCTGGCGCTGGGTGACTGGCACGGCAGTTTGCGCGTAGATGACCGCACCTACTATAGCGGTACGCCGGAAGCGGACCGTTTCAAACACGCAGGGCGCGGCAAATGCCTGCTGGTCGAGCTGGCCGCCTCGGCGCAGGTGCCACAGGTCGAAACCTTGGAGGTGGGTCAGTATCATTGGCATGATGTGGCGCTTGATCTTACCCCGACCACTGACATCGCCGCCGCCATGGACGGTTTGCTGCCGCCCGACCGGTCTGAATGGCGGTTTCACTTGCTGCGCATCCGGGCGACAGGCTGGGCAACGCCGCCGCAACGTCTGGTGCTTGACCAGTCCATTGCGCGTCTGGCACCTGAGTTCTGCCAGCTAGATCTGGTTGCTGAAGGTCTGGGCACAGAACATCACGTGGACGACCTCGATCTGATTGGACTGGGTGGCGCACTACGGGTGGCCGCCGAGGAGCTGATGCATGCAGCCAACAATACTGCCACGTCACAGGAGGATCCGGCAGTGGCTTCCGCGGCGCTCAACCGTCTCTTCGCTTATGTGCAGGCAGACAGCGATGCGGAGGATCGGTCATGAGGATCCGCGCAATACGCCTTAAGAACGTCCGCCGCTTTGTGGACCCGGTAGAAATCGGTGGGATCGGCCACGGTCTGAATGTGCTATCAGCCCCGAATGAGCAGGGTAAGTCTACCGTCTTTGATGGGCTGCACGCGCTGTTCTTCAAGGATGCAAAATCATGGGACAAGGACATCCGCGCGTTGGTGCCCCATGCCGGGGGCGATCCTTGGATTGAGGTGGATCTGGAGCACGCGGGGGCGCACTATCGCATTGCCAAGCAATTCTTCAAGACCGCTGGAAAGGGCGAAGTGCGTGTTTGGCAGGAGGACCGCCTGCTGCACCAGGCCGATGCGGCGGAAAACTGGCTGAAGACACTGATCAAACCTCCGAAGGATGGCGGGCCGTCAGGGCTCTTGTGGGTGCGTCAGGGGCTGACCTCCTTTGAGGACGCCAAGGAAACACAGCAGGCCCGACGCGACCTTTTGTCCTCGGTGGCAGGAGAGGTGGATATGATCACCGGCGGGCAGCGCATGGACGCGATATGCCGCAAGGTCCAATCCGCGCTGGATCAACTGGTCACAAAACGCGGGGCCAAAAAGGGCGGAGCGCTTGATCTGGCGGAGCGTGAGGTGGCCGATCTGCAAGATCGCCACGACGTTCTGAGTGCGCAGGTGCGCGAACTGCGAGAGCTTTTGGAGAACAGGCGCGGCCTGCGGGCGGAGCAGGTCGAGCTGGACGATCCTGAAGAGCGCACCCTGCGTGAGGAACGTCTTGAGGCTGCGCGGGCTGCACTTGAGGCCGCCAGCCGTCATCAGGATCAGCTCACGCGCGCCGGACATGCGGTGCAATTGGCTGAGACCCTTTTGGAAAACCACGCGCGCAAGGTAGACATTCTGTCTCAGACCCTGAAGGAGATGGAGGATGCGCGCGTTGCGCATGCGGCCGCGATTGACGAGGAGAGGATCGCGCGCGGCGCGCTAGAGGCGCCGACGGCCCGGCTTCAGGCCCTGTCTGAACAGGTGGGGGCTGCGCGCGCAAAGGCAAAGGCCGCGCGCCAGGCACTGGATCGGGCTCTTCAGGCCACCGCAGCCGCGCAGGCAGATGAGCTGCGCCGAGAGCTGACCGAGCGCATCGACAAGGCACAGGCCCAGATCGCTGTGATCAAAGCGCAGGCCAAACCCGCTTTGACGGGCCCCGACCAAACCATGATGCAGCGTATCGAGGCAGCGCAGATGGCATATGCCCTGGCAGTCCAGGCACACCAGGGCGCCGCAGCCGCAGTTACGGTTCATTACGAAAAGGCGGCCGGTGCCGTGCTCGAACTCAACGGTCAAAGCGTCGAAGACAAGGTGCGCTACCCGCTTCCCGATGGTGGCCGGATCGAGGTGCCAGGGGTTGCCGTCATTGATATTCAACCGGCGCAGGTGGATGGCGCAGAGACCGTGCAAAAGGCCGAGGCTGAGTTGCAAGATGCGCTCGCGCAGGTTGGCTATCCGACGATGGAGGAGGCACGCGCGGCGTTTGACCGGAGGCTGGCTGCAGCTGGGCAGCGGCAGGAAGCCGAAGCTTTGCTGGCGGTATTGGCGCCCGAAGGCGTAGAGGCCTTGCGCCGTCAGCTTGCGGGCCTGCCGACAGGGCCGTCTGATGAACAGGGCGCGGCAGATCAGCCCGAAGTCTTGGATCGCGCCGCTGCTAACGCGTTCTGCCGTGCTGCCGAGAGTGCGGTGGATCGCTTGGTCGCCGAGCAAGAGGCCTTGCGCAGCGTTGCGGATGCCGCGCGGCTTGCTGCAGAGACGGCGCGCTCGCGTCTCGAGGCTGCGGCTCAGCGTCTGGACCGGGCGCGGACTGCGGCGGGGGACGAAGAGGAGAGCAAGGCGTCGTTGGGTGCGCTTGCGACCGAACTGCCTGATCTCCAGAAGGATTTGTCTCAGGCTCAGGCAACCGAGGCCGCCTTGCGCCGGGCAGCGCCGGATATGGCGCTGGTCGAAGCCACCTTGAAACGCGCGATATCTGCCCATGAGACCGCTCGTCAGCGCAGCCAGGAAATCCTGCGCGATCTGGCTGTGCTTGACGCCCGTATCTCAGCGCATGCCAGTGCTGCGGTGGAAGAGGAACTGGCCGAAACCGAGGACCATCTGGCCCGCGCCAAACAGCGCCTGGACGCTGTGAAGTTCGAAGTCGCCGTTCAAAAGCGCCTGCTCTCAGCGCTGGAGGTGGCGCGGTCCGGCGCGAAAGAGCACTACGTGGGCCCGGTTATGGCAGAGCTCAAGCCGCTGTTGCGTATGCTCTGGCCCGAAGCCCGTTTGACGGTGGATGCCGATCAGGTCTTGCCGGAAGGATTGGAACGTCACGGCGAAAGCGCGGATTTTGACAGCCTGTCTGGCGGCACGCAGGAGCAGATCGCGCTGCTGGTGCGTCTTGCCTTTGCACGTTTGCTGGCAAAGGCGGGCACTCCAGCGCCTGTCATTCTGGACGATGCAATCGTCTACACGGATGACGCGCGGATCGAAAAGATCTTTGATGCGCTGACGCTGCAGGCCGATGACGTGCAGATCCTGGTCTTCACCTGCCGCCAGAAGGCCTTTCGCAGCCTTGGAGGCACGCCGATAAGCATTCGTTCTGTTGACTCCCGCGGCTGAACGTCGCCACGGGGTGTCACTCGCGGATTTCGTCAGGCCTGACGCCCCAGATCTTGGTCTTTGGGGCCCAGCCGCTGTAGCCGCCTGCTGAAATCTCGCACCAGTCTATTGTGCAGTCGCCAAGTCGTGCAACAACACCCAGTTCAAAGGCTGCTGTGACGGGGGATGTCGTGTCTGGGCGGGCATGGACGGTCAGCATGTCTTCTTCGACGAGCGCCGTTCGCACGCCTGAAATCAGCGTGTAGTGAACCCAGCCGCCTGCGTTGTCATGATCGCGCACCCGGCGCCAGTGTCCGAATTCTGCTGTCACCTCCAGCGGCATACCGCGGCGCTTGAACACCCAGTCGATACGGTGAGTTAGCGACGGCCCGCGGCGCACGTTGGCCTCGGAGGCCTTCATCGAAACGAACCTTGGAAGGGGGAGGTTAGTCACCGGCCCACGCGCATCGGCTGCCGTAGCCTCGCTGGTGCCTGCCAATGCGGCGCAAAGGGCCATCAAATAGAGACGCAGTTTAAAAGCCGTCATCGTTGCTGCCTGTTCGCCCATGTCCCGTTCGGAGTGTTTGTCCGACTGTTGCCGACCTTGTCGCGGCATATCGGATTTATCCATCTGACCGGCAGAGGAAAAGGTCCGAATGTCACGTCACCTAGCCTGGAAGGAGCGGAAGGGTTCTTGTGCCTGCCTGCATCCTGCGTCACGATGCCATGGCGGTGCTGGAACTGAAAAGCCATGGGAGAGCGCAAGTGGTAAGAGAACGTCTGACTGTTGTTGTTACGCGACGGTTGCCTGAGCCGGTGGAGACCCGGTTGAGCGAATTGTTCAACGTGCGGCTTCGCAGTGACGATACGCCAATGACCCGCAGCGAGTTGGCACAGGCGATGCAAGAGGCCGACGTTCTGGTGCCAACGGTCACCGATGCCATTGATGCTGGCCTCCTGGCACAGGCGGGGTCGCGTCTGAAGCTGATCGCGAACTACGGCGCCGGGGTTGACCACATCGATGTGGCCACGGCGCGCCAGCGCGGTATCCTGGTGTCCAACACACCGGGCGTTCTGACCGACGATACGGCGGATATGGCCATGGCGCTGATCATGGCCGTGGTCCGCCGCATTCCCGAAGGCCTTGCTCTGATGCAAAAAGGCGAATGGGAAGGCTGGGCGCCCACCGCGATGCTGGGCGGACGACTTGCGGGGCGGCGCCTTGGCATTCTGGGCATGGGGCGGATCGGTCAGGCTGTCGCGCGCCGGGCGAGGGCATTCGGTATGCAGATCCACTACCACAACCGCCGCCGCCTGCGCCCCGAGGTCGAGGAAGATTTGGAGGCAACTTACTGGGAAAGTCTGGATCAGATGGTGGCGCGGATGGATGTCATCTCGGTCAACTGCCCTTCGACGCCTTCGACATTCCATCTGATGAATG
The DNA here is from genome assembly GCF_014884385.1 of Phycobacter azelaicus. NCBI lineage: Bacteria > Pseudomonadati > Pseudomonadota > Alphaproteobacteria > Rhodobacterales > Roseobacteraceae > Phycobacter > Phycobacter azelaicus. The sequence goes on along the minus strand of NZ_WKFH01000003.1, from coordinate 320,368 downwards.
CGCGGCGCTTGAAGCTGATGAAGCCGGATGCGGTGATCATCAATACCTCGCGCGGGGAGGTGATCGACGAACATGCCCTCACACGGATGCTGCGGGCTGGAGATATCGCGGGGGCAGGGCTCGATGTTTATGAACACGGCATCGACATCAACCCGCGTCTTCGAGAGCTGCCCAATGTGGTGCTTCTGCCGCATATGGGGTCGGCCACTGTCGAGGGGCGGATCGAGATGGGCGAAAAAGTGCTCCTAAACATCAAGACATTCGAGGACGGTCACCGCCCGCCGGATCAGGTGGTGCCATCCATGTTGTAAGACCTAACGCGGGCCATTGGCCCGCGTTTTCCTTTTTGTGTTGGAGGATTTTATGAAACAGATTGCCATTATCGCGTTTGTCGTCGCGGCGAGTGTCGCCGGGGCGCAGGAGGCCGCCGACGCGGTCGCGCCGGAGGGGGCGACGGCGGGCAGCTTTGAGGCGCTTTCCCCGGAGGTGGCTGCGGCGCTGAAGGCAAAGGAGTCCGGTCAGCTCATTGAGGCACAAGACTGGATGATCGCGGCGGCCAACCCCCATGCGGTGTCTGCCGGAGCAGAGATCTTGCGTGTCGGCGGCACGGCGGCGGATGCCATGGTTGCGGTGCAAGTGGTTCTGGGACTGGTGGAGCCGCAATCCTCGGGTCTGGGCGGTGGGGCCTTCCTTGTCTGGTATGATGCCGCAAGCGGCGAGATCACCACGCTGGATGGGCGAGAAACAGCACCCTTGGCGGCAACCCCGCGCTTGTTTCAAGACCAGAGCGGCGCTCCGCTGAAATTCTATGATGCGGTGGTTGGTGGGCGTTCGGTCGGCACTCCCGGCACACCGGCGCTCTTAGAGGCGGCCCATCGCCGCTGGGGGCGGGCCAACTGGCCATCACTGTTCGAGGCGGGCATTGATTTGGCCGAAGGTGGTTTTTTGGTCTCTCCGCGTCTGGCCGGATTGATCGAACGCGATGGGGATCGCCTGTCGCGCTTTTCCGCAACGGCAGAGTATTTCCTGCCCGGGGGAACCCCCTTGCAGGCGGGCGACCGGCTGGTGAACCCGGCTTATGCCAAGGTTCTGCGCACACTGGCAGCCGAGGGCGCTGACGGGTTCTACTCTGGGCCGATTGCGGCGGATATCATTCGCACCGTGACACATGCGGAAGGCAATCCGGGCGTTTTGTCCGAGATGGATCTGGCGCTCTATCGGGTCAAGGAACGTCCCGCTGTTTGCGCGAAATACCGTGCCTTTGAGGTCTGCGGCATGGGGCCACCCTCATCAGGGGCGCTGACCGTGGGGCAGATCCTGGGTGTGCTGGAGCAATATGATCTGGCCGCGCTAGGCGCGGAAAACCCCGAGGCCTGGCGGCTGATCGGCGATGCATCACGCCTCGCCTTTGCCGACCGGGGCCGCTACATGGCCGACAGTGACTACGTGCCGATGCCCACCAAAGGTTTGGTAGATCCTGACTATCTGTCAGAGCGCGCGAAACTGCTGGCAGGCGATGATGCACTGCCCGAGGTCGCGCCCGGTGCGCCCGAGTTCGATCATGCGGGAGCGGAGCCGAACTGGGCGGATGATGCCTCGATCGAGCTTCCCTCGACCTCTCATATCTCCATCGTCGATGGCTATGGGAACGTGCTCTCGATGACCACCACCATCGAGAACGGCTTTGGGTCCCGTTTGATGACCAACGGCTTCCTGCTGAACAACGAGCTGACAGATTTCTCTTTCCGCACCCATCGTGATGGGGTGCCGATTGCCAACCGGCTGGAGCCGGGAAAACGGCCGCGCTCTTCGATGGCACCAACAATCGTGATGCAGGACGGCAAACCGGTTCTGGCCGTTGGGTCGCCAGGGGGCAGTCGAATCATCGGCTATGTGGCCAAGACCATCATCGCCTGGGCTGATTGGGGCATGGACGTGCAACAGGCGGTCGCCTTGCCCCACGCGGTCAATCGCTTCGGTACCTACGATCTGGAGGAAGGGAGCGCCGCCGCCGAACTGGCCGAACCGCTGGAGGCGTTGGGCTACAAGGTCAACCTGCGCGATCTGACCTCGGGTTTGCATGTGATCGAGATTGGCGACACGCTGAAGGGCGCCGCCGATCCGCGCCGCGAAGGGATTGCGCTGGGCGAGTAGGACAAGTCCCGCGCTCGCTTGCATATGGGCGCGGGAGATGTATAGTTTGCCCGCGTGTTGACATGACAACACGTAAATGGAGGAGAAGGGAACAGCCATGGTGCAAGCCACATCACTGCCGCGCAACGAACCGGGCATCAAAGCCGCGCTTGGGGTTTTGAAACAGCAGTTTGCGGATCGCTTGCAGACAGGGCAGGCCATTCGCGAACAGCACGGCCACACCACCACCTGGATCGACAATCAGGCGCCCGACGCGGTGGTTTTCCCGACCTCTACGCAAGAGGTTTCCGATATCGTTAAGGTCTGCGCGCAATATGGCGTGCCGGTCATTCCATTTGGCACCGGCACCTCACTAGAGGGTCATGTGAACGCGCCTGCGGGTGGCATTTCTGTGGACATGAGCCGAATGGACAAGATTCTCGCCGTTCATGCCGAAGATCTGGATGTGGTGGTGCAGCCCGGTGTCACGCGCGAGCAGCTCAACACCTTCCTGCGCGACCAGGGGCTGTTCTTCCCGATTGATCCCGGCGCCAATGCCTCGCTGGGCGGCATGGCGGCGACGCGGGCCTCTGGCACCAATGCGGTGCGCTATGGCACAATGAAGGACAATGTGATCGCACTTGAGGTCGTGATGGCCGACGGCGAGGTGATCCGCACCGCGCAGCGCGCCAAGAAGTCTTCAGCTGGGTATGATCTGACCCGGCTTATGGTCGGGTCAGAGGGCACGCTCGGTCTGATTACCGAGATCACCCTGCGTCTGCAGGGCATTCCCGAGGCGATCCGCTCGGCCCGCTGTGCCTTTCGCAGCGTCGACGATGCCTGCCGCGCGGTGATGATGACCATCCAATACGGCATCCCGGTGGCCCGGATCGAGCTTTTGGACACCATGAGCGTGAAGGCCGCCAATACCTATTCCAAGCTGGATCTGCCCGAGGTGCCGCTTCTGCTGCTAGAGTTCCACGGCTCCGAGGCGGGCGTGGTGGAGCAGGCCGATATGTTCAACTCCATCGCCGAGGAATTCGGCGGGTTTGACTTCGAAGCGACCTCCACCGCCGAAGAGCGCAACAAGCTGTGGCAGGCGCGCCATGACATGTATTGGGCGGGCCTTGGCCTGCGCCCCGGCGCCAAGGGGCTGTCTACGGATGTCTGTGTGCCGATCTCGCGCCTTGCGGAATGTGTTGGCAAGGCCCGCGACAAGGCCGAGGAAATGGGCCTTCTGGCTCCTATGGTCGGCCATGTGGGCGACGGCAACTTCCATGCCCTTCTGCTGATTGATATGGACAGCGCCGAGGAACGCCAGAAAGCTGATGACTATATCGGCTGGCTCAATGATATGGCGATTTCGATGGATGGCACCTGCACCGGCGAACACGGGATCGGCCAGGGCAAACGCCCTTATCTGAACAAGGAACTGGGTGCTGCGACCCGGTACATGGCAGCGGTCAAGGCGGCGCTGGATCCGGACAATATCATGAACCCCGGCAAGATCATCAGCGACTGATTCTGACAGGTTAAGAACCTGAGCGGAACACGGGCGGCGCGGGGCAATTCTGCGCCGTCTTTTGCATTTTTGGCTGCCTTTGGGTGCAGCCGGGGACAATATTGCGACCGCCATGACGCGAAAGGTCGGTTTTGTCGATTTTTGCGTCGGATGGATTTCGCGTCGCGCCCGCGAATTCCGGCATATGATTGGGAAAGCCTAGTCATTTCTTCCGGAGAAGCGGGACATGAAAACCCAAGTCAAAGCACTGGTTGTCGGCGGCGGCGCCGTCGGAACCTCGATCGCCTATCACCTGGCCAAGGCGGGCTGGGACGATGTGATGCTGATCGAGCGGGACGAGCTGACCTCCGGCTCCACCTGGCACGCCGCCGGTCTGCTGCCGCTGTTCAACATGTCCTACGCGACCACGCACATCCACAAATACTCGGTCGATTTCTACAAGACCCTGGAAGAGGAAACAGGCCTCAACGCGGGCTTTGCCGTGGTCGGCAACCTGCGCATGGCGCAGACACAGGAGCGGATGGATGAATACATGCTCTATGCATCCACCGCGGAAACCTGCGATGTGAAATACGAGTGGCTCACCCCCGACCAGATCAAGGAGCGGTGGCCGCTGATCGAAACCTCCGACCTGAAGGGCGCGATCTATCACACCGAGGATGGCTATATTAACCCCGCCGACGTGACCCAGGCGATGGCCAAGGGCGCGCGGCAGCGCGGGGTTGAGATCGTGCGCAAGATGCAGGCCGATGCCTTCCATTGGAACGGCACCCATTGGGAAGTGACCTGTACCAAGATGGTGGAGCAGGGCGGCAACCTTGTCCCCTCGGACGAGCAGGTGGTGATCACCGCCGAGCATGTGGTGACCGCGTCGGGCAACCACGCGCAGCGCACTGCCAAGATGCTAGGCATCAAGATGCCCGCGATCCCGGTCGAGCACACATTTATCGTCATGGACAAGGACCCAGAGCTGGTAAAGTGGCGCGAGGCGGGCAACCCCGAGCACCCGGTGATCCGTGATGCCGACAATGAATCTTATGCCCGCGAGGAGCGCGGCGGCTGGATCCTTGGCATCTATGAACATGGCGCGCCCGCACGGTTCGAGCACGGCGTGCCGGACAGCTTCCGCGCCGATCTGTTCCCGCTGGATCTGGACCGGATCGCCGATCAGTACATGGCAATGGCAGAGCGGGTGCCCTCCTGCGCCGAAAGCGGCCTGAAGGACGATTTCAACGGTCCGATCTGCTACACGCCCGACGGCAATCCGCTGGTCGGTCCGGCGCCGGGCCTGCGCAACATGTGGCTGGCCGAGGGCTTCTCCTTCGGGATCACCGCCGCGGGCGGTACAGGCTATTACCTGGCGCAGATGATGGTCGATGGCGAAGCCGAGATCGACATGGCCTCGCTCGACCCGAAACGCTATTCCTCTAACTGGATGACCACCGAGTTCGCCGCGCGCAAGAACGAGGAATGCTACGAGCACGTCTACATCCTGCACCACCCGGATGAGGAACGCGAAGCCTGCCGTCCTCTGCGGACCGCCCCGGCCTATGACCGGCAAAAGGCGCGCGGCGCGCAATTTGGCTGGGTCAACGGCTGGGAACGGCCGAACTACTATGGCCCGCTGGACGCGCCGGACAATTTCGACAAGGAGGCACGCTCCTTCCGCCGTGGCGGCTGGTGGCAGTATGCCGTCGAAGAGGCCAAAGCGATCCGGAATGGCGTGGGCATGATCGATGCGACCGCCTTTACCAAACACGTGATCAAAGGTCCCGGGGCGACGCAGTTCCTGGACTGGTTCACCTGCAACAAGCTGCCGAAAGTGGGCCGCATCAACCTGACCTATGCGCTGACCTCGGCGGGCACCACCCGCACCGAATACACCATCGTGCGCAATGGCGAGAACAATTACTACCTCGTCTCGGCTGGCGCTTGGAGCGAATATGACGCCGACTTCCTGCGCAAGGCGGCTGAGGACAAGATGGAGGAGTTCGGCTATATCGAGATCCAGGACGTGACCACCCAGTGGGGCGTCTTTGCCATCGCGGGCCCGAAATCCCGCGATGTGCTGAAAGAGGTGATCGTGGACGCCGACCCCGAAACGGCGCTGTCGAACAAGCGCTTCCCCTGGCTCTCGGCGCGGCAGATCGAACTGGGAATGTGCCCCGTGAATGCGATCCGTGTGGCCTACACGGGCGAGCTGGGCTGGGAACTGCACCACCCGATCGAGATGCAGACCTACCTCTGGGATCTTCTGAACAAGGCTGGTGAGAAACACGGAATGAAGCTGGTCGGCGCCCGCGCCCAGAACTGGCTGCGTCAGGAGAAAAGCTATCGCGCCTTCGGCACCGAGCTGGGCCGTGACGCCACTCCGCTGGAGGCGGACCTGCCGCGCTTTGTCGATCTTGAGAAAGAGTTCCACGGCAAGGAAGCGATGGTCGAAAAGGGCATCCGCGCCAAATGCTGCACGCTTCTGATCGATGGACCTGCCGACGCTGACCCTTGGGGACGCGAGGCGCTTTATGCCGAGGATGGCACCCGTGTCGGGCGTCTCACCTCTGGCGGCTATTCGGTGGCCTTCGAGAAGAGCATCGGCATGGGCTATGTCACCCCCGATCTGGCGGTCGAAGGCACCAAGCTGAAGGTCAAGATGCAGGACAAGCTGTGGGATGCGGTCGTGACCTGCGACAGCCCGTATGACCCCAAGAACGAGACCATCCGCAAGGACGGCTAAGCCACCTTCGCAGACCCCATCGAAGCCCCGGTCCATGTGCCGGGGCTTTTTGTTTGGAAACGGGCGCTTGTCTGGTCAGCGGCAGGGTGCAACAGTTGGGCCATCCAAGGGGGAGGAATGGGATGCTCGGCTACCTCACATTGATCCTGGTCTGCCAACTGGCCGGGGAGTTCATCACGGGCGCGCTTGCGCTTCCCGTGCCGGGGCCGGTTCTGGGGATGGTCTTCTTGTTCACCTTCCTGATGCTGCGCGGCCATGTGCCAAAGCGGCTGGATCAGACGGCGGATGGTCTGCTGCGCTCCATGTCGTTGCTATTCGTGCCTGCGGGCACTGGCGTGATCCTGCATTTCCAACTTCTGGGGGAGGCGCTGCTGCCGCTTGGCCTGGCGCTGGTCATCTCAACCCTTGTCACAATCGCGGTGACCGGCCTGTTGATGCAGTGGCTGGGCAAGGGGGAAAGCCCGGAGAACGGCGATGGATAGCCTTCAGGATACCTGGGTCTACCTCAGCGCTTCGCCTCTGTTTCACCTGACCCTGACATTGGTGGCGTTTCAAGCGGCCAGTGCCGTTTTTGAGCGGATGGGCCGCAATCCACTGCTCAATCCGGTGTTGGGCGCGGTGCTGATCGTGGTGGCGGTCCTGGTGCTGACCGGCACGGATTATGGCACCTATTTCGAAGGGGCGCAGTTTGTGCATTTCCTGCTCGGGCCAGCCACGGTCGCCCTTGCGGTGCCGCTTTACCGACAATGGCACCGGGTGCGCAGATCCGCTCTGGCGATTGCCGTGAGCCTTGTTGCGGGGTCGCTGACGGCGATCCTGTCGGCAGTATGCGTGGCCTGGCTTCTTGGCGGGTCACAGGCGGTGCTGGCCTCGCTTGCGCCCAAATCGGTGACAGCCCCCGTTGCCATGGGCATTGCCGAGAAACTGGGCGGGCTGCCCTCGCTGACGGCGGTTCTGGTGATCGTCACAGGGATCCTTGGCGCCATGCTGGGGCCCAAGCTCTTGGACATGACCGGTGTTGTCGACTGGCGCGCGCGGGGGCTGGCGATCGGCACTGCCAGCCATGGTATCGGCACGGCCCGTGCCTTGCAGGTGAATGAAACCGCGGGTGCCTTTTCCGGCCTTGCGATGGGGCTCAACGCATTAGCAACCGCACTGCTGCTGCCGCTGATCTGGGGCGGGGTCGTCTGGCTGCTGGGCAGCTGACCTAAATCAGCCGTCGCGGGTCTCGTTCAGCTCCATGTGGCCTTCACCGCGCGCCAATACCCGACGCAGGATCGGCTCGAAAAACTCCAGTGGTTTCGTCGGATAATCCGGGTCGAATGCGCATTGATCGTAGTCGTGACAGAACTTGCGGCAGTCTTCCCAATAGGGGCTGTCGCTGTATTTGTCGCGGGCATGTCGGTCCCCGCCAAGGTGGTGATTGTAGTAATACCCTTGGAAGACGCAGTGGTGTTTCAGGATCCACCAGGTGCGCTCGCTCACGTAGGGTTTCATCATCGCGGCGGCCAGTTCACCGTGATTGTAGGGCGACAGGATATCACCCACGTCATGCACCAGAGCGGCGACAATGATCTCATCATCGGCGCCATCGGCATGGGCGCGGGTCGCGGCCTGCAGACAGTGTTGGTAGCGGTTGACGGGATAGGGCGTCCAGTCCTCGTCAAGCGAGCGGATCGCATCCAGGATGCGGTCGGGCAGGGCGGCGTTGTAAGCCTCCTCATACTCCATGACCGCGTCCCAGTCGGCCTTTCCCGCTTCTTCAAAGCTGGTCCAGGTGGGTGTGTGACACTCGTCTTTCATGGCAGGCTCCCGGTTTGGAGTTTTGGGAAGCCTAGCCATTCTGTTTCGCTCTGTCAGCGATTATCCCGCTGTCAGTTCATCAAAGCATGTCATCGCCTTGGCGGCATACATCATCGAGGGGCCACCGCCCATCTGGATCGACATGGCCAGCACATCGGCCACTTCCTCTCGGCTGGCGCCTGCCTTTATCAGCGTCTCGACGTGCAGGCCGATGCAATCCTCGCAGCGCAGGGCGACTGCGATGCCCAGGGCGACGAATTCCTTTTGCTTGAATTCCAGCGTTCCCCCCTGTTTCACGGCCTTTCCCAGCGCGCCAAAAGCCTGCGCCGTGTCGGGGATCGCCCGGTTCAGGTTGCGCAGGCCTGCGCGGGTCTTGTCGAGTTTGTCATGCCAGTCCATCGGTTTTCCTTCGATCTTCATATTCGATTTTTCGAAGGAGTAGGGTGGGTAGGGACAAGCGGCCTTGATCTGGGTCAGAAATCCGGCTTTTGCCCCACCAGCGCGAGGTTGTTGGCGGGCATTTCGATCACGTCTGCCATGTCGAGGCCCGAATTCTGTATCCAGTCGATGGTGTCGAAATCGTCCTTGTAGCCGATGTCCGGATCATGAGCGATGAGGGAGGCATGAAAGGCACGGTCGCCCTCGCTGGTCAGCTCCTCGGCTCGCATGAAAGGGCCGTAGATGCAGAGCTTTCCCGATGGTTTCAGGGCGCGCGCGGCCTCGCGGATCAGGGTCTTTGCGTCATTTTCGGTGATGAGGTGCAAGAGGTTCGACAGAACGATGAAATCGACGGGCTCAACACTCTGCGCCCAGCCGGGGGCGGTGGCATCCAGCTCTTGCGCGGGACGGATGTTATCTAGGTCGGCCTCGGCAGCATGGATATCGATACTGGCGCGGCGGGTGGCGTCTACCTCACTCGGTTGCCAGATGAGGCTCGGCAGGCGGGCGGCATAGGCCACCACGTGCTGGCCGGTGCCGCTGGCGATCTCCAATGCCTGACCTGACTTGGGTGCGATCTCTTCCAGCAGATCACAAAGCGGCTCCAGATTGCGCGCGGCGGAGGGGGCGAACAGCTTCCCATCCTGACTTTCGGTGACAGACGCAGAGCCGGGAGTGGAACGAATGGGCATCAGCGCAATCTTTCGGGAGAGAGGGCCGCGAGGATATCGCGGTCCAGTTCTGATGGGCGGCCGCCGATCAGATCGGCGATCAGACGCGAGGCGGCAGGTGCGGTCTGAAAGCCGTAGCCGCCCTGCGCTGCGCACCAGATGAAATCGGGCCGTGCAGGATCGGGGCCCAGAACAAGCGCCCCATCCGGGACGAAACTGCGCAAGCCCGCCCAGTTGCTTTCGACGCGGGTGACGGGTTCTGTGACCTTTTCCTCATAACGCGCCAGTCCCTCGGCCAGCACCATATCGTCCGCAAAGGCGTCATGGGGGTCAACAGGGTCCGCATCGGCGGGGGAGACCAGCAGCTTGCCGGCATCGGGTTTGGCATACCAGCCCTCGCCCACGCCCATCATCATCGGCCAGGAGGTTACATCATGCCCGCCCGGCGCAGGCAGCCGCGCCATGGAACGGCGTTTGGGGACAATACCGATGGGATCAACCCCGGCGAGGGCTGCGATGCGGTCGACCCAGGCTCCCGCGGCATTGACCAGTTGCTTGGCGGCATAGACCTCACCGCCTGCCGTGACCTGCCAGCCTGCGCCGGTATGTCTGATCGCGGTGACTTCAGCTTTCGTCACAACCTTACCGCCAGCGCCACGCACGACGCGGGCGAAATCCTGGATCATGCGGTCGGTATCGAGATCCTGCGCCTCTTCATGCAGGGCGGCCAGCGTGACCGTTTCAGGTTTCAGAATGGGAACGCGGGCATAGGCATCCTCAACCGCGATCGGGTGCAGGTCCAGCTCTTTCACATCGGCGGTGAATTGTTCTTCCTCGCCGGGACCCGCCACCAGCATGAAGCCGCGCGGGGTCAGATAGCCGCCATTGGCGGTGCGGTGATACTCCGCACTGGCCTTGTTCAGGGCAACGGTGGCCGGGTTGCCGTAGTTTTCCTCGAACATCGCGGCGGATCGACCCGAAGCGTGGTAGCCAAGCGCCTCTTCCGCCTCCAGCACCGTGACGCTGCCCAGATCCGACAGGCGTGCAGCTGCGCTGATACCGGCAATGCCGCCACCGATGACAATGAAATCGCTCATGCCGAGCTGCCTTCGTCCTGTTCTTCCAGCCGGTCGGTGGCGGGCGCGGGACGCGGGCTGAGGGAGGAGATGCGTGCATAAAGATCCGGCGTTATCTCGAATTCCAGCGCGGCCAGCGAGGGGACCAGTTGATCCGCGTTACGGCCCGAAATGATCGGCATCGGCGCCGAGGGGTGGGCAGCGGCCCAGGCCACGGCGAGAGTCGCGGGATCAGTGCCGACCTCCGCGGCAAGGGCCGCCAGATCGGCGGCGGACTGATGCATCCAACCCTGACCGTAGCGACTGTTGTAGCGCTCATCCTCCTTGAGACGCCCTTCACTAGCGCCTGCGGCATATTTGCCGGTCAACAGACCGCCGCCTAGCGGGGAGTAGGGTGCAATGGCGATGTCCTGATCGGCGCACATGGGCAGGATTTCCACTTCGACCTGACGTTTCACCAGCGAATACATCGGCTGAAAGATATCCGCCTTGAGATCGAATTCGGCGCCGATCATCTGTGCCTTCATCACCTGCCAGGCGGCAAAGTTCGACAGGCCCACATAGCGGATCAGCCCCTGTTGTTTGAGGGTTGCAAAGCACTCCAGCGTCTCATGCAGGTCGGTGTCGAGATCGAACCGATGCAGATAGAGGACATCGACCATATCAAGATCCAGCCGCTTGCGACTTGTGTCGAACTGCGCGCGCATATTTGCGGCACCTGCACCGCCGGTATAGCCGACCTTGGTGGCAATCAGCAGCTTTTCCCGTTCACCCTTGATCAGCTTGCCCAGAATGGTCTCGCTTGCGCCCTCAGTATAGACCCAGGCGGTGTCGAAATGGCTGATCCCGGCGGCGCGGCAGGCGGCATACATTTCGGCCGATTGCGTCTCATCCGCGCGGCCTCCGAACTGCATGGTGCCAAAGGCAAAGCGGCTGGCGGGGGTGTGATCGGGGGTGGTTAGGGTGCGTGTCATGCGCGCAAACTGCCACGTCCGTGTAACAGGGAAAAGAGCCAAGATGGCGCCCCAGCAGAAATGTCCGCACGCGCGATTGTGACTGGAGCGCGGCGCAATTGCAGGGCAAAACAGATCCCATGTTCGATGCCCGCATCCGCCCTCTGATCGATCCCGCCCTGAATGCCCAGGGCCGGGTCATTGCGCGCTGGGGGATCACCGCCAACCAGGTGACACTGGCTGGACTGGGCTTTGGTTTATTGTCGGCGGGGATGATCGCGCTGGGCGCCTTTGGTTGGGCTTTGCTGCCTCTGTTGTTGTCGCGGCTGGCCGATGGGCTGGACGGAGCCGTGGCGCGGGCAAGTGCTCCCACGGGGTTTGGCGGCTATCTCGATATCACCTGCGATTTCCTGTTTTATGGCGCGGTGCCCATGGGCTTTGTGCTGGCCGACCCTGCTGCCAATGGCGTGGCGGGGGCGTTCCTGCTCATGTCCTTCTACGTCAATGGCGCCAGCTTCCTTGGCTATTCCGTGCTGGCCGAGCGGCACAAGATGACCAGCTCAGCCCGCGGTGTCAAAACGCTGTATTTCACCGGGGGGCTTTTGGAAGGGGCTGAGACGATCGGTTTCTTCGTCGCGCTTTGCCTGTTTCCGGGAGCGTTTGCGCCAATGTCCTGGGTGTTCGGGGGCTTGTGTTTCGTGACAGCTGGGTCTCGGGTGCTGTTGGCCTATCGGGTGTTTTCGCAAAAGGCCTAGCCGCTCAATATCCAGAACATGAAAAAGGCCCGCTAATTTGGCGGGCCTTTTCGTATTTCAAATGGCAATTCGCTTACTGCGGGATGGTGCCTTCGAGGCCTTCAACGTAGAAGCTCATGCCTGCAAGCGTACCATCATCGGCGGTTTCACCCTCGGCCAGGAACACCGAGCCGTCCTGCTTGTTCAGCGGGCCGGTGAAGGGGTGGTATTCACCCGATGCGATGGCCTCTTTCAACGCCAATGCCTCTGCCTTGACGTCTGCCGGTACCGCATCGGTGATCTCACCGATGCCGACCATGCCGGCGCCGATGCCGTCCCAAGTGTCAACAGACTCCCAGGTGCCGTCCATCACGGCCTTTGTGCGAGCCACGTAGTAGGGCGCCCAGTCGTCGATGATGGAGGAGACGCGCGGGAAGGGTGCGTACTGGCCCATGTCGGAGGCCTGGCCGAAGGTCACGACGTTGCCCGCTTCCTTGGCAACGGCCTGCGGCGCGGTGGAGTCGGTGTGCTGCAGAATGACGTCCGCACCCTGTTCGATCAGGGCCTTGGCCGCATCGGCTTCCTTCGCGGGGTCGAACCAGGTGTAGGCCCAGATGATCTTGAACTCGACGTCCGGGTTCACTTTGCTCGCGTGGATATAGGCCGAGTTGATGCCGCGGATCACTTCGGGGATCGGGTAGGAGGCGATGTAGCCGATGATGTTCGACTTGGTCATCTTGCCCGCGATGTGGCCCTGGATGGCGCGCCCCTCATAAAAACGGGCAGAATAGGTCGAGACGTTGTCTGCGCGCTTGTAGCCGGTGGCGTGCTCGAACTTCACGTTCGGGAACTTCTTGGCCACGTTGATGGTCGGATCCATGAAGCCAAAGGAGGTGGTGAAGATCAGGTCAGCGCCCTGCAGGGCCATCTGAGTGATCACGCGCTCCGCATCGGGGCCTTCGGCGACGTTTTCAACGTAGACGGTTTCGACTTTGTCGCCGAATTCCGCAACCACGGCCTTGCGGCCTTGATCGTGCTCATAGGTCCAGCCGCCGTCGCCGACGGGGCCAACATAGACAAAGCCAACCTTGGTCTTGTCTTCGGCCATGGCGCTGGTCGCCAGGCCCAGAGCCATGGCAGCGCCGGTCAGAAGTTTCGTCAGTTTCATCAAAGGGATCCCCCGTGTTTGTTTTAATATACCCGGACTGTCGGGCAGGGTGTTTGGCCTTCCGTCAGATCCTAACGGGAGGCATGGAAATTGCGGCCAAGGGCAGCCGGTGCGCTGCTCTTATCAGCCGAGAGAATGACAAGCACCACAATGGTGATCAGGTAGGGGGACATTGCCAGATACTCGACCGGGATGGCAACGCCCGCTGCCTGAAGATTGAGCTGTACCACGGTGACACCGCCAAAAAGATAGGCACCCAGCAGCACGCGCCAGGGTTTCCAACTGGCAAAGACCACCAGCGCCAAGGCGATCCAACCGATTCCGGCAGTCATGCCTTCGGTCCATTGGGGCACGCGGATGAGGCTGATATAGGCTCCGCCCATGCCTGCGCAGGCGCCGCCAAAGAGGATCGCAAGCACGCGGATTCTCAGCACCTTGTATCCCAGCGCATGAGCGGCATCGTGGTTTTCACCCACCGCGCGCAGGATCAGACCGACACGGGTATACTTGAGGACCATCCAGACGGCTGCGATCAGCGCGATCCCGAAATAGAGGATGATGTCGTGGCCAAAGATGATCGGGCCTACCACGGGCAGATCGCTGAGGAGCGGGATATGGATGTCCTGCATCTGTGGCGGTTTGATCCCCACGTAGGACTGGCCCATCAGCGCGGATAGGCCAAGCCCGAACAGCGTTAGCGACAGGCCCGAGGCAACCTGGTTGGCCTGAGCAAACTGGGTGAGGATCGCAAAGAGCGTCGATAGCGCCGCACCGGCAACCGCCGCCACGACAAAGCCGAGCAGCGGAGAACCGCTTTCGACGGCAGTGGCAAAGCCTGCGATCGCGCCAACGATCATCATGCCCTCGACACCAAGGTTCAAAACGCCGGCCTTTTCCACCACCAGCTCACCCACGGCGGCCAGCAACAGAGGCGTCGCCGCCACCATCAGAGAGGCGACCAGAAGGACCGGATTGATTGCAGAAAGATCCATTACGCCACCTCCGGCTTGCCTAGACGCAGGCGAAAATTGGTCAGAAGGTCAAAGGCCAGGAGGAAGAACAGAAGCATCCCCTGAAAGACCTGGATTGCGGCCGAGGGCAGGCCCATGTTCGACTGGGCAATATCACCGCCGATGTAGGTCAGCGCCATCAGCCCGCCTGCCAGCAGGATACCAACAGGGTGCAAACGGCCGAGGAAGGCAACGATGATGGCGGTGAACCCGTAGCCCACGTTGAAATCGATCGAGACCTGACCGGATGGCCCGGAAACCTCGAACATGCCCGCAAGGCCCGCCAACATGCCCGATGCGCCAAGGCAGAACAGGATCAGGCGGGCCGGTTTCACGCCCGCAAAACGGGCGGCGCGCGGAGCTTCACCGGTCAGGCGGATCTGGTAGCCCAGCATGTGCCGGTTCAGCAGAACATAGGCAAAGATCACTGCGATCAGTGCTGCAACCACGCCCCAATGCATACCGGATCCGGCAATCAGATCGGCATTATGGGCGCTTTCGTATTGTTGCAGGTTACGGCTGCCGGGAAATCCAAATCCTTCGGGGTTTTTGAGTAGTCCCAGCGACATGGAGGCGAGAAACTGCTCAGCCACGTAGACCAGCATCAATGAGACAAGGATCTCATTGGTGCCGAACCTGACCTTCAAGAGCGCCGGGATCATCGCCCAGAGCCAACCGCCAAACGCTCCCGAGATCACCATCAGCGGGAAGATGTACCAGGCTTCATGGGGGTAGAATGCCAGCCCCATGCCCGCCCCAAAGAGAGCGCCCATGATGTATTGCCCCTCGGCGCCGATGTTCCAGATGCCTGCACGAAAGCCTAGTGAAAGGCCGATAGCGATCAAGACCAGTGGGGCACCCTTGACCAGAAGTTGCGGGCGATAGTAGAAGGCAAATTCGCCAAACAGCGGCTCCCAGAAGATGGTGCGGATCGCCTCCACCGGGTTCTTGCCAAGGATTGCAAACAAAAGCCCGCCTGCAATCATCGTGGCCAGAACCGCCACCAGCGGCGT
The DNA here is from genome assembly GCF_014884385.1 of Phycobacter azelaicus. Lineage (NCBI taxonomy): Bacteria > Pseudomonadati > Pseudomonadota > Alphaproteobacteria > Rhodobacterales > Roseobacteraceae > Phycobacter > Phycobacter azelaicus. Next base: position 305,113 of record NZ_WKFH01000003.1, on the reverse strand, counting down.
GGCCATGGACCAGGCGCGGGATGGCTGCGGGCGTTTTTCAAGCCGGATCATGTGTCGGCTCCTTCCTTGAAGCTTTTATCATGGCGGCGTTCAGACATGAGCCACCTCCATGCCATGCGCTCCGCCCATCATCAGGCCGATCTCATCCACCGTCAGGCCCGTAGCCGCGCGTGGGCTGCTCAGGCGGCCTTCGTTTAGGGCCGCGAAGCTGTCGGAAATCTCCATCAGCTCGTCCAGATCCTGACTGATGCAAATGATCGCTGTACCGCCTGCGGCCAGATCCAGGAGCGATTGCCGGATTGCAGCGGCGGCAGAGGCATCGACACCCCATGTGGGCTGGTTGACCACCAGAACCTCGGGGCGCTGCAGCACTTCGCGGCCAATGACAAATTTCTGCAGGTTGCCCCCGGAGAGGGAGCGTGCGGCATTCTCCGGCCCCGGCGTGCGCACGTCAAACTCAGCGATAACGCGTTTCGCAAATGCCTTGGCGGCGGGCCAATTCAGGAAGCCGCGGGTCACAAGGTTTTCACGCACGGCGGCGGTCAGCAGAGCGTTTTCCGTGAGGCTCATATCAGGCGCCGCCGCATGGCCAAGTCGCTCTTCAGGGGCCGATAGCAAGCCGAGGCGACGGCGGGCGACCGGGCCAAGCCTGCCGATAGGTTTGCCGTGCAGTTTGACCGCATCCGGAGCCGCTAGGGTTTCTCCCGACAGCACCGCCAAGAGTTCATCCTGTCCGTTTCCTGCAACGCCACCAATGCCCAGAATCTCGCCTTTTCGTACGGTCAGGTGGACATTCTTCAGGGACGTACCAAAGGCTGAAGGCGCAGAGACGGAGAGGCCGCTGATATCAAGCGCCACATTGCCAACGATGCGCTCAGACCGCTCCGGTGTTTTAAGAGCAGTGCCAACCATCATCTCGGCCATATCGCGTGCCGAAGTTTCGGACGGGGTACATTCGCCCACGTTCTTGCCGAGACGCAGAATGGTTGCATGGTCGCACAGCTTTCGGATCTCTTCCAGCTTGTGGCTGATATAAAGGATCGAGGTGCCCTCGCTGCGCAGCTTTTGCAGGGTCTCGAACAGGATCTCCACCTCCTGCGGCGTCAGGACCGAGGTCGGCTCGTCCATGATCAGGAGTTTTGGATCCTGCAGCAGGCAGCGGATGATCTCCACCCGCTGACGTTCCCCGGCAGAAAGGTCGCCCACGGTGCGGAAGGGATCAAGCGGCAGGCCGTAGGTTTCCGAAACCTCACGGATGCGGCTGGCCAGATCCCGCAGCGCAGGCGGGTTCTCCATGCCAAGGGCGATGTTTTCCGCGACGTTCAGCGCATCGAACAAAGAGAAATGCTGGAACACCATGGCGATGCCATCTGCGCGGGCGGCGCGCGGCTCTGCCGGGGCAAAGGGTGCCCCGCGCAGCAGCATCTGCCCGCTGTCCGGTTTCACCAGCCCGTAAATCATCTTTACGAGGGTTGACTTGCCGGCGCCGTTTTCCCCCAAAAGGGCATGCACTTCGCCTTCACCGATATCGAAGGAGACATTGTCATTGGCGACGACGCCCGGATAGGCCTTGGTCAGGCCCTGAAGGCTGAGTAGGGGGACTGTCACGCGCGGCGATCCTTCCACTGTTTTACTTCTGCGCCATCTGATGCGGCGGGTGTTGTCTCGTGCCGGGCGTCAAGCGCCAGCAGTTGCGCTGCCACACCGATCGCTATCATCTGCGGGTGCTTGCCTAAGTTGGGATCCCCAATCGGACAGGTGATCCGCGTGATCTGCTCCGGGCCGTGCCCTAGAGCGGCAAGGCGAGACCGGAAGCGTGCCCACTTTGTGGCAGACCCGATCAGACCAGCAAATGCAAAATCGTGTTTCAGCAGGGCGTGGCATAGCGCCAGATCCAGCTCATGGGAATAGGTTAGGACCAGATGTTGTGCAGATGACGGCGCGTGGGCTACCAATAGAGCCGGATTTTCAGCCCAAACAGGGGTCACGCCACCGTGAATGGACTGGGGAAACCGATCTGCGGCGGTATCGACCCATGTGATTGCGTGATCTGGCAGTGGAGACAGAACATCGACCAGCGCGCGACCCACATGCCCTGCGCCCCAGATCCAAAGCGGGCGATTGGGGCGGTGCACGGGCTCGATCATCCAGCCGTCGATCAGCTGCGCCTGCGGGTACTCCCCCTGATTTCGAAGCCTGGACAGCCTGCGGTGGATGGAGAGCGGCATGTTGCTTTTGCCGCCAGCGGGCCGGGCGATCACGTCGTGATTCAAGGCGTCCAGATCGATGACCTCGAAGACCTCGCTCAGCAATGTGACCGATCCGCCGCAGCATTGGCCCAGATCCGGCCCCAGCGCGTGGGTGCTGAGAATTGAGGGTGTGTCCTGCGATGCAGCCCGCTGCGCCGCTTCATACTCCAGCGCGCCGCCGCCTATGGTGCCGGACTGGGCAAAGCCATCTTCGGTGCACCACACCAGCATCGCCGCGCCAACTTCACGGGGGGAGGAACCGCGGATCGCCGCAATCACCACGCGGGTGACACGTCCGTGGGTCGCCACGGCGGCTTTCAGGCCCTCAAGGTCAAACCCCATCAGAGACCCTCCGCGCCGCGTGCCAGATCTCTTCCGCCGTGGCGGGGGCGTTCAGCGCCGGGTAGGTAGTGCCAAAGCTGGCAACCGCATCCGAAAGGGCCAGCCAGGCGGAAATGCCCAGCATGAAAGGCGGCTCGCCCACCGCCTTGGAGCGATAAATGGTGTCCTCGCGGTTCTGCCCGTTGAAAAGGGCCACGTTGAACACATCGGGCCGGTCTGAGCAGGCGGGGATCTTATAGGTCGAGGGCGCATGGGTGCGCAAAGTGCCTTTGCCGTCCCAGACCAGTTCCTCGGTCGTCAGCCAGCCTGCGCCCTGCACATAGCCGCCTTCGACCTGGCCGATGTCCAGAGCAGGGTTCAGCGAGGCACCCGCATCATGCAGGATGTCGGCGCGCAGGATGCGGTTTTCGCCGGTCAGCCGGTCCACGACCACCTCGGTCAGGGCGGCGCCATAGGCGAAATAGAAGAACGGGCGGCCTTCGCCTTTGATCCGGTCCCAATTCAGTTTCGGTGTTTTGTAGAAACCGGTGGAAGAGAGGCTTATCCGACCTTCATAGCAGAGTTTCGCGGCCTCATTGAACGTGATCTCGCGTGCATCGCCGATACGGACCATGCCTCCGTCGAAAACCACGTGGGAGGGGTTGATCTGATGCAGGTTAGCCAGATGCTCGGCCATGCGGGCGCGGATGATGTCGCAGGCCGCCTTGACCGCCATCCCGTTGAGGTCCGACCCGGAGGAGGCTGCTGTGGCGGAGGTGTTGGGCACCTTGGCGGTGTCGGTTGCGGTGATCTTCACCTTCTCCAAGGGGATGCCAAAGCGGCTTGCGGCGACCTGCGCCACCTTCTGGAACAACCCCTGTCCCATTTCAGTGCCGCCGTGGTTCAGATGGACCGAGCCGTCCTGATAGACATGCACCAAGGCGCCTGCCTGGTTCAGATGTGTCAGCGTGAAGGAGATTCCGAATTTTACCGGCGAGAAGGCCAGGCCGCGCTTCAGGTGGGTCTGGCCTGCATTCCAGGCGGTGATATCTTCCTTGCGGGCGGCGTAGTCGGCGCTGTCGAGCAGCTGCGCGGTCATCTCGTGCAGCTCGAAATCACTGACTTCCATTCCATAGGGCGTGGTATTGTCGCCCTTAGCGGTACCGGGGGCGGCATAATAGTTGCGACGCCGCAGCTCAACCGGATCAAGGCCTAGGTCATGTGCGATGTGATCCATCACCCGCTCGATCCCGACCATACCCTGCGGGCCGCCAAATCCGCGATAGGCGGTGGCGCTTTGCAGGTTGGTCTTCAGTCGATGGCTTTCGATGCGGATCGCCGGGATCGCATAGGCATTGTCGGCATGCAGCATGGCGCGGTCGGCCACTGGCAGCGAAAGATCCTGCGCCCAGCCGCAGTTCACCAGATGGGTGAACTCCACCCCCAAAAGCCGCCCATCAGCATCGAACCCCGCGCGATAGGAGATACGGAAGGCATGGCGCTTGCCGGTAATGACCATGTCGTCGTCACGATCATAGCGCATCTTGCAAGGTAGGCCGGTGTGGCGCGCGGCAACGGCGCAGGCAACCGCCAGCGCGTTGCCTTGGCTTTCCTTGCCACCAAAGCCGCCGCCCATGCGCCGGGTTTCGACCCGCACCGCATGCATCGGCAGGCCAATCGCATCGGCCACCTTGTGCTGGATCTCGGTGGGGTGCTGGGTAGAGGAGTTGACCAGCATTCCGCCATCCTCTTGCGGCAGGGCCAGCGCGGCTTGACCTTCCAGATAGAAGTGTTCCTGCCCGCCTAGTTCAAAGCTACCTTCCACCACGCGCGGAGCGGCAGCGATGGCTCCTGCGGCATCGCCTTTCTCATAGATGCGCGGGCCTTCCTCGAACCGGCTGTTTGCGGCAAGCGCCTCGTCCAGGGTCAGAAGCGGCGTTTCCTCTGAATATTCAATGATGGCGTTTCGCGCCGCAATGCGCGCCGCCCGGTGGCTGCTGGCAACCACCAGAAACACTGGCTGGCCCACATAGTTGACGGTGCCATCCGACAACAGCGGCTCGTCGTGGTTTGATGGCGATACGTCATTGTCAAACGGCAGATCCTCTGCAGTCAGCACTGCAACCACGCCGGGGCAGCTGCGCACCGGGGCTAGATCCATCGAGGTGATCCACCCCTTGGCGATGGAGGAAAGACCAAAGGCCAGGTGCAATGTGCCGCGCGGGGTGGGGGTATCGTCCACATAGCGGGCTGCACCGGTCACATGCAGGCGGGCGGCATCATGGGGGAGGGGCTTTGCTACGCTCATTGGCTCACCTCCAGCACGCTGACGGCTTCACCCGCCAGATCCGCGAAATAGCGCAAGAGCATGTTGCGGGCGCAGTCGAGCCGGTAGGCGTCCGAGGCGCGCATGTCGCTCATCGGGGTGAAGTCCTTGCCAAATGCGCCTTGGGCTAGGGTGATCGTCGCCGGAGTCCAGGGCTGGCCCATCAGGGCTGTCTCCACATGGGGCGCCCGTTTCGGCACGCCCGCCATGCCGCCAAAGGCGATGTGGGCGGAATGGACGACGCCATTCTCAACCCGGATATTGAAGGCGCCCAGCACCGCCGAAATGTCCTGATCGAACCGTTTCGAGAGCTTGTAGACGCGCAGGTGATCTGGCTGACGCGGGAAAGAGACCGCCTCTACGAATTCGCCGGGCTGGCGGTCCTGCTTGCCGTAGTCTAGGAAGAACTCCTCAAGCGGCAACTCGCGGCGGGCATTTCCCCGGCGCAGGTGCAGCGTCGCCCCCAGCGCAATGAGGGCAGGCGGGTTGTCCCCGATGGGCGACCCATTGGCGATATTGCCCCCCACCGTGGCGGCCGCGCGCACCTGTTGCGAAGCATAGCGGCGGATCATCTCGCCGTATGAGGGATGCAGGGGCGCGATGGCGGCGCGCATCCGGTTCATGTCCACCATGGCGCCGATCCGAACGGTCTTTTCGGTGATCTCGATCTGTTTCAGATCCTCGCAGGCATCGAGAAAGATCATCTGGGAGAGATCGCGCAGCCCCTTGGTGACCCACAAGCCCACATCCGTCGCCCCGGCCACAAGGGTCGCGTCGGGGTTGGCGGCATAAAGCGCGGCCAGCGCGTCTGATGAGGTCGGCATGTTCTCCAGCGGCGCCGCCTTGGCGGGCGCCTCCGCAGCGATCCACTCCGGCACGGGCTGATCTGCGGCAGCCTCGGCGGCGCGGATGATCGGGGCATAGCCGGTGCAGCGGCAGAGGTTCCCGGCGAGGCGATCATCGAAATCCCGCGCGCCGTCCTTGTGGGCGGTGACCATCGACATCACAAAACCGGGGGTGCAGAAGCCGCATTGGCTGCCGTGATGATCGATCATGGCGCTCTGAACCGGGTGGAGGCTGCCATCCGGCCCGGAGGCGCCCTCGACGGTGCGCACCGATTTGCCATTGAGCTGCGGCAGGAACAGGATGCAGGCGTTGAGCGGCTTGGCCCCGCGCGCGTCCGTAACCATCACCGTGCAGGCACCGCAGTCGCCCTCGTTGCAGCCTTCCTTGGTGCCGCAGAGCCCCCGCTCTTCGCGCAGCCAATCAAGCAGCGTTGCCGAAGGATCTGCATCCTTCAACGCTACCTCCTCACCGTTCAGATGAAAGGTGATTGTCATCTTGTGAAACCCGTCGCCTTACCCTGTTTCCCCAAATGGCGGACCCTTCGATGCGACGTAGAAGAGCCAGCGGGGTTTATCCGTGTTATACGAAGCAGAGTAGAAAGGCAGGGCGCTGTCTGGCAAGAAAAAGCGACGCTTGCTTTCATATTTCGACAAACAGGCAGGGCTGACCGCCCAAAGAGGGGTCTTTGAGTATTATGAGTGGGTTAGGGATCAAGTGGTTGGCCTGAGTTTGCCGAAGGCTCTTAAGGTCTTTTCTGATATTTCTGAAAATCGCGCTTATTATTCGTGCAAATGGGGGCTTTTTCGGGCTATGGGCCTTCGTCTTTGGCTTCCTGACGAATGCGCTTTTATCCCGCGCATCGGATCGGATAGCCTATCGGCATGACAGACGCCCCCCGATTCATTCACCTGCGCACCCACACCGAATACTCGCTTCTGGAGGGCGCGCTGCGGCTCAAGAAGCTACCTGACCTGTGCAAGGCAAACGACATGCCTGCCATCGCGGTCACGGACACCAATGCGATGTTCTCGGCGCTGGAGTTCTCAGTTACCTTGTCGGGGGCCGGGGTCCAGCCGATCATCGGCTGCCAGGTGGATGTGAGCTTCGAGAAAAGCGAGCCGGGAGAGCGCCCCAAAGCGCCAGCCCCTGTCGTTCTCTTGGCGCAGAATGAAACCGGATACGAGCATCTGATGAAGCTCTCCTCCTGTCTTTACGTGGACAAGGGCGGGCAGTTGCCTCAGGTCACGCTGGAAGAACTGGAGGCGAACTCCGAAGGGTTGATCTGCCTTTCAGGCGGGCCGAATGGGCCGGTGGGAAAGCTTTTGCAACAGGGGCAGCGCCCGGCGGCCGAGGCGCTGATGCAGCGCCTGAGACAGATCTATCCGGATCGGCTCTATGTGGAGTTGCAGCGTCATCCGGGCGAGGATGGTCAGCCCGAGGCGGAAAAGCTGACCGAGCGTGGCCACGTGGAGATGGCCTATGCGATGGATCTGCCGCTGGTCGCCACCAATGACGTCTACTTCCCAAATACCGAGATGTACGAGGCCCATGATGCGATGATCTGCATCGCGGAGGGGGCCTATGTCGACCAGTCCGAGCCGCGCCGCCGCCTGACCGCGCAGCACTATTTCAAAAGCCAGCAGGAGATGGTGACGCTGTTCGCCGACCTGCCCGAGGCGGTTGAGAACACCGTCGAAATCGCCAAGCGGTGCGCCTTCATGGCTTACCGGCGCGATCCGATCCTGCCGAAATTCGCCGATGACGAGGTGCAGGAGCTGCGCCGCCAGGCCAATGAGGGCCTGCAGAACCGGCTTGCGGTGATCCCCCACGCGGTCAGTGTCGAGGAATACCAGAAACGGCTCGATTTCGAGCTGGACATCATCGAGGGCATGGGCTTCCCCGGCTACTTCCTGATCGTTGCCGACTTCATCAAATGGGGCAAGGAACACGGCATTCCGGTGGGGCCGGGCCGTGGCTCGGGCGCGGGCTCTTTGGTGGCCTATGCGCTGACCATTACCGACCTTGACCCCTTGCGCTACAGCCTTCTGTTCGAACGCTTCCTCAATCCCGAACGGGTGTCGATGCCCGACTTCGACATCGACTTCTGCATGGATCGGCGCGAAGAGGTGATCCGCTACGTTCAAGAGAAATACGGGCGCGACAAGGTGGGGCAGATCATCACCTTCGGTGCGCTCCTGTCCAAGGCGGCGGTGCGCGACATTGGCCGTGTCTTGCAGATGCCCTATGGGCAGGTGGATCGCCTGTCGAAGATGATCCCTGTCGAAGGGGTGAAACCCGTTTCCATCGAAAAGGCCCTGCAGGACGAACCCCGGCTGCGCGAAGAGGCCAAGAATGAACCCGTGGTGGACCGTCTTCTGACCTATGGTCAGCAGGTCGAGGGGCTTTTGAGGAATGCCTCGACCCACGCGGCGGGCGTCGTGATCGGGGACCGGCCCTTGGATGCGCTGGTGCCGCTCTATCAGGATCCGCGTTCCGATATGCCGGCAACCCAGTTCAACATGAAATGGGTTGAGCAGGCGGGCTTGGTGAAGTTTGACTTCCTTGGCCTGAAGACCCTGACCGTGATCCAGAATGCGGTGGATCTCATTCGCCAGTCGGGGCGCGATCTGCATGTGGCCGCCGATGGCACCCAGCTTTATGACCCGCCGGAAGGCGCCGTGAACGAGATCAACGCCATCCCGCTGGATGATGAGGCCTCTTATAAACTCTACTCCGCCGCCAAGACCGTTGCCGTCTTCCAGGTGGAATCCACCGGCATGATGGATGCGCTCAAGCGCATGAAACCCACCTGTATCGAGGATATCGTGGCGCTGGTGGCGCTTTATCGTCCGGGTCCGATGGAGAATATTCCGACCTATTGCGAGGTGAAGAACGGCCAGCGCGAGATCACCTCGGTCCACCCGCTTATCGACCATATTTTGGAAGAAACCCAAGGCATCATCGTTTATCAGGAACAGGTGATGCAGATCGCCCAGGTGATGGCGGGCTACTCCCTTGGCGGCGCGGACCTTTTGCGCCGTGCAATGGGTAAGAAGATCAAAGAGGCGATGGATGCCGAACGCCCCAAATTCGAAAAGGGCGCGGCGGAGAATGGCGTCGACAAGAAGAAGGCGTCGGAGGTTTTCGACCTTCTGGAGAAATTCGCCAACTACGGCTTCAATAAATCCCACGCGGCTGCCTATGCGGTGGTTTCCTACCAGACTGCCTGGCTGAAGGCGAACCACCCGGTCGAGTTCATGGCCGGGGTCATGAACTGCGATATTCACCTCACGGACAAGCTGGCGATCTATTTCGAAGAGGTCCGCAAGGGGCTGAGCCTGCCTTACGTGCCGCCCTGCGTGAACCGCTCCGAAGCGACCTTCAACGTGGTCAATGGTGAGCTGGTTTATGCGCTGGGCGCCCTCAAAAACGTCGGTGTCGATGTGATGCGGCTGGTAACAGCGGCGCGGCGCGAGGATGGAACCGAGCGGCCCTTTGTCAGCATCTTCGACTTTGCCCGCCGGGTGAACCTCAAGAAGGTCGGCAAGCGGCCGCTTGAGATGCTGGTGCGGGCCGGGGCCTTTGATCAGCTTGACGGCAACCGCCGCCGTCTGTTCGAAAGCCTTGAGGGGCTGGTGAATTACTCTGCCGCGATCCACGAGCAGAAGAACTCCAACCAGGTGTCGCTCTTTGGCGAGGCGGGCGATGATCTGCCCGAGCCGCGTCTTGCGGGCACGCCCGACTGGCTGCCTGCCGAACGCTTGAGCGAGGAGTTCAAGGCGATCGGCTTTTACCTGTCAGGGCATCCGCTGGACGACTACATGCCCGCCCTGAAACGCAAGGACGTGCTGACCCTGGATGAGGTCACCTCCAAGGCCGAGCGCGGCCCCTTCATGGCGAAAATGGCCGGGGTGGTCGCCGGACGGCAAGAACGGAAATCGGCGCGCGGCAACCGCTTTGCCTTTGCACAGCTCAGCGATCCGAGCGGCGCCTTCGAGGTGACTCTATTCTCGGAAGTTCTGGAAAAATCTAGAGAGTTCCTCGAGACTGGCGCCAAGGTCGTGATCACGGCCGAGGCCACCATGGAAAGTGATCAGTTGAAGCTACTGGTCAGGTCCGTCGGACCGGTTGATGCCGCGATTGCTGATGCAGGCAAAAGCTCCCTGCGGGTCTATGTCAGTGATCCCGGCGCCATTGCCACCGTGGCGCGCGTGTTGGAGGATGCCAAATCGGCAGCTCGAAACGCCAGCCGAGGCGAGGTGCTGATGTACTTGCAGGATCCCGGTCTGCCTGGAGATGTGGAGATGGATCTCGGGCAGGTTTTTCCGATCAATCCGCAAATAAAAGGTGCTTTGAAATCCCTTGAAGGGGTTCTGGATGTGGAAGAGATCTAGGCGAACAGGCTCCGGACGGGACTCCTGCAGCGTTAGGAGGTGTCTAAAGCTTTAGGAAAAGAGGCCTTTCTGACTGAACAGGATGTTAGGAAAGCTCGTATAGCACTGGAGTGGAGTGCTATTTCTGGTGGAGCCACTGCGTGTCATCTTTCCTTGATCGGTTGAAGGAAAACTGGGTGTACCTGCTGATTGCGGCGGGTACGGCACTGACGTTTATGATCAGTGCCGAGCTTGAGCTATTCGAGGAGTTTTACGAGTTTAGTCGCGCTCACGAGGATTGGGAACTGGACGAGCTGGCGGTTCTTATCCTGAACTTGACAGCGGGTCTGATGGTGGCCTTGATCGTCAGATCACGCCAGCTGTCAAAGTTGGCGACAGAACGGGACAATGCCGAACGGCAGGCGCAGCAAGTTGCCCTCAATGATGCCCTGACGGGCCTTCCGAACCGTCGGGCTTTCATGGATCATCTGCAGTCCCTGGGTCGCACTGGGATGATCCAGGAGGGGATCATCATGATGCTTGACCTGGACCGCTTCAAGGCGGTTAATGACGTGCACGGACATGCATACGGCGACCTCGTCCTCGTGCGCACAGCTGAGCGGTTACTGGCTGAGTTGGAAGATGGCGATTTGGTTGCGCGCCTTGGCGGGGATGAGTTCGCTATCGCACTGGCGCCTGGGGCATCCGTTGAACGTGCCGAGAATATTGCTAAGCACATCTTGGCATCCGTATCGCAGCCGATCATTGAGAATGGTGTCCACCTTTCTATTGGGACCAGCATCGGGCTTGCTCGTCTCACCGCCGAACAGGTCCGGGCGAGTGCGCTGCAACGGGCCGATCACGCGCTGTATTCGGCCAAGAAAAGCGGGCGGGGGCAATTCGCCTGGTTCGACACCACCCTTGAAAAAAAGGCGCGCGAACGCAGGGCTTTGGAACTTGATTTGCAGCATGCCGTTGAAAACGACGAGATCATTCCGTTTTTCCATCCGGTTTTTGATATTGCCGGAGGCAGATTGCGTGGGTTCGAGGTGCTGGCCCGCTGGACACATGAAACGCGTGGTGTGGTGCCACCGGATGTCTTCATCCAAATTGCCGAAGATGTGGGCTTGATCTCCTCCCTAGGGTGGAGCGTCCTTCGGCAAGCCTTGATGACCGCAAAAGGCTGGAGCCCGGCCTTGCGTCTTTCGTTCAACGTTTCACCCACCCAGTTCCGGGACGGACACCTGGTAGAGCGGATAAAGGAAAGCTTAGAAGAAACGGGGTTTGATCCGGATCGCCTCGTCATTGAGCTTACTGAAGCCGCGATTATGTCCGATTTTGCAATGGCACGAGGCGCGCTAGCTGAATTGCGTGACCTTGGTGTTACCGTTGTGCTTGACGATTTTGGGGCAGGTTTTTCAGCTTTTTCCAACCTGCGGCAGTTGCCCTTTGACAGCATCAAGATCGACGGCAGTTTCATTTCCCACATTCAGGACAGCCCGGAAAACCAGCGTATCGTGGCTGGCATACTGGCTCTTGCGCATGGGTTGGACCTGTCGGTCATCGCCGAAGGGGTTGAAACGCCTGAGGAGTTGGATTTTCTGCAATCGGTCAATTGCCAGATGGGGCAGGGGTATCTTTTTGCTCGTCCCATGTCTGGTAAAGACGTGGAGTGGATGCTGGAAACCAAATGGTCCTCCCTGAAGATTGGGCGCGACACCATGGACCCTCCCGAACAGCGTTTCCCCAGAGCTGGCTAGGCCTTTCTGTTCAACGAGCTCTCTTCTGTTTGGCATAGGCGTAAATGCCTTTCCATGCTGTCAAGCGTTGGGCGTCAGTAATGCGGCGGCCGCTCGTCGGCGAAGATGACACCGCCGGTCCCCTCCTGCGAGCGGCTTGCCTCTCGCTCGAGCAGCATTTGCAGCCGATGGCCCAGGCGGTCCAGCTCGGCCTGCTGGCGGGCCACCACATCGCTGAGTTCGTCCACGGTGCGGGTCAGATGTGCGATCTGCTCTTCCAGATGCTGCATGATAGCTCTCCTTCGCTCCGCCACGTCATACGCCCACAGGGCTTGTCGGTCCATGGCAGAAACGACAGGCTATGCCTCGGGAGGACCGCTTATGACTGTGACCTGCGAAACCCGCGAGGGAACCACCACCATCTCCATCTGTCGGCCTGCAGCCCGCAATGCAGTCGATCCTGAGACCGCACGCGCCCTTTTTGAAGCCTTCCTTGCATTCGAGCAGGACAATGATGCGCGTGTTGCGGTACTGACTGGGCGAGGCGGATCTTTCTGCGCTGGGTTTGACCTGAAATCCGCAGGGTCCGGTGCTGCTGATCACTGGATTTCCGGCCTGGATATTCCCGATGATTGGTCTGACCCCATGAATGATCCCCTGCCGGGGCCAATGGGACCGTCGCGCCTAATGCTGCGTAAGCCAGTGATTGCCGCTATAGAAGGCGCTGCCGTTGCAGGCGGGCTGGAGCTTGCGGCCTGGTGTGATCTGCGGGTGATGGCGAGGGGTGCTATTGCAGTGGTCTATTGCAGGCGCTGGGGAGTGCCGCTGATTGATGGCGGCACGGTGCGCCTGCCGCGCATCCTGGGGCAGGGGCGGTCCAATGACCTGATCCTGACCGGGCGCGGGGTGGAAGCAGAGGAGGCGCTCTCCATGGGGCTGGCGGATCGCTTGTGCGCCGAGGGTGAGGCCTTGCAGACAGCGCAGGCTCTGGCGGCCGATTTGTCCCGCTTTCCACAGGCCTGCATGCTCGCCGATCACCTGTCCGCGCGTATGGCCCCGGTCGATCTTGCGGCGGCTCTGAGACGGGAGTGGCGCTCGCAGGGGGTCTTTGCGGCTGAGGGACGCGAAGGCGCCGCGCGATTTGCCAGTGGAAAGGGACGTGCGGGAGATTTCTCGGACATCTAAGTCGGGTCTTGCCTGCAGTGCATCTGTCGCAGCCGGGTCGCGTCGGCGCCCGAAGGCGCCGCGCTACCTTGCCGTTGTTACATCCATCGGCTAGACCGCGCGGCACAGATCAGACCCAAAGACACCCGTGAGGAGGCCACAATGGCCAAAGTCAAGAAACAACCACGTCCAAAGGCCGTAACGCCAAAAGGCTTCCGCGACTATTTTGGCGCTGAGGTCACTCAGCGCACGGAAATGCTGCAGACGATTGCCGGGGTCTATCATCGATACGGGTTCGATGCGCTGGAATCCTCCGCCGTGGAAACGGTCGAGGCGCTGGGCAAATTCCTGCCGGATGTGGACCGCCCGAACGAGGGTGTCTTTGCCTGGCAGGAGGCCGATGAGGATGGCAAGGGCGACTGGATGGCGCTGCGCTATGACCTGACGGCGCCCTTGGCGCGTGTTTACGCGCAGCACCGCAACGATCTGCCCACCCCCTATCGCCGCTATGCCATGGGTCCGGTCTGGCGAAACGAAAAGCCGGGGCCGGGCCGCTATCGTCAGTTCTACCAGTGTGACGCCGATACCGTAGGGACGGCCTCTATGGCGGCTGACGCGGAGATTTGCGCCATGCTGGCGGACACGTTGGAGGCTGTCGGCATTCCGCGCGGCGACTATCTTGTACGGGTCAACAACCGAAAGGTTCTGAATGGCGTGTTGGAGACCATGGGGCTGGCCGACGAGGGGCAGCGTGATGCGGTGCTGCGTACCATCGACAAATTCGACAAGGTCGGTGAAGAGGGCGTGCGCCAGCTTTTGGGCAAGGGGCGGCTTGATGCCTCGGGGGCCTATATCGATGGCGTTGGCCTCAGCGATGAGCAAGCCGCTCCTGTGCTGGCCTTCCTGACCTCCAAGGCAGCGGACACGGCAGCGACCCTTGCAAACCTGCGGGCCGCCGTGGGCGATAGCAAGATCGGAGCTGAAGGTATTGCGGAGCTGGAGCAGATCGGTACGCTGCTGGCAGCGGGCGGATATGGTCCCGACCGGATCGAGATCGACCCTTCGGTGGTGCGTGGCCTTGGCTACTACACCGGCCCCGTGTTCGAGGCCGAGCTGACTTTTGAAATTCTCGATGAGAAGGGCCGCAAGCGGCAGTTCGGATCGGTTGCAGGTGGCGGTCGCTATGATGGGCTGGTCAAGCGCTTCACCGGGCAGGAAGTGCCCGCCGTTGGGGTGTCTATCGGTGTCGATCGCTTGCTGGCGGCGCTTCGCGAAAAGGGACGCCTTGCGTCCGAGTCCACTGGCCCCGTGGTGGTGACAGTGATGGACCGTGATCGCATGGCAGATTACCAAGCCATGGTGACGGAACTGCGGGCTGCGGGCATCCGCGCCGAGGTCTACCTCGGTAACCCCAAGAACTTTGGCAACCAGCTGAAATATGCGGACAAGCGCCATTCCCCCGTCGCCGTGATCGAAGGCGGCGACGAAAAGGAACGCGGCGTGGTGCAGATCAAGGATCTGATCCTTGGCGCCAAGATCGCCGAAAGCGCGACGCTGGAGGAATGGAAGGAACGCCCCAGCCAGTTCGAAGTGCCGCGCGCAGATCTCGTCGCCAAGGTGCGCGAGATTCTCGACAGTCAGGACTAGGCCGATGCCCACACGCTCAGACACATTGGCCCGCGCCGCTCGGCTGCGGATGACTTTCGAAGCGGCCGGCGCGCAAGTGGTGGATCCGCCTTTGTTGCAGCCCGCAGAAACCTTGCTGGATCTTTATGGCGAGGATATCCGCGCCCGCGCCTATATCACCTCGGATGCCTTGCGCGGTGAGCAGATGCTGCGCCCGGATTTCACCGTGCCCGTAGTGCAGATGCACATGCGCCAAGGGGCAGAACCGGCTCGCTATACATATGCCGGCGAGGTCTTCCGTCGCCAGGAGCACGACCCGGATCGGGCCAATGAATACCTTCAGGTTGGCTACGAGGTCTTTGACCGGGAGGATCCAGCCGGCGCAGATGCTGAGGTTTTTGCCCTTTTTGCGCTGCAGCTGCGCGGATTGCCGCTTCGGGCGGCGACCGGCGATATCGGCATCCTGATGGCTGCGGTCGATGGGCTGAACACGACCGCAAAGCGCAAATCGGCCCTGATGCGGCACATCTGGCGCCCGCGTCGCTTCCGCAGCCTGCTGGAGCGCTACGCCGGACGCGCCGTCCTTCCGGAAAGCCGCAAGAAACTGCTGTCAACCGAAGGCCCGCTCAGTGGATCTGCCCCCGAAATAGGCAAGCGTCGCGCGGCAGAGGTGGATGCCCGTGTCGAGCTTTTGCGTGCCGATGCGGCCATGCCGCCGATCTCGGAGCACGAGCTTCTGGCCTTGGAGGCCTTGATGGCCGTGCGCGAGACGCTGCCATATGCGATCGAGCAGATGCGTGATATCGCTGTCGACCTCCCGTCGATTCTGCCTGCTCTGGACCGGCTTGAAGCGCGCACCGCCGCAATGAAGGCGCGGGGTATCGATGTCGAAAGTCTCGATTTCGAAGCTTCTTACGGGCGCACCTCGATGGAGTACTACGACGGATTTGTCTTCGGGTTCTACGCGGAAACCAAGCCGGGTCTGCCGCCGGTGGCCAGCGGTGGGCGCTATGACGCACTGACCCGGCAACTGGGGCAGGGGGACGAGATTCCTGCGGTCGGCGGCGTCTTGCGCCCTGACCTGATGCTGATGCTCGAGGAGGGCAAGTCATGAGCCTGAAACTGGGCGTGCCCTCCAAGGGGCGATTGATGGAGAAGACCTTTGACTGGTTCGCCAAGAGGGGCATTACCCTGTCCCGCACGGGAGCCGAGCGCGAATATGCCGGGGTTGTCGAAGGGGTCGAGGGCGTCGAGCTGGTCCTGTTGTCTGCGGGTGAGATCCCGCGTGAACTGGCGGCAGGGCGTATTCATCTTGGGGTGACTGGTACCGATCTCATCCTGGAAAAACTGCCGCGCTGGGAGCAGCAGATCGAAGAACTGGAACGGATGGGCTTTGGTTTTGCCGATCTGGTGCTCGCGGTGCCGCAGTTCTGGATCGACGTGGATACGCTGGACGATCTGGATGCGGTGGCAGCGGCGTTTCGGCAGACTCATGGCCACCGCTTGCGGATTGCGACCAAATATCACCGGCTCGTGCGCGAATTCCTGAACGAAGCGGGGGTTGCGGATTACCAGCTCGTCGACAGCCAGGGCGCGACCGAGGGCACGGTCAAGAACGAGACGGCCGAAATGGTGGCCGATATCACCTCGACTGGGGAGACCCTGCGCGCAAATCACCTCAAGCTGCTGAGCGATGGGTTGGTGTTGAAATCCCAGGCTACCCTCTGGCGCAGCCGTGAGGCAGATTATGGCCCGCAGGAAAAAAAGACCCTGAAGGACCTCCTTGCCTTGATCGAAAAGGCGGTCTGACCTGGGTGAAGCCGCCCCCGCGCCAGCGGGGGGCGAGCGCTAGGTGAAAATGGTATTTTAAGGCGCGTATCCGTGGCGGGACCGCTCGCCAGCTGTGCGGGCAACCGGCTTCAGAGAACACCGATATCGGCAAGGGCTTGGGAGAGTTCTGGCGGCAATGGCTCTTCCTGTTCGCGCCCCTCTGGCAGATCTGCCGGGGTTTCCTCGGGCTTGAGATAGCGCCAGCCCTGAAAGGGACGTTTTGGGGCGGTGTTCGTTCGATGGATCTCTGGCTCTAGCACGATAGCGCAGCGACGGATGCCATCGCTACCGATCACTTCGTCCAGCCGCATGATGCGCTGGCGGCACTGGATGAGCCCTTTGATGACCCAGTAGATGGAGCCGCCGTTCAGCAGCTCCGACTCGCGCTTGGGCCACATGCGCGTGACATGGCGAGGCAGCCCCTCAGGCAGTGTCCTGCGATACTGGGATTGCCAGGTGGCAAGCGAATCCACGCTTTCGGTGCCCACAGAGAGTTTGACGAGGTTCACATGTTTGTCCAAAGCGGCTCCCTTTGGTTTTGGCCCGTAGCGTTGAATCCAGAAGGCACACTTTAGACTTTCTGCAGCCGACGGCAACCTGACGCAAACTCCTTTGCATTGCGCGTCCAACAGATCGGTTTCACAAAGACCGCTCCGAACGGGCAGGTCGGATTTGCCGGGTGACTTATCCACAGTCTGCCCACAGAGTCTTCCCCGAATTTGTCATTATATGGTGTTTGCCTGCAGTCCTTAGCGCAACATATGGTGTAATCAACAGTAAAAAACTGTGTCTGAAATGTGAATTGGGCGTTGAGATGCGGTCAAACCGTGTAGTATCGAGAGCGCCACCCCACAACAAAAAGCCACAAGGGATTCGCTTTATGAGCCGCTTTGCTGCCCCCATCGCCGAGCAGATCTGGGACATGAAATACCGCTTCAAACAGGCGGACGGAACCCCGATCGATGTCACCGTAGAAGACACCTGGCGCCGGATCGCGCGGGATCTGGCAAGGGCAGAGGCCAAGCCGGATGTCTGGGAAGCCAAGTTCTTTGACGCCCTGGAAGACTTCAAATACCTGCCCGCGGGCCGTATCACGGCAGGGGCCGGCACGGCGCGGCAAGTGACGCTCTTCAACTGTTTTGTCATGGGCACCGTACCGGACAGCATGGGCGGCATTTTCGACATGCTGAAAGAGGCGGCCCTGACCATGCAGCAGGGCGGTGGCATCGGCTATGACTTTTCGACCATCCGTCCGCGCGGCGCGGATGTGAAAGGCGTGGCGGCTGATGCATCGGGACCATTGTCGTTCATGGATGTCTGGGATGCCATGTGCCGCACGATCATGTCCGCAGGCTCGCGCAGGGGTGCGATGATGGCTACAATGCGCTGCGACCATCCGGATATCGAACAGTTCATCACTGCGAAATCCGACCCGGCCCGGCTGCGGATGTTCAATATGTCGGTGCTGGTGACGGATGACTTCATGGATGCGGTGAAGGCCGATGGATCCTGGGATCTGGTCTTTGGTGATAAGGTCTATCACACGGTGCAGGCACGCGATCTTTGGAACAAGATCATGCAGGCGACCTATGACTATGCCGAACCGGGCGTGATCTTCATCGACCGGATCAATAAGGCCAACAACCTCTCTTATGTCGAGGAAATTTGCGCGACCAACCCCTGCGGGGAGCAGCCGTTGCCGCCTTATGGCGCTTGTCTTTTGGGCTCGATCAACATGGCGCGACTGGTGTCGAACCCGTTTGAGGCAAACGCCGAACTGAACCTTGAGGCGATGCAAGACTTGGTCGCTACTGCCGTGCGGATGATGGACAACGTCGTCGATGTCTCCAAGTTCCCGCTGGAGGCCCAGGCCGAAGAAGCCCGCAACAAGCGCCGGATTGGCCTGGGGGTGACCGGTTTGGCCGATGCCCTCTTGATGCTGGGGCTGCGCTATGGCTCGGACGAGGCGGCGCGTCAGACGGATCAATGGCTGCACCAGATCGCCCGCGCCGCCTATCTGGCGTCGGTGGACCTGGCCAAGGAAAAAGGCGCCTTCCCGCTGTTCGATGCGGAAAAATATCTGGCCTCGGGCAATATGATGAACATGGACGAGGACGTTCGCGATGCGATACGTGAACATGGCATCCGCAACGCCCTGCTGACCTCGATCGCACCCACCGGCACCATCAGCCTTTATGCGGGCAATGTCTCCTCAGGGATCGAGCCTGTCTTTGCCTATGCCTATACCCGCAAGGTTCTGCAAAAGGACGGCTCGCGCACCGAAGAGGAAGTGGTGGACTACGCGGTGAAGATGTACCGCGACAAGTTCGGCGCCGATGCAGAGCTACCCGAGTATTTCGTGAATGCTCAGACCCTTGCGCCCGCAGATCACGTCAAGATGCAGGCAGCGGCGCAGAAATGGATCGACAGCTCGATCTCCAAGACGATCAACTGCCCGGAAGACATCTCGTTCGATGACTTCAAGGACGTCTACATGCAGGCCTGGGATCAGGGTTGCAAAGGCTGCACCACCTACCGTCCCAACGACGTGACGGGTTCGGTTCTGTCGGTCAGCGAAAGCGCCGACACGGCGCCGGGAGAGACCCCAGACGCGCCCCACGAAAGCGATACGGAAAATGGTGCCGAAGTGGTTTACATGTCCGAACCGCTGGATCGTCCGCAGAGCCTTGAAGGTCATACCTACAAGCTGAAGTGGCCGGACAGCGAGCACGCGATCTACCTGACGATCAACGATATCATCATCAATGGGCACCGCCGCCCGTTCGAGGTTTTCATCAACTCCAAGAACATGGAGCACTATGCTTGGACGTTGGCGCTGACGCGGATGATCTCGGCCGTGTTCCGCCGCGGGGGCGACGTGTCCTTTGTGGTGGAGGAGCTGAAAGCTGTGTTCGATCCGCGGGGCGGTGCTTGGGTGCAGGGCAAATATATCCCCTCGATCCTGGCGGCCATCGGCGGTGTGATCGAAACCCATATGGTTGTGACAGGCTTTCTCGAAGGCGAGGGCATGGGGCTCAAGTCTGATCCCAAGGCCGAAGTGGTAAGCCTAAATACACCGCGTGGAAAAGCCTGTCCCAGCTGTGGTCAGTTCGAAATGCAAATGGTCGAAGGATGCATGACGTGCAGGAGCTGCGGCCACTCCAAGTGCGGCTGAAGGCTGTCGGGACTGGTCGTTGTGTGGTTGAAAGCAACTATTGGCCATTTTCGGTAGGAAATTGGCCTCTTTGAAAGCACAAAATGCCCACCGGCGTGAAAACCGGTGGGCATTCGCGTATTCTGCGGTTGTGGAAGGACGTGATAGCTCCATAACCAGTGGTTGGTTTTAATCGATCAGCCGCAAAAAACCTGCGGCAGTCTTGCCTAAGGAGCGGATAAATTCTTCGTCACCGTGTATCGACCCAGCGGAAGCTGCTCAGGTCAGGCCGCTAATGTGATTGCCTCGGCAGGCGCTCACCACAGTGCAACCGCTGACGAGATTGGATTTTGTATCCCAAAACGCTTGGAAAACCCCAGCCAAGCCATTCTGCTTGGTGCCAAGTTGAACAGAACGAAGGGGCGGGGAGCTGCGATTGGGATCAATGACCGCTAAGCACAAAATCTTGACCAAGCAGCGTGAAGTATAATCTGGCAGGTAACGCTTTGCGGATGAAATTACAAAAGCTCTATCGTAGTGTGAGACATGACTATTTTTGCCCTGACCCGACCTACAATTTATCAAGCTCCAAAAGGACTTAAGTTTGAGGAGCTCAAAACCTTTGTTCCTGATGCAGGTCGACGCCGCCTTTTATGCACGCCCGGCGACTTCGATACTCGTGCTGCGTTCTTGGGAACTAAAATTGAGGACCACTGGAGCCTCGAAGTAAAAGAAAGTTGGTTAGAAAATAAGGAGAGCATTAAAAGAGGTCTTGCACATGAGTTTGGTGAAAGTGAATTGGGAGATAAAATAGAAAGATTTATTGAAATTGACACGAAGCCTATGTCGGTAATTTCATATCACAATGATTTTTTTGCGCAGGTGCGTGCTGCATATGTGATGGGGCATTTTTACCCGTCATTAGTGGGAGCGTGTGCATTAGGTGAGCGGATACTGAATCACCTTATTATCGATATGCGTCCCATGTTCCAAAATACTAAAGAGTATCGAAAAGTTTATCGAAAGAACTCATTCGATAACTGGGATGTTCCAATATCTACGTTAGAGGCTTGGGGTGTTCTTCTACCTGAAGTGGTGAAGGAATTTAAACAGCTTAAAAAGTTGCGTCATCGATCAATTCACTTCAATACCAGCACCTATGATACATTGCGAGATGATTCTATTAGTGCAATCCTCCATATGCGCAAAATCATCGACTATCAATTTGGAACATGGGGTGCTCGCCCTTGGTTCATCGGCGGAACAAAAGGAAGCATGTTTGTGGCCAAGGATTTTGAGAACCATCCCTTTGTCCAAACCTATTTCGCCCCCCACTTTCCCTATGTTGGACCATTATTTGGAATGAGGAATGTCGAGGGTAAAGGTCTGGAAGTGATGGATGTCCCGGATTATGGTGATGGTGAGTGGACAGATGAAGAGTTTGCGCAAGAGTTTAACGATCGAAACAAGGAGCAAGTAATAACTAAGCCGCCTAAAATGAGATGGTCCGAAGAAATGCCGCCTTCCACATAGCTCTATTGCACTCCATCCAAATTCTTGATGGATGCTCATGTGTAAAGCAGACTTTGACTTCGGACCGCACCAATCTTGAATTCGGGCCGTGGGTGACAACGCTCCCCAGCTGCGGAGGCTCATCGTTCTATACACGTGCGAGGGCTCACTGGTCGCAGCATGAAAATAAACATTAGGACAACTTCTCATCGTCAAACTCAGCGCGGCAACCACCCTCCAAAAAGCGAGGGGCGCGAAGGTTCCGATTTTCGTGCGAACAGATGGTTCGGTCTTCGCGCTTCTACGACTCTCGCAAGATTTCGGAATCATTCGAAAGTTTGTTCTCTAGCCGCATCTTCCGCTTTCTCCCGCTTTTTTTCTTTTTCCGAAACCTCTTTTGCAAAGGTGAGAAGCTTTTCGGTTGCGGCCACTATTCGGGCATCCTCACTGTTCAATAGCTCACTCAGTGCGGCAGCTCTTTGTTCAATGTGCACCGACCTATTTCCAGACCATGAGCTTGGGCTTAGATGAAGGCCAAATCGCCCGATAATCGCCTCCGGTTCTGGACACAGTCTGACAAGTGCTTGCGCTTGTTCCGACAACCTCACGCCACCTTCTTTTTCCTTCTCAAAAACGGAAATAGCGTGGCCAATAAGTCTCCACCGGCGGATGTCGTTTCCCTTGCTGCACCAATCAGCCAATTCTGTTGGGTCGATCCCGTCCAAAGGAGCGTTTTCCCCGAATGAGTTGTCCACCCAGTGGAGCTCTTCATCGTCTTTCCTGCCAGCATATGACATTAGTCGGTCCAGGAAGGCATCTGGCCGTGCTTTCGCAAGCACTTGTATTGCCTTTTCGTAGTGCGGGAAGAGGCCATATCGCCTTTCCATTCTTGAGAAGAGGCTATCCAGTAGTTCCGCTTCTACAGCGTCATTGTCGTGGTAAGCTAATGCAGAGGTTAATGTCTGCTCGAGATCGTAGTCCCTTGTTCCTCCTGGATCGCTCTCATCGCTTCTCATTGCGACTGCAGAAGCCTTGATAGCCAGCGCTCGGAGGTCTTGGCCGAGGGTATCAACCGAGCGGTCAGCTCCATGCAGCATCATACTGAAGGCATGCAGAAGGACAGATGCGCCACCCTCTTCAGCCAATACTTTTTTGGCCAGCCTGCTCTTATCCTCTTTACTTATAGAGGCGGAGCTATCCCGCCATAGCAAGGTATCCACGCCCCACAGTTCGAGACCTATCGCGTCGAAAACTCGCTCGCATCTATGAAAGTCCTCGCGAGAAAAATTATCAGCTGGAATGAGCCCTACTGTTCTGTGTCGAAGATGCTCGTCTTTAGCGCTTTCATCCAAGATTGCTTGGGCCAGATCTGGTTCGACCTGCGATACCTCTCGGAGAAAACCGGACAACACGCAATCATTGAAGTTCGTGCAACCTAACGCTCTTATACGCTTTACGAGATTGTGCCAGAGCCCAAGTCGATCGCTGGATGCTGCCGCCAATCCACGCCCGAAAGAAAATCGATTGGGACCGTGAGCTTGCTCGAAGAAATCATCCGCGACAGCGTCAAATACAGCGGGATTGGTTGCTACGTCCCGACCAAGCTGAAACGCCTCTTCGACAAGCCGTTTTCGAGACGATTCATATTTTTGCGGATCGTCGTGATCGAACTCTTCATCCAAGGCGAAGATACGATGCCCTTCCGCGAGTGCGATAGCCCGAACTCGTCCCTCCAGGTCTGATGGGGCAAGTAGTTCGCATAGCTTGACCAGCTCTCGGTCTTCTTTTGCCGTCCGTCCCGATCGACTTGATCGCAGCGTATCGTAGTGAAGCTTGCCCTTCACGGCGCGCCAGCCTTCTAACCATCCACCATCTGCATGTAATTGTTCGCCAAGCTCGACCAGCACTGGTCGCAGGCTTTCGACAGTCCACAACCCACTAAATTGCGCTGCGATGATGCGTCGAGTTGGCTTGCGATCAGCGGGAATGCTCGAGAGCGCCATTTGCGCGGCAATAGTCAGAAACGTAGACAGCCAAGTAAATGCTTCGTCGCCATAAGGTCGGGCCCCATAGTCACGTGGACGTGCGCCAAACTCTATATCTATCAGATTTGTGTTCCCAAAATGTTGGGTTTCAAGTCCCGACTCCAAGCAATCGAGGGCAAATGCGTGCCTTTTACTATCCGCCAGGCAAGTCTCAAGCACGTTAACACGCTGTTCAAGCGTTGCATGAGTTCCTGACCCACGGATTTGGAAGAATCCTTGGACACGTTTTCGAGCCCCATCTGATCGATCTTCGCCACTCTCCTCATCCGCAATTTTGAGGAGTAAGGAGGCGGATCTGTCAAAATGTTCCGGCTCATAGGCGATCTTGCCGATCAGTGAAATCACACGCCGAAGTTCCGTTCGCTTATAGATATCATTCACTGCGGCAATAATTTCAGCTTCTTCGCTTTCAAAACGTGCCAGAACGGTTTCGCAGTCGATTGGAGCAATGTTGTCTAACATCGTCGCCCCAAGTTTATTGAGCTGCATTACTTTGGGTAGCAGGCCAGTCGGTTGAAGCCATCGCCTCGCGATTGTTCGCGCTTGAGGGCTTGTATGTAGGAAACCAAGTCTTCGGCTGAACGATTTCAGCATTCGTTCTCCGGCGTTCTCTTCGAACGTTCGCAGAACATCGTCAATCGGGATGTGCCGCAATGCATCGGCTGCCAACCGGTTCGCGATTGCGTGGGGCAGAACCGCGCGCCAGCGACCCCGCTTTTGCGCGATTTGCCGCTCGAGCAGAGTGTTTGACGCGCGCCCCATTCTCCGTCCGCTCACCTCACACAGGTCACCCAAGACGGCAAGTTCGTTGACACCCTCTTCGTCTTCTGCCGTTGAAAAAGAGTAGACTAAGGACAGGACTTCCGCCTGTTCCCGAAGGTTTTTGTCAGCCTCGTGTCTTTGTTCGAACAATCTCTCAAAGAGTTCTTCGTCGGACAAGCCAGCCAGACTGACGTTGTCAGGCAAGGCATCCGCGAGAGCCAGGGCAAGCCGAGCATTTCCGCCTGAGAAATCCGCAATACGCCGTGCGTTAAGAATGCCAAGCTGAGGATATCGCCTTGCGACCAATTTCTCTGTGATCTCAGTTCCGCGCGGGGTCAATCGCACCACTTCCGTGGTTTGTGGCGTATCGTCACGGATATCGTATTCAATCGTGATCAGTTTAATCGATGACTTCGTCCGAGCGATCCGGTTGGCTATGAATGAATGTTCTTCCTTTGCACAGTTGTCGAGCACGACTATTGCGTCTCTTTTCTCAGCAATCAGTGAGTCAATTAATACGTTTGCCGATGGCTCTACGCCGAAGCCAATATCTCCGTAGATCACCTTGGTGCGATCAAGCGTTTCCGTTTCCAACCCTTCTTCAAAAAGAGCCTGAACAAACCGGGTCTTACCAACCCCTGACAACCCTGCGACCCTGATAGATTTCGAAGAGGTCACAATCAGGTCGCGGACCGCGGGTATCCCTTCAGCTATTGACAGATCGGAGTTCTTTCCGGGAAGCGATACATATAGCCCTTCTCCGACGATCAAGGTGTCGTCAGAATTACACGGGACATTCGTCCAACGCTCAAATGGTCTCCATCCTGTGAGCGGTTTTCCCAAAGCACGGCGAACCCATAGCTGGACGGATATATGCTGACGAAGCCACTGATGCAGTGTCGACCGATCAAAGAAATCCAATTCAACGGAATTTGGCGCAACAAGTTTATCTACTTCGGCAGACATGAGGCTGCGCCGTTCTGCCAACTTGATAGGCGCAAGGTCATCTTTCAGACTGACGATGATGTATGCGCCACAAGATTTAGCTAAATCTTGAAATAGATCCTTGCTGGTATCCTTGCCTGAAATCTCTTTCTGTATGGCAGCCTGCGCCATGGATGGCACTTTAGCCTGAAAGACCGTATCCCTACGTCTGATAAAATCTCCGGTAAAGGTGCTGTCTTTGACTGTTACGCGAACGTCGACACCGCCATCCGCCGCCGTAAGACTCCCACCCCATCGAACGCTGCTAATTGCATGGTTTTTTGCGCCGATTTCGGCCTCACAAAGGCGTGCAATCAGCTCCTCTAACTGACCATCATCAAGGCCAAGAAGGTCATCTTTTTCGATCTCGAAAATAGGCATTTTCTTCTTAATATCCAGTTTGAACGAATGGGCTTGAGTTTGGTGGTTAATACGCCATTGGATGTGTGACGCTTTAGGCAGATGAACGCATTCAAAGCCCGATGAAACTCCTACGGCTAATCGTTGTATTGAACCTACCGCGTTGAAAATGCGACGTAAAGGCGCTGGCAGAGTCAAGCGGTAGACTTGAAATCGCGACTACTGCGTATGAGGTGGGCACGCCCAAAGAGGCGTAAGGGTAGAAAAGGTCGAAGCCCGCAATGGACCGGTTTTTCCGATGGCGATCGGCGCGCTGCAGAAGTTAAGGGTTGCAGGCCCAAGGGCCCGCAACTTGATGACGCTCAAGCCAATGTTGTGGGGCGAGATAAGGTTGCTGAACCCTCCGCCGGAGCCGATTTCAGCAGCCTCTCAGCAAGCAAGCGATCGTGCACCTGCCAGCCGAGGTCGAGATAGCTGCGCAAACGATCGGCGATGATCTGCAGATGTTTGCTTGCTTCCGTGCCACCGGTGAGATGCGCATCTCCATATTCGGTGCGCTCGACCTGGGGCACGCCGCCGTTTTGCGCGACATCGTCTGCGAGACGAAAGATGAGCTCTTGGGCTTCGGCAAGCGTGTGCTGTGCGAACAGGTCTTCCGGACTGGCCTTGACCAGTTGATCCAATCCGGTCCGGTTCGCATAGGTGACGAGGTGACGCCGATCTTTGTAGCTGTGCGCGAAGCGTCGATGGTTGGCAATGGCTTGCGCTGCAAGCCTTTCGAGTCCGTCTTGGCGGACGGTGGCGGTCTCATGCATTGCGATTCCTCTTCGTCTGCATCACCCGTTTTGGAGGATGCTTCAAGCTGGCGCGCGTTGCGCGCCAGGGGTGTTTATGCGGCCCGGGAAGCCCTCCGGGCATCTCGCAGGCCGTCCAAGAGCAAGCAGATCTCTGCGACCACGGGGTCGCTGGGATCGATCTCGGCGAAGAGTTCTGCCTCGATACGATCGAAATCGTGAACGTGTTCGAGCCCAAGCAGGTCTTCGAGCCAATCCAGCTCGCGTTCGAGACGGCG
Source organism: Phycobacter azelaicus (assembly GCF_014884385.1). Classification (NCBI taxonomy): domain Bacteria; kingdom Pseudomonadati; phylum Pseudomonadota; class Alphaproteobacteria; order Rhodobacterales; family Roseobacteraceae; genus Phycobacter; species Phycobacter azelaicus. The sequence continues at coordinate 278,750 of NZ_WKFH01000003.1, read as the reverse complement.
GGTCGTCGATGAACGCAGGCACATATCGTTGTAGAGGTTTTTGAACCGACGCTCGGCGGCATAGCCGCCCAGCAATGCCGTGGCGGAGCATAGAGCCTCGCCATGGTTGAGAATAAAAGCGGTTTGCGGAAGGGTTAGAGTGAAATCACGGGGCATAATGCTCTCCTACAGTGCTGCCCAGTATGGGCAGCTTCAAGATTTCCGCTCATCGCTTTGTGTTTGTTTGTTTGCTTGCTCCGATAACAAGGTTGGCTGTTTCGCGAGAGACGAAACGAGTTTAGTAATGTTTTCGATTTTCCTTATTTTTGATCAGCGATTTTCTGGGAGCTCCATTGTCGATGCGCTCATTCAATGCGCACTCGACAATGGAGATCCCGGAAACGCACTGCCTGCTCTTTTGAATTAAACATGCAGTTCTGTAAGGCGACATTGATGTTTAGCGCCCTCAACGTCTTCGGCCATATGCCGCCCCCGTAGATTAGCTCAGCGTTCCCAGCCTGGAGCCGACGCTTGAGTATGGGCTCGAACGCGTGGCCCTCCGAGGTGACGAGCGCCAGATGTTGCTCACGGCTCGGGCGTGCTCAGATAATCGGCTGTTCGTGTTTGGGGCGGGCGGTTACGCCTCGGAGTGGGTCACAGGCACGCCAGGGTGCCTTGTTGATCTCGACGCGTCCAGTCGGCTCCGGTCGTCTGCTCATCGACTCTCGGCGAGTTTGATAGCGGGCTCAGGAAGCCGAACGCGCTCTTTCTCTTGATTATCCTTCAGAAAAACAAAGCCTTAAGGAAACAGAAAAAAGTTTTAGGAATTTCTTCGGAAATTTCTAAAGAGGCCAATCTTCTCGACAGTCCAGAGGCCACGAGGGCCTGATCCTCCCCCACTGAAGTGGTCCGCCGTTATGTTTAGGAAAACGGAGGATCAGAATGGCTACGAAGAGACACAAGCCGGAAGAGATTGTCACGAAGCTGCGGCAGGTTGAAGTGCTTGTCGGGCAAGGCATGGCGCGGGCGGATGCGATCCGCGAGGTTCGCATTACTGAGCAGACCTATTATCGCTGGCGCAAGAAATACGGCGGTATGGGAACCGACCAACTCAGGGAACTGAAGCGCCTCCAGAAAGAGAACGAACGGTTGAGAAAAGCCGTCTCGGATCTGACTTTGGACAAGCTGATCCTGGCGGAGGCGGCAAAGGGAAACTTTTGAGCCCCGCTCGCCGCCGTGCCTGCATCGATCACGTTCGCACCCGGTTCCATCTGTCCGAGAGACGCGCCTGCCGTGTCTTGGGTCAGCACCGATCCACGCAGAGGAAGGTGCCGCATGGCCGTGCCGATGAGGAGCGTCTGGTCGCGGACATGGTCGAACTGGCGCGGCAGTATGGCCGTTACGGCTATCGTCGGATCGCGGCTTTGCTGAGAGATGCGGGCTGGGAGGTGAACGACAAGCGGGTCGAGCGCCTATGGCGACGAGAGGGGCTGAAAGTGCCAATGAAGCAACCGAAGAAGGGACGGCTCTGGCTTTATGACGGATCCTGTGTCCGGCTGCGCCCTGAGTATCGCAACCACGTCTGGAGCTATGACTTTGTCCACTGCCGGACGGAGGACGGAAAGGTCTTCCGGACGCTCAACATCTTGGACGAGCACAGTCGGGAATGCTTGGCGATCAAGGTGAAGCGCAAGCTGAACTCGGGTGACGTGATCGATGCCTTGAGCGACCTGTTCATCATGCGGGGTGTGCCGGATTACATCCGGTCTGACAACGGCCCGGAGTTCGTGGCTCAGGCCGTTCAAGATTGGATCAGGGCCGTCGGCGCCAAGACCGCCTACATCGCGCCCGGGTCACCTTGGGAGAACGGCTACTGCGAAAGCCTCAATGCCAGGTTCCGCGATGAACTGCTCAACGGAGAAGTCTTCTACAGCCTTCGGGAAGCGGAAATCCTGATCGAACAATGGAGGAAACACTACAATACCAAACGACCACATAGTGCCTTGGGCTATCGCCCTCCCGCCCCGGAAACCATCATCCCGATGGACCCGAGACCGGTCATGCACTAACAATCAAAACGGACCACTCAGGTGGGGCTGATCAGTGGGGCGCAAACGCCCACAGCGAGAGGGTTTCGCAATGATGGAATTAGCAGATGGGGGCGTTCGCCTTCCGCGGCCGGCTGTTGATGCACGCAAGGTCGCCAAGGGGCGGCGTGAGCACTTCACCGGCCAGCTTGTATTGGGCCCGGATGAGGGAGAGGGGATGAACTTCGAATCCCTCTATGAGCTTAGGGTTGGTCTGGTGGTTCAGGCACGAAAAGACATCGCGAGCTTGGAAAACCAGGTGCCCTTTTTCTATCGGAATGCTGACGGCAGACCCGCAACGCATTTCTTCGACTATCGCGCCACCCAGCGCTCTGGGAAGCGGATCGCGATCATGGTGAAAGCTGCCGAACGGGCGGCAAGCCCAAGGGTCGATGATGAGCTGCGGGTTATTGCAAGGCAGGTGCCGTCATCCTTTGCCGACCGTGTTGTCGTGATGACGGAAGAAGACCTTGATCCAATCGAGGTCTACAATGCTGAGCTTTTACACGAGATGCGCATGCCGGAGCCGGAAGTTGACGCTGCTGCGCGGCGCGCGGTGTGTTCGATGGTAGGGCCGTGCGAACTGGGGCGTCTGATCGAGATGATCGGCCATGCTGGACTGATCAGCCCCACCTGAGTGGTCCGTTTTGATTGTTAGTGCATGACCGGTCTCGGGTCCATCGGGATGATGGTTTCCGGGGCGGGAGGGCGATAGCCCAAGGCACTATGTGGTCGTTTGGTATTGTAGTGTTTCCTCCATTGTTCGATCAGGATTTCCGCTTCCCGAAGGCTGTAGAAGACTTCTCCGTTGAGCAGTTCATCGCGGAACCTGGCATTGAGGCTTTCGCAGTAGCCGTTCTCCCAAGGTGACCCGGGCGCGATGTAGGCGGTCTTGGCGCCGACGGCCCTGATCCAATCTTGAACGGCCTGAGCCACGAACTCCGGGCCGTTGTCAGACCGGATGTAATCCGGCACACCCCGCATGATGAACAGGTCGCTCAAGGCATCGATCACGTCACCCGAGTTCAGCTTGCGCTTCACCTTGATCGCCAAGCATTCCCGACTGTGCTCGTCCAAGATGTTGAGCGTCCGGAAGACCTTTCCGTCCTCCGTCCGGCAGTGGACAAAGTCATAGCTCCAGACGTGGTTGCGATACTCAGGGCGCAGCCGGACACAGGATCCGTCATAAAGCCAGAGCCGTCCCTTCTTCGGTTGCTTCATTGGCACTTTCAGCCCCTCTCGTCGCCATAGGCGCTCGACCCGCTTGTCGTTCACCTCCCAGCCCGCATCTCTCAGCAAAGCCGCGATCCGACGATAGCCGTAACGGCCATACTGCCGCGCCAGTTCGACCATGTCCGCGACCAGACGCTCCTCATCGGCACGGCCATGCGGCACTTTCCTCTGCGTGGATCGGTGCTGACCCAAGACACGGCAGGCGCGTCTCTCGGACAGATGGAACCGGGTGCGAACGTGATCGATGCAGGCACGGCGGCGAGCGGGGCTCAAAAGTTTCCCTTTGCCGCCTCCGCCAGGATCAGCTTGTCCAAAGTCAGATCCGAGACGGCTTTTCTCAACCGTTCGTTCTCTTTCTGGAGGCGCTTCAGTTCCCTGAGTTGGTCGGCTCCCATACCGCCGTATTTCTTGCGCCAGCGATAATAGGTCTGCTCAGTAATGCGAACCTCGCGGATCGCATCCGCCCGCGCCATGCCTTGCCCGACAAGCACTTCAACCTGCCGCAGCTTCGTGACAATCTCTTCCGGCTTGTGTCTCTTCGTAGCCATTCTGATCCTCCGTTTTCCTAAACATAACGGCGGACCACTTCAGTGGGGGAGGATCAGGATCAAGCAGCGCGTGGCACAGAACTTCTTGGTGTTCTTGTCGCTTACGGGCCGAAGCAGTTGCTTCCAGAGCTCACTGTTGACCAATGGGACCATGCTGGGGCGATAGGCTTTCATTTTACGTCACGCGGTGAGACTGGCATCCGAGAGGCTCTCACGCATCGTCTCCGCGAATTCGCCGAGACGGGCAAGAAACCTGGCACCCGCAGTCTGTTTGGCTGTTTCTATAACGCATTGGCGCACTCCAAATCGCTGAAGGAGCCAGGCGATATCGTTCGGATCACTCGAGAGTTCATATGGGACCATCTGCCCATGGCGCCTGGCGAGAAAATCTTGGGCGCAGAATTGCATCGTCGTCGTTTGCACACGGTGACTTCTTTGGCCAAGCAGGAGCAGCTCGACACCCGTTCCTTGCGCAACCTCCTTGCGACGGCGCGTGTGATCGCCCCCAAAGCCCCATCGCATTTCGCGTTCCCCGCACTTGCGGGGGAGGAGGTCGCTCGTCGCTTCAAAAAGACCGAGAAGCTGAAGGACCTGCCCGACCTCTTGAACTGCTCCAGGCCCCTCGCTGAAAACTTGGTAGCAGATCGTTGGCTGGAGCTGATCTACCATGACCATACTGACTCGCGAGGAAGGGCGCATAAGACGGTCTTGTCGGAGGATGTTCAGCGCATATTGGACGAGTTGGAAGCGGTCGCTCAGTCGGTGTCAGGCTCAGAGCTTGAACTCGCGCCGCTTTCGAAGGTGGCCGAGCGGACCCGGCTCTCAGCAATTCAGGTTCTTGGCCTGGTTCTTGGAGGTCACTTGAAAAATGTCTCTCTCGCAGAAGGTGAGCGCGGCATCGGTGGTCTGAGGCTATCTTCGGAAGAAGTGAAAGCTGTAGCGAAACGGGTTCTAACTGGCTGGTCGAATGAACAGGTCTGCAGCTTGTTGAAGGCTTCGCGAGAAGCCTGCGTGGAGTTGACAAAGCTGGATGATGTCGACCTTCGGCTGCCGTCATTCAAGGTGAGCGGGATCAACGGTGGGCGCGACATCATCCGTTTCGATCCCCAAAAAGTCGCAGAGTTCCACGCCACCTTCGCCACGGATCGTCGCATCAGAGAGCTCACCGGGTTTTCGGCGAGAGAAAAGTTTTTCTGGCTGAAGAGGCATAGGGTGAAACCCGCGATCTCTGAGGCCGCGGTCGGGATCGACTTGTATCGCACAGCAGCTTTGCCGCCATGGTGAGTAATAAAATGACTCAGCGAAGTGCACCTACTGTATAGAGAAGAGCCGCCCCGGTCCGGGGCGGCTTTTTTCTTGTATGCCAATAATATTCATGGGAAAATCACTGGAATACTTCGGCGGCAAGCCAAGTGGCCAATATGTGCTTTCAGAGTGGCCAAATTAATTGAAAGTCGCGCTGGCCACAGTGTGTTTTTTCAATGGCTTAGCGTTGCGAAGTGGCCGGTATTTGCTTTCATTTACACGTTGTTTTGTGTGAAAGCCCGCATCAGTCTGCAATTTGACGAGTTGAGGCTGCAGTTCTGACCACCAAAAGTTTGCCACCGCTGAGAAGTCAGCGGTGGTTTTTTTGGGGGGACGCCGAGGGTCCCGTTCCTTTAAAACACGGTAGAACTGTTCAGTTTAAAGCTGCTATGCGGCAACATAGTGCCGATAGGTTTCGCCTTTTCGAGACATTTGGTGGCCGATCTGATGCCATTGATGTCGAGGCGTATTGAAAACGTTTTAGACAGGCCAGTCGACTCATAACACGAAGATAGGGCCTTGCGGGCTTTGTTGCCCAAATCATCTGAGTGGGATGCGCCTTGTGAAGCCAGTATGGTAGCTGGAGGTCATGAGCCGCTGGGCCCCCACGAAGCACAAGACGACAAATTGCTCGGTTTGCAATGACAGCTTCAATAGTCGCGGATCGCTGTTCATCTGGTTAGATCCCGACATGGTTTGGACACTGCCGCCGACCAGCAAACGCGGGCGTCAGTGCCATTTCAGCGACCCTGCGATCCAGACTGCCTGCCGAAAAAGGTGCAGTTCGGCATGCCGCTTCGGCAGACGGCAGAGTTCGTGGAGAGCCTGCTGCGGCTGGTCGGATTGGACTGGACGGTGCCGGATTCCAGCACGTTCTGCCGCCGCCAGAGATCCCTCAATGTGAGCCGACCCTATCGCAACGGATCAGGTCCGCGTTGCGGTTCTCAACCGCTACAGGGGTCTTGGCATACCTGTCACAATGCCAATAGAACTAACACGTCCCGGAAAAGGGGAAGTGCGCCCACATACGGATTTGTACAGCAGAGCCCCCTAGCGCGCGCGAAACCCGTGGTTCAACGATCTTTGCGAGAGTCACAATCTAGGGTAGCATTGCTTCGTCTCGCGCGAAGCAGACATGGGGGTATTTCGTAGCCTCAAAGGATCACTAATGTGACCGAGTGAGTCACTTTTGGGGGTGTTATCAGGAAGGCCGATTTGAGACTCTGGAATGAACCAGAGGTGGTCGCGGAAATTCGGACCAGTTGTTAAGGTGGATCGTATGACGAGAGAGACGATCCGAAATGGCAAAGAGAAAGACGCATACGCCTGAGTTCAAGGCGAAGGTTGCGCTTGAAGCGATCCGAGAAGAGATGACGCTGGCCGAGCTGTCGAAGAAGTATGGCGTGCATCCGAACCAGATCAGCACGTGGAAGCGGGCGGCGATCGAGAACATGGCCACGGCGTTCACCCGGCGAGGCGCTGATCCCGGGAAGGGGAAGGAGGCAGAGATCGAGAAGCTGCATTCGAAGATCGGGCAGCTGGTGGTGGAACGGGATTTTTTAGCGAATGCCTCGGTTCAACTGCTCGGGACGCGAGGCAAAAAATGGTGAGCAAGGATCATGAGCTGAGCCAGCGGCGGCAATGCAGGCTGCTGCAACTGTCGCGCTCGACGCTGTATTACCGGCCCAAGGGGGAGAGCGCTGAGAACCTGGCCTTCATGGAGATCATCGACAAGCAGTTCCTGGAGACCCCGTGGTATGGCTCTCGCCAGATGGCGCGGCACATGAAGCGGCAGGGTCACAAATGTGGCCGCCATCGTGTGCGGCGATTGATGCGCCTGATGCGGTTGGTGCCGATCTACCAGGAGCCCAACACCAGCAAGAAGCACCCGGCGCACAAGATCTATCCCTACCTGCTCAAGGGACTGGCGATCAACCGGCCCAACCAGGTCTGGTGCGCCGACATCACCTATATCCGGATGGAGCGGGGGTTCCTGTATCTGGTGGCGATCATGGACTGGTATAGCCGCAAGGTGCTGGCCTGGCGGCTGTCGAATACCTTGGAGGCAGACTTCTGTGTCGCGGCGCTGAAAGAGGCGCTGGCCAAATATGGCCCGCCGGAGATCTTCAACACCGATCAGGGATCGCAGTTCACCAGCAGCGACTGGACCGATGAGCTGAAGGAGGCCAAGGTGAAGATATCGATGGATGGCAAGGGCCGCTGGATCGACAATCGCATGATCGAGCGGTTGTGGCGGTCGTTGAAATACGAATGCGTCTACCTGCGCGCCTTCGAGACCGGGTCACAGGCCCGAGACGGTATTGGGAAATGGCTGGCCTATTACAACGCCGAGCGGCCCCACTCGACCCATGGCATATTGACCCCCGAAGAGGTCCATGTCAGCAAACCGGAACCCATGAAAATGGCAGCCTGATGTGAAACCCTGATCCACCTTAACTGGGCTGCATTCTGGTCGAAAAAGCAGGACCACCTCTACCAACGGTTCTTCGCTCGTCTCAAAACCAAACTGCGCAATGCGCCGGTTGCAGGCCAGTATGATCTGGGCAGATTTTTTACGATAGGTTTAAAGTTTTGACGCGGGGGTTTTCTGCTCGCAAGCTATACTCCTTTGACATGACCTGATTTTTTCGCCCCTGCGGCTCATTTGGGCCGATCGTCGTAGTCCCATCATGACGGGGTAAGTCGTTTTCGTGCACTGCGCGAGGTCCTTTTCTGGCGATTCAAAAATAGGGGGAGAAATGACTGCACCGCGTTCCCTGTCTCATTTTTTTAATACAACTGATCCTGCCAATTTAGACTCCTGCGATCAGGAGCAAGTACACTTGTCTGGCAAAATTCAGCCCATCGGAGCTCTTCTTTTGATTGATTCTGAGAGTGGTGTCGTGACCGGTGTCTCCGAGAATATTGCTGAACTGTGGGATATCGATTCTGACGCTGTGCTTGGAATGCCCTTGCGTGAGATCGACGCGGATCTTGCGGCGCAAGTAACTCATGCAAGGCAAGATCAGGGCATGCTGCATTGTGTCCTGGATTATGATCTTCAGCGCAACGGCACGCTTTTTGATTTTGTGGTGCACAGTCACGCTGGGCTACAGATCATCGAGATCGTGCCCAATTGCAATGAGACAGCAAATCAGGTTCGTGCGAAGATGCGCATCTGTAGTTCGGCTTGCGCGCGCATAATTCACGCAGAGAACTTTGAGGCATCCTTGCAAATCGCAGTGGATGCGGTGCGTGACATCACCGGTTATTCGCGTGTCAAAATCTACAGGTTTCACGAAGACTGGTCGGGAGAGGTGATCGCAGAGAGTTCCGATGGCACACTTCCATCCTATCTGGGGCTTTGCTTTCCCGCCACCGACATCCCGAAGCCGGTGCGCGAACTCTATTCGATCGTGCCCTACCGGGCGATTGGCACGGTTGAAGGCGAACCGGCGCGGATAGTGTGCCTTCCCGGGGAGAATTCGGAATTGGACCTGACGGGCTCCGTTCTGAGATCGGTTTCGAATATGCACGTTGAGTATCTCAGGAATATCGGGGTGTCCTCGAGCTTCTCAAACGCGTTGATGCATCAGGGAAAACTATGGGGCTTGATCGCTGTTCATAACGGCGACGTACAGCAGATCCCCTTCGATAACTGGAGCCTCGTTCAAGAGATTGCCACGTCACTCATGTTGCGCCATTCCCAACAGCAGCGTACCGATACGGCAGACATGATCTCGCGCTTACGGCAGATCGAAAGTCTGTTCTCCGCTGCACTGCGACGCAATGGTAATATCGAAGAGGTCATCAGCAGGCTGATACCGGTTTTGCGCGAGTTCCTTGGCGCTGACGGGTTCGCATTTCAGTTCGGCGTGAACCTGCACACATCGGGGCGTACACCGCCGCCTGATTTCATACGAAAGCTGATAAAATGGGCCGTCAATCGGCCGGGTGGATCAGACCAGTTCCAGACCATTTCGCTGCATAAGGAATGGCCAGATGCCGCCGAACATATCGATACGGCTTGCGGGGTGTTGATCCAGCCGATCGTGGTGCATCGGGTTTGCCAACTGATCTGGTTTCGCGGACCGGTTACACGCACGGTTCACTGGGCAGGTGAGCCGAAGAAGGAGCTGGATGCCGAGGGGAGGCTCACGCCGCGAAAGTCTTTTGAGAGCTGGACGCAAGAGCATAACGACCAGAGCATTCCGTGGAATGTCGCAGAACTGCAAAGCGCCCGGGAGATTTTCACTGAATTCCTCGATATTATGGCCTCTCAGCTCTTGTTGAAAGAAGAGAACGAAAACCTGCGTTCCTTTGCTTATACGGCGGCGCATGATCTCAAGGCGCCCTTGCGCGGGATCAACATGGCATTGGAATGGATGAGCGAAGATGGTTTCGATCCGGAGGCTGTGCGCGAAACCCATGCTTTGGCACTCAAATCCAGCGAGAAACTATCAGAGCTGGCAGAAGGACTACTGGAGCTGGTCATCTTGGAAAACCAGCTATTGAAGCGCAAGCCTGTAGATCTTTCGAAGGTGGTTGCAGAGGTCCAGGATCTTCTTGCCGGACAAATCCAGGCCGAGCATGCGCAAATCACCGTTGGTCGCCTCCCTGTCATCGAAAGCAATGAACAGATGATGCAGCGTCTCTTCCTCAATTTGCTTTCTAATGCATTGAAATACCGTCATCCTGACCGTTCGCCCGTAATAGAGATTACATCGGTTTTGTTTGCTGAAGACGTTTTGGAGATTTCGGTTGCGGACAACGGATTGGGTGTCGATCTGAAATTCGCTGACAAGATTTTTCAGCCGATGGAGCGCGCACATGGAAATACTGCCGTGGAGGGGAGCGGTCTTGGCCTGGCTATCTGTCAGCGGATTGCGCACAAACACGGCGGTACGATTGCCCTTGATCTTGAGAGGCAGGAGAATGGGGCACGTTTCGTGATCAGAATTCCTCAGCATGCCGACTATCTTCATGGCTGATATTCCGAGGATCAGTGTGCGCCGCAGCCTTGCCATAGCCACAGCGGAGGAGCACGAACGGCTGCATGATCACCCATGGATCGCATCTTTGCTTGAGCCAGGGCTGACCGCAGATAGGTATTGTTTGATCATGTCGGCTTATCTGGAGTTCTTTCAATCGCTTGAAGAATTGCGCTTGGGGATGAACGCGCTCGCTGAGTGTTCGTTGCGCAGTAACATAGAGGCACTAAGGCGAGATACTATCGGGGGCGAGAGCTATTGCAGGCCCATGGTGCAGATCGATTTGGCCCATGTGGCACTGTCCCGTGATGCTTTACTGGGAGCGCTCTACGTGGTGCATGGAGCTGGCTTTGGGGCAAGGACACTCTTGAACGCTGTGCAGACTGCCCTTCCTGGGGCAGGGGTCTCCTATCTGTCGGGGGGGACCGCGCCGCAGCTCTGGCGGGCGCTATTGGCAGAGTTGGAGCGGTTGGCGGACGCCCCTTGGCGGCAACAAGACCTATGTGAAAGTGCGGCAGAAACCTTTGTCAGCTTTGGCCGCTTTGTAACCGACTATTGTGAATGCGCGCACAAACCTCTGCAGGGGGGGGCGCGGCAGAGAAAGTGCGCCGATCTTGGGCGTTATTGATCCGGCGCGTCCGGTCGCGCTTTCAGAGTCAGGTGGATGGTTGTGCCGCTTTGCGCTTCGTCTCCGCACCAGATGTCGCCGCCGTGACGTTTGGCAACTTTCTGGCAGGTGGCCAGGCCAAGACCGCTGCCGGGCAGGCTGGCCGTTTGTTGCAACCTCTTGAACGGTGCAAAAACGGTCTTGCGAAATGCCTCAGGTATTCCGACGCCATTGTCCGAAACCGCGATATGCACACCGCCCTCTATTTCCCGGACATCAATATGCACCCGAGGAACAGCGTCCCCTGCGTATTTAATGGAATTGGCGACAAGGTTCTGCAAGAGCTGCGCGATCTCGGGGGCAATGCAATACGCGGACAGGTTGCGGGTTTCCCAGGTCAACTGTGCGCAACTGTCTGATATCTCGCGCGCAAGGGCCATTCGCACCCGCTCGCACAGGTTTTCCAGTGAGACGTGTTCCCAGTTGGCGCTGCCATCAAGGCTGATATGGCTGGCTAGGCTTTCAATCAGTTCCGACATGCGTTTCACCGAGAGCTTCATCATGTCGAACTCTTTGTACACATCTTCCATCTGGCCGTTTTCAAAATCCGTCTGGATCTGCTCGCTCAGGAATTCTATGGCGCGCACCGGAGCTCTCAGATCATGGACCAGCGTATCCGAGAACAGGCTGAGTTCGCGCCGTTGCTCTTCCAGCTTCCATCGCATGCGGGACAGTTTCAGACCGTTGTCCACCATGCGATTGAGCGCGCTTGATGTCATGATCGACTTTGGAATGTAATCAGATGCGCCTTGCAGGATGGCCGTCTTGGCGATCTCTTCGTCGCCTTGGCCGGTCATGAGGATAATGGCCGCCTTCGGCCAAGTTTGAACGAAACGTTCCAGCAGATCCAATCCGGTGAGACCGGGCAAAAGGTGGTCTAGGAAAATGACATCGATGTCTTGTTCCGCGTATTCTAAGGCTGACCGGCCGTTGCTGACTTCTCTGAAGACCCGATCCTCTTCGGATGATTTCAACAATCGACGCAGCAGCTTGCGATCTGCGATATCGTCATCAACGATCATGATGTCGAGCATGACAAAACCTCTTTAAATATCAGGCAGTTCTACGACACGCCAATAGGCGTCGAGTGTGTTCATCAAATCAAGGAACATATGCCCGGCTCGCGATTTGACTATATAGCCAGCGACGTTGTTGCGGTATGCGGTATCGATGTCGCTGCGGTCATCTGATGTGGTGAGCATGAAGATGAGTGTCTTGCACAGCTTAGGATCTTTGCGAATTTCTGCAAGCAGCTCGAGACCGTTCATGCGGGGCATGTTTATGTCACATAAGACAACGAATTTCCTTGGGGGAATGACGTCCATTTGCCCCCGCAACAAGTCTAGGGCTTCTACACCGTCTCGGACCCGGATAAGAGGGTTTGCGATCTTAGCTCGCTGAAATGCGCGTTGCAGGGCCTTTGCATCGCCATCGTCATCTTCGACAAGAACTATGTTTAATGCCTGCTGCGAAAGAGATGGATGTTTGCTCATGTCAGCCTACCAGTTCTTGCGGCGCCGTCTGCTTGGGCCAATGTAGCGTGAATGTGGATCCATCTGTTCCATCAGACTCGACGAGTATCTTGGCATTGGCCAGCGTGGCATGTTTCTTGACCAAAGCCAGTCCCATGCCACTGCTTTCGATCTCATCCCGTGGTCTGAGGGTTTGGAAAATTTCAAAGATCTTGTCGTGATACTCTGCAGGGATGCCCGGGCCGTTGTCTTTGACACGGAAAACGATTTCCTGAGGTCTGTCCTCGGCATCGACCCAGACCTCCCCGGTTGGCTTGTCGTGATGACGAATGGCGTTGCTAATGAGGTTCAGTAGGATGATTTGCAAAGGGAGCCTGCGCAGCTCCAGATCGTCGAAGGGTTTGCCAAAGTGCACCTGAATGCCGTCGGGTACGTCCAGCAGCTCTTCCAGTTCCTCACGCAGATCGCGACCGGATATGATGACTGCGGGCCCGTCGTCGCGCCCGATGCGGGAGTGACGCAACAGATCATCCAGCAACCTTTCCATGCGTGTTGCCCGGTTGCGCAGGAGGTCCAGGCTTTCTTGTGTATCCTCGGTCAAGTGAGGGGCAAGGTCCTCTGCCAGCCAGGTGGCGGCATTGTTTATCACCCGCAAAGGCGCCTTTAGATCGTGAGAGGCCACGTAAGCGAATTGGTCCAACTCTTCATTGGAGCGTTGCAGTGCGGCAATCAGCTCATTCACCTCAGCCTCTGCGGCTTTGCGTTCGGAGACGTCCCTGATCATTCCAATGAAATGTACCCGATTACCATAAAATGCGCGGGTGACTGAGATGCTCAGAGGGATCTGACGTCCGTCCTTGCAGACACCGAATATGTCCCGGTTTCTACCCATGACTTTTGGGGTGTCCGACAGCAGAGAACGATTGACGTACTCCCCATGGCTTAGACCTTCGCGATCGGGCATGAGGATGGTGACTGATTTGCCCACCAACTCGTCCGAGGTATATCCGAACAGTTTCTCTGCTGCTGGATTGACCTCTGAAATAGTTCCATCACTTTCGATGGCGATGATCCCATCGGCCGCGCTTTTTACGATCGCGTCAAGGCGGGCTGCCTCGGCGATGCGGGTATTGACGACTTGCGAGAAACTGTTTGCCAGATCCGACACCTCATCATTGTGACGGGTTTCGAAGGTCACGGGTTCAAAGCTGTCGATCCTTGTCTGGATCTCCTCGTTCAGGCGGGTGAGAGGCGACAGAAATTTTGCCGCTAGCAGATAGGTTCCAAGGGCTGAAAGAACCGCCAGACAGGCCGAAATCACTGCGATGCCCTGCAGTCTGGTCAGACCCGGCACAATGACGGTATTGCTATCTGCTATTGCCAGAATGCTGATGTCGAAAGGGATGTTGTCGCCTTGCTCAAGGGCTGACGACCAGTAGACCAGACTCCCCGTTTGCGGATCAAAAAACGTTTGATCTTCCGCTTGTTTCAGCTGGTTCGCAAAGGGGGGGGCGTGCCAGCGGGTGTCTTGGTGAAACACGAAGCGGGGCGCGTCTTCGCCTGTGCCAAATGCCATGTAGTCCAGGTTGTCACTGATTGCGTAGACTTGAAACCCAGGGGTCACGGTCAGGTCGGCACTGGCAAGCAAGGTTGCTGCGTTTGCGTTGATGATGATTGCTCCGATGATCTCGCCATCTTGCTCTCTCAGCGGAGCGACCACACGGATCGTCGGCGCCCCGACGGTTTGGCCGTGCTCGCGATTGCGGGTCAAATCCGAAAAATAGACCTGTGCAGACGTGCCATCGTTCATCGGTTGCACGTAAGGCTCGCTGCCCTTTTGCTGCAACTCTTCGACCGGAACGATCACCAGATCGCTGCCCTCACGGTTGACCCGGACACGTTCCTGCCAATTGCCGTCTTTGGAAAGTAGTCGCAGCTGTGTGTAATGTTCATGCTTGGCCATGAACTCCAGAAAGATCTGGGCGGTCGCGTCGCGGCGCCGCTGCCCGTCGACGGGCAGGCCCTCTTGCGTGTTTTGCCCCTCAAGGATCAGATCGGTGATGCCGAGGGAGTTGAGCAGCAAGGCCATCGTTTCGGCATCACGTTCTCCCCCCTTCAGGACGTTTTCAATGCGCTGAGAATAGGCCGTTCCCGCAAACCTCATGCGCTCCAGCAATGTGTAGTTGTGTGATTGACGAAGCTGCAGGAACAGAAGGGCCGAAGAGCACAGCAACGCCAAGCCGGTGGAGGCAAAAACCAGCAGCGCGATCCGTGTTCTCAGAGTAAAGCGCCGGACGGTCGGCATCGGCCTTTTACCTCCGTGACTGCCGCAACAGGCTGCAGTCGTTCAGCAGGCTTGCGCCATATTGGCGACTGTCTGCCGCTTTGTTCGGGTTGGAATTAATGGCCTCCCAAATGGTCCGCATCTGGGAGCTCCTGGCCCAGTCTGCGATCACTTGGTGATCTTTTGAGGTTTTCGATCAGAGGCGTCGCGGGCGGTGGTCACAACGCTGGTCAGATCGTCCATGAGCACTGTCAGATCCTTACAGCCCCGTTCCAGAAGTGTGAAATTGGACAGGATTACCGGATCAAGCGTGTTTTCGCTTCGATTGATTGCCTTCAAGCCGCGCAGAGTTTTGAGGGTCTGACCAAGGATTTCCCGCATTTCCGGCCCGCATGTGCGCATGAAACGTTCGATGACCTCTGTGATAGAACGCTGAAAAGCCTGGGCGCCGGTGAGTTGAGAAAAAAGAATGCGTCTCTCAATGGCGGAGGTGACTGATTTGACCAGCGAAGACACCGTCAACTCTTCTTTCACGATGTAGTCGGCGCAGCCTTCCCGCATAGCCTGAACCGCAATGGCGTGAGAGGTGACGCTCGTGAGCATGATCGGTATTGCGTTGGTCTGATCTTCATGGGAAATCAGAACCTTCAGTGCATCGAGGCCGGTTTCCATACCAAGGTTGTGATCGAGGAACACGATATCGAACATGTGCTGATCAAGTTGCTTGCGCATCTCATCAACGGTCGCAGCCTCGATAAAGTCGATCTTTAGCCCGGCCTTCTTGCAGATTTTCGAAAGCCTTAACCGATCGATCGGGTCGTCATCCACACAAAGAGCCAACACGGGACGCTCAAGCACGTCGGCCTTTGCCTCAATCTCTGTTTCACCCCTCGACTTTTTGTCGTCGTATTCACGCATAACAATGGACCTTATAACATCAAGGCGCCGAGCAGGTGAGCTGCTTTGATCCATCTGTGGCTAAGCTGCGCGCACAGGGAGCAAGACAGGTGCCACCTCGACACATTCCAGTATCGGCGAGTGTAACTAATAATTTGTGAATTGCTATCTTTCTGGCGTTTAAATAGCTGCAAATGTTCGTAGCGATCTGCCCCGGTGTGCTACAGACGTCGCCGACTGCAGGTTTTGGTCGCTCAGTCATGACGTCGCCCCCCCCCCCTGTTTGTATTCGGGTTTGGCTGCATTTCGCGGTCTGAACGTATGTCATGTTTTGCTGGCCTGCTTTGTCGCCATTTCACGTATTCCATACGACCCAAGCGTATCTGGCTAACCAACTGGCCGGGCTACCTGCGACAAGAGAGCGGTGTTCAAGGCCAAGCAGAAAAGGAGGTTGGTTGACGGCCGCGCGTGGCCATCTTTCTGCGGAACCGTCCGGGTGAAAGTCCCTGTGCTCGTGTGAAGAAGCGGTTGAAATATGCTGGGTCAGAGAACCCGAGGCGAAAGCTGACTTGGGCCACCGAGAGGCCCGAATTGGCCAGGAGTTCCGACGCTTCGCGGATCAAGGCCTCGTGGAGATAGCTCTGAGGTGAGCGTCCGGTCGCGCGGCGCACGGCACTCCCAAGCCTGTCGCGGCTGACACCCAGTGCATTGGCGTAGTCCGTCACTTTCCAGTGATCCCGTAAGTGTAGGCCGACCAGTTGGACGAAATTCTGCACCAGCCCTCCGGTTGCTGCAGCTGAGCGGGGGCGTTGCTCTCGGGCAAGCCGCCAGATCTGTATCAGAAGAAGGGAGAGAAGGTGCTCTGCCGCCAGCTCGGAAGCCGGTTCGGCACCGGAGAGTTCTTCACGCAGGTCTTGCATCCACCCCGTCATCCGCTCTGATTGACGGCTCAGAGGTTCTGACAGATCACGGCGCAGAATGCGCGCCAACTCGTCCCCAAGAGACGTGGCGGGCAGGGCCCTGGCTATTGCATTGTCGCTTAGCTGGAGTATTTCCCCGCGGCTGCCAGAGGCCAGCCGCAGTTTGCCTTGTCTAGGTGTTGAGAGCCAGACCGCGCGCGGAGCGTCGAAATGAAGCTCTTCAGAGGCGCCGCCTACCTGTCCTTGGCCTGCCTCCAGCAGCAGAAGGATGCTTTGGGCGTGGGGCAGGTTGTAGGCCGTCTCGGCGAGCGGGCTTCGAATCTGACGGGCAATGATCTGCGGTTTTTGGTCGGAAATCACTTCGGGCTGTGCCTGTCGGATGGAAACACTCTCATAAGTGCAATTCTTACCTGCAAAAGCACATTTTATAAAGGCCGGATTTCAATACGCTGGGTGCGTGGAGGAAAACTCGCCTTCTGCGGGCGGGAAAAAGCCGGGCGGCATCACGGACGCAGGCCCGCGACTACATGACTGGGAGGAGACACATGTCTGTATTTTCACGGCGCGCGTTGCTGCGCGCGGTTCCCGTTGCGCTCGGCGCGATGATGGCGTTTGGCGGTCCGGCGATGGCCGAGGCACCTGTCAAAATCGGCTATGCGGTATCGAAAAGCGGCCCAAATGCCACCGGAGCTGGGATCACAACCATACCGAATTATGAACTCTGGATTTCAGAGGTAAATGCCAAGGGTGGCCTGATGCTGCCCGACGGTAGCCGACGCAAGATCGAGGTGGTTGAATATGATGACCGTTCCAGCGCCGAGGATCTGGTGCGCGCGATCGAGCGTCTCGCGACGCAAGACAAGGTCGACCTGATCCTGCCGCCCTGGGGCACCGGCAGCAATCTGGCGATCGCGCCGCTGATGGACCGCTTTGGGTATCCGCAACTTGCGGTGACGGCGGTGACCGATAAAGCGCCAGAGTTTGCAGCACGCTGGGATCGATCTTTCTGGATGCTGGGCGGAGGTCACGACTACGCCACTGCCTTGGTCGAGGCCTTGGCCGCAGCGCGTGATGCTGGGGCGATAAACAATAAGGTTGCAATGATCTCGGTAGCTGACGGTTTTGGTATCGATCTGGTGAAGGCTGCGCGCCCTGCGCTGACAGACGCCGGGTTCGAAACTGTCTATGATGCATCCTATCCGCTCGGCACGTCGGATTTTGCCACCATGCTGAACGAGGTGCAGGGATCGGGGGCGGACAGTTTCATCTCCTTCTCCTATCCGCCGGGCAGTTTTGGCGTGACGAAACAGGCGATGACCACGGGCTTTAACCCAAAGGTCTTTTATATTGGTGTGGGCGGGGCCTTCCCGGTCTATACCAAAATCACCGGGGGCAAGCAGGAGGGCGTGATGTCCATCGGCGGTATCGATGCCGCGAACCCGGAGATCCAGACCTATTTCCAGAAACATGTCGAAGCGACCGGCAATGCCCCCGACAGCTGGGCAAGTGCCATCACCTATGCCTCTCTGCAGATTCTCGAGGAGGCGGTGTCGCGCGTCGGTCTCGATCACGCGGCCCTGGCCGAGGAAATTTCGACCGGCACCTTCGACACCATCCTGGGTGAGACCGCGATGGAGAACAACCAGCTACGCAAGCTTTGGTTCGTGGGACAGTGGCAGGGCGACAGCTTTGTGGCCGTCAGCCCCTCTGACCGCACTGGCGCGGCCGCGCCTGCGATCCCGAAACCCGAGTGGTAATAACCCCCGGGTAAAACTGCCTGCGGCCCCGAGTGAGGGCCGCAGCACAAAAGACTTCAAGGACATAAGATGTTGATCTCGACCCTTCTCCTCGGCCTAGTGCTGGGCGGGACCTATGCGCTCTTGGCGCTGGGCCTGTCGCTACAATACGGCATATCCAGGATCATGAACCTGGCTTACGGCGAATTCATGCTGCTCGCCTGTTTTGCAGTGACGCTGATGTTCACCGGCTGGGGCGTTGGCCCGCTCTGGGGGCTTTTTGTGGTGGCACCTGCAGGCTATGGGTTTTCCTGGCTGATCTACCGCGTGATGATGCGCCCGCTGGTCAAACGTGCGGGCGGCAGCGGGCGGCTTGAGGTCGACACCATCCTTGCGACCTTTGGCCTGCTGTTCGTCCTGCAGGGCGTGATGCTGGTCACATTCGGCAGCGATTTCACCTCCTATTCCTACCTCAACACCGGGGTGGAGATGTTGGGTGTGACCATTGCCGCCAACCGTCTCATTGCCTTTGTCTTGTCGGTGGTGATCGGGCTGGGTCTGTTCACACTGCTGATCCGCACCCGCTGGGGCACTGCCATGCGTGCCGTGGCGCTGTCGCCGGACTCGGCCTATCTCGTGGGCATTGATGTGGACCGTATGGGACGACAGGCCTTTGCCCTTGGCGGCGCGCTGGCGGCGGCGGGCGGCGCGCTCATCTCCATGTATCAGACGTTTTCGGCCACCGATGGCGTTGTCTTCACCATGAAGGCGCTGATCGTGGTGATCATGGGCGGGGTCGGCAATATCCTGGGCGCTCTGATCGCCGGGCTGTTTCTGGGGCTGGCAGAGACTTTTGTGGCGGCGTTCATTGACCCCGGTCTAACCCTTGCGGCCACCTATACGCTGTTCCTGGTGGTGCTCTTGTGGCGTCCGAACGGGCTCTTTGGCAAGGCGGGAGGCTGACCTATGCGGATTGTTATTGCAGTTGTGGCCCTTGCCTGCCTTGCAGCGCTTCCCTTTCTGCTGGATAGCTATGGTATCGGCCTTCTTGTGGGGCTTGCGGGCTATGTGACGCTGGCGACCTCCTGGGCGATGTTCTCGGGGCCGACGCGCTATGTCTCGCTGGCAACGGTCGCCTTCTTCGGCGTTGGCGCTTACACGGTTGCTGTCCTCAATGAGGCGCTGCCCTATCCGCTGGTGCTGCTGGCCGCCGCCGGGATCGGCGCCACCATGGCGCTGCTGGTTGGCCTTTCTACCCTGCGCCTTGCAGGCATATACTTCGTAATCTTCACCTTTGGCCTCGCCGAACTGGTGCGCCAGTTGATCACCTGGTTTGAGGTCAATGTCACCGGAACGCTAGGGCGCTATATCTTCCTCGATCTGGAGGCCAAGCATATCTACTGGCAGCTTTTGGCGCTGGGGGCGCTGACACTGGCGCTGGCGGCATGGATCCGCCAAAGCCGCCTGGGCCTTGCGTTGCGGGTGATTGGCGACGATGAAATTGTGGCCGCCCACAGCGGGATCAATCTGGCGCGCACCAAACTGGTGCTGTTCGTGGCCTCTGCCACCATCATCACCCTTGTGGGCGCAATCCAGGCGCCGCGCTGGGTCTATGTGGAGCCCTCCATTGTCTTCAACCCCACTGTCAGCTTCCTGACCGTGATCATGGCGCTGTTGGGCGGAGCGGGCAGACTATGGGGCCCAGCCTTCGGCGCCGTGCCTCTGTTCCTGCTGTTCGAATGGCTTTCGGCGCGCTTCCCGGATCACTTCTCGATCCTCTTGGGGCTGATGTTCCTCGCAGTGGTCTATGCGCTGCCGGACGGATTGCTGGCCGCCGCTGAAAAACTTCGCGGTAAGGCAAGGGGTGATGCAAAAGGGGAGGCGGCTCAATGAGTGTTCTTCTGAAAACAGACGGCCTCACCAAACGCTTTGGTGGCCTGACGGCAGTCAATGATGTTTCACTTGAGGTGCGCGAAGGCGAGGTTCTAGGCCTGCTGGGGCCCAACGGGTCCGGCAAGACGACGCTCCTCAACCTTCTCTCTGGCGCGCTGCGTCCGTCGGCGGGTCAATTCGCGGTGGAGGGTCGGCAGCTGGCAGGCGCGCGCCCCGATGTGATTGCGGGCGCAGGTGTGGCCCGTACGTTCCAATTGGTGCGCATTCTGCCTTCGCTGTCGCTGGAAGAAAACGTGATGGTCCCGGCGGCCTTCGGCGCAAAACGCCTCTGGGTAGCGGAGCTGGCTGCCCGTGTGAGGGAGTGCCTTGCCATGGTTGGTCTTGAGGATCGCGCGGCGGGTGCGGCTGCCGATCTCACCTATATCGACCAGAAACGATTGGAGCTGGCCCGCGCCTTGGCGGCGGAGCCGCGCATCCTGCTCTTGGACGAATGGCTGGCGGGCCTCAATCCCACTGAACTGCACGAGGGGATCGCCCTTATCCGCAGGCTGGAGGAGACCGGCATCACCATCATCATGGTCGAGCACATCATGGATGCGGTGCGCGCGCTTTGCCCACGCTGCGCGGTGATGAACTCTGGGGCGCTGATCGCCGATGGACCAACGGCCGAGGTATTGGACGATCCCCATGTTGTGGCGGCTTACTTGGGAGAAGAAGATGCTTGAGATCCATGACCTCACCGTTGCCTATGGCAAGCATGTCGCCCTGGATGCGGTGTCGATGCGGGTGGAGCCGGGTGAATGCGTGGTGATCCTGGGGGCCAACGGGGCCGGGAAATCCAGCCTGCTCAAGACCGTCGGTGGTGTGGTGGAGCCGCATGCGGGCCGGATCAGCCACGAAGGCACCGATCTGGCGACGGTTGCCGCGCATGAACGGGTCGGGCGCGGTATCGCCCTGGTGCCCGAGGGTCGCGGCATCTTCCCGCGCATGTCCGTGGCCGAGAATCTGGCGCTGGGCACCTATCCAGATCGCGCGCGTGAGGGCGTTGCCGCGCGTCAGGCTGAGGTGTTCGAACTGTTCCCGCGCCTTGCCGAACGGCGGCGGCAGCTGGCAGGCACCATGTCGGGCGGGGAGCAGCAGATGGTCGCCATCGCCCGCGCGCTGATGTCGAACCCCAACATCCTGCTTTTGGATGAACCGAGCCTTGGCCTGGCCCCCATCGTAGTGAAGGAGGTCTTTGCCGCGCTCGCCCGGATCCGCAGCACCGGCCTTACGCTGGTGATCGTGGAGCAGAACGTGCGCGCAAGCTTGGCGCTGGCCGACCGGGGCTACCTGCTCGAGGCCGGTCGCGTCGTGGGGCAAGGCACCAGTGACGAATTGCAGAATGATCCAGCGGTACAGCACGCCTTCCTTGGCGGCACGAGCGAGCCGCTGGACAATGAAATTTCCTGACAGACGGAGAGAGTGAAATGGATACTCTGAAACTCTTCATCAACGGCGAACATGTTGAGGCTGAAAACGGGCGCCAATTCGAACGCCACAACCCTGTGACCGGCGCTCTTGCCACAACCGCGGCGGCGGCCAGCACCGCTGATGCGATGCGGGCGGCAGATGCGGCGGCGGCGGCTTTTCCGGAATGGTCGGCCATGGCGCCCGGCGTGCGCCGCCGGATGCTTCTGGATGCGTCCGAGGCGCTCAAGGCGCGCGGTGATGCCATCGTCGAGGCCATGAAGGCCGAGATCGGCGCGACCGAGGCCTGGGCGCGTTTCAACATCATGCTGGCCTCTGAAATGCTGGTAGAGGCGGCAGGCCTAACAACCCAGATCAAGGGTGAGATCATCCCCTCGAACCGGCCCGGCAGCACCGCCTATGCGGTGCGTCAGCCCGCGGGCGTGGTGCTGGCCATGGCGCCTTGGAATGCGCCGGTGATCCTTGGCGTGCGTTCTATCGCGACGCCGCTGGCCTGTGGCAACACGGTTGTGATGAAAACCAGCGAACTCTGCCCGCGCACCCATGCACTGATCCTTGAGGCGGTGGCCGAGGCGGGGCTGCCCAAGGGTGTTGTCAACGCGATCTCCAACGCGCCCGAGGATGCGCCCGAACTGGTTGAGACGCTGATCGCACACCCGGCGGTGCGCCGCGTGAACTTCACCGGATCGACCCGTGTGGGCCGTCTGATCGGGGAAATCTCAGCGCGCCACCTGAAGCCTTCGCTGCTGGAGCTGGGCGGAAAGGCCCCCTTCATCGTCCTGGAGGATGCCGATATCGACGCTGCCGTCGCGGCTGCGGCCTTTGGCGCCTATATGAACCAGGGGCAGATCTGCATGTCGACCGAACGGATCATCGTGGTCGAAGAAATCGCCGACGCTTTTGTCGAGGCTTTCGCGCGCAAGGTCGAAACCTTGACCGCAGGCGATCCGACCGAGGGCAAGGCACCGCTGGGATCGGTCGTGAATGCCGCCGCAGCGGACCGCATTCGCGAGTTGATCGAGGATGCGGTGCAGAAAGGCGCGCGCCTGATTGGTGGAGGTGGGTCTGGCACTATCCTGAACGCAGCTGCTCTGGATGACGTCACGCCGCAGATGCGGCTCTATTCCGAAGAAAGCTTTGGCCCTGTAACCTCCATCATTCGCGTGGGCGATGCGGATGAGGCGGTGCGGGTCGCTAATGAAAGCGACATGGGCCTGTCGGCTGCCGTATTCGGCCGGGATCAGGCGCGGGCAATGCAGATCGCCAACCGCATCGAAAGCGGGATCTGTCACGTGAACGGGCCAACCGTGCACGATGAGGCGCAAATGCCCTTTGGCGGGGTCAAGGACTCTGGCTATGGGCGCTTTGGAGGTCAGTGGGGCATTGCCGAATTCACCGACCTGCGCTGGATGACCACTCAGAACGGCGGGATCCACTATCCGATCTGAGGCAGGGTCGGCAGCCCAAAACGGGGGCTGCCGGTCATTCAACCCTTGCGTTTGTGTTGCGCTCATGCGCCTAGTCATCTCGGTGTTTGGGATTTCGCTTTGAGCGCGGGAATTCGATTGCTACTCTTTGCCCAATAACAAAAACAGAGGCAGCAAAGAGCAATGAAAGCGGGCTTTACTGGCACGTTTGTTATGTCTTGGGCGCAAACGGAACTGGACGGTCAGAGATCCCCGTCACCAGATTTGGTGCGTGTTGGATCTGCTTGGTCTTGGCGCGGGAACGCCCTGCGGGTGGATGGCCCAACAGAGGTATTGCGTCTGGATATGGCGGACAGCGAAAGCGATCTGCGCCGACGTGTGGCGCAATCTGTGCGCAAGCTTGTTGGTGCGGCAGGTGCTGCACCCTCGTCAGAAGCTGTATTGGCGCAGTTGGTGGACAGGGGTTTTATCCTCACAAACGGGGTCGATAGGTTTACTGCCACA
Source organism: Phycobacter azelaicus (assembly GCF_014884385.1). Taxonomy (NCBI): domain Bacteria; kingdom Pseudomonadati; phylum Pseudomonadota; class Alphaproteobacteria; order Rhodobacterales; family Roseobacteraceae; genus Phycobacter; species Phycobacter azelaicus. The sequence goes on along the minus strand of NZ_WKFH01000003.1, from coordinate 255,337 downwards.
CTGATCGAGGTGGCGCCGGGTAAGGCGCCGCTTCTGATGTTCGTGGATGAGCTGCCTCCACGTGATCAGGAGCTCTGGGTTCTCAAGTCGAGGCTGAAAGCTTGGGGGCAAGATGCACCAGATCCACCACAGAGCGGGGTGATCTGTTTTACGCCGGGCACGTTGATCGAGACGCCCGAAGGGGCCCGCCCGGTGGAGACGCTGCGCGAAGGAGATTACGTGCAGACCCGTGACAATGGCCCCCAACAGATCCAGTGGATCGGTGGGCGCCGGATGACGGGGGCGCGGCTTTTCGTCTATCCGCACCTGCGCCCCGTGCGCCTGCGGGCAGGGGCGTTTGCCTCTGGCCGCCCCGGTGAGGATCTTTTGGTCTCGCCCGAACACCGGCTGCTGCTGCGCGGGCGCCATGTGGAGGCTTTGTTCAATACGCCCGAGGTTCTTGTGGCCGCCAAAGATCTGATAAATGGCAGCTCGATCATAACGGATACCCAAGTGCGGGAGGTCACCTATATCCACCTGCTTCTGGAGGATCATCAGGTGCTTTGGGCCAATGGGGTGGAAAGTGAAAGTTTCCACCCGGCCAATGCTGCCCTTTCGGCTCTGTCGGATGGTGATCGTCGGCGGTTGCTGCAGTTCTTGCCTGCGGTGGAACAAGATCCGCTCAGCTATGGTGCCTTTGTGCGCCGCAACCTGAGCGTCAGCGAGGCCGCGATCCTGTGCCACGAGGCGGCCTGAGGCGCAGGGAAAACTCTGCCGGAAGGGCTATTGACTCGGGTGTGTACCTCTATATAAGCGCGGCTTCATTGGTGTTGGTGGCCCCCGCAAGGGGATGCCTGTCATGGGGAGGTCCATCCGGACCAAACCAAGAGGACAACGCCCTTTATAGCCGCAGTTTGCCCGGCTGCGTTCTGGCTGATCCGGTTTGCTGGCCCCCGTGTCCGCAATCCGAAAAGTGGGAACCGGTTTTCGGATAAAATTGCGGAGCCAAAAATAAAGGAGATCAGCCGTGACCAAACGCACGTCTGCCAAGTACAAAATTGACCGCCGTATGGGCGAAAATATCTGGGGCCGCCCGAAGTCCCCGGTCAACCGCCGCGAATACGGTCCCGGCCAGCACGGCCAGCGCCGCAAGGGCAAACTGTCTGACTTCGGTATCCAGCTGCGCGCCAAGCAGAAGCTGAAAGGCTACTACGGCGACCTGACCGAGAAACAATTCCGCCGCATCTACGGTGAAGCCGAGCGTGTCAAAGGCGATACCGGTGAAAACCTGATCGGCTTGCTGGAGCGCCGCCTGGACGCGGTCGTCTACCGTGCCAAGTTCGTTCCGACCGTCTTTGCTGCCCGTCAGTTCGTGAACCATGGTCACGTTCTGGTCAACGGCAAGCGCGTCAACATCCCCTCCTACCGCGTGAAGGAAGGCGACGTGATCGAGGTCCGCGACAAGTCCAAGCAGCTGGCTGTCCTGCTGGAAGCCACCCAGCTGGCCGAGCGCGATGTGCCCGATTACATCGAAGCCGACCACTCCAAGATGAAAGCCACCTTCGTGCGCACCCCGTCTCTGGGCGACGTGCCTTACCCGGTTGTGATGGAACCGAATCTGGTCGTCGAATTCTACGCCAAGAACTAAGCGATTTCCCTTTTCTGGGATGTGTATGGGGCTGCCGGTTGGTGGCCCCTTTTCGTTGGCGACAGCAATGCGTCGTTGGCGCGCTTTCCGACAAGACCATGCCCGCCTTGGCAAAATCGCGCCGTCGCAGGCATTTCCATTTGGTGATTGAGGTCAGGCGGTATTAGGCTCACATCAAGCTGCCTTGATTGTCCGAGGCATCGATATGGAGAATTGCCATGAAAGCCATTTTGGGTGTCCTTTCGGCTCTCGCTACGTTCGGAGTGGCGGGTGTCCTGTCGGCCGAGCCGCTCAAACTGCAGCCTGCCAACCCTCAACCGGGCAGCCTGCGGCCAGGTCTGGCTGTGCGCTACGCCTATCCGGAGGACGTGAAAGACCTGAGCCAGGCTCGGGCGGCTCTGAAAATCAGATCAGAAGCGGGGCCTCCTCTCAAAGGGCTGGACTACAGGGATACCAACGAGGGAGATCTGACGCTCACCTCGAAACGCGCGATGCATGTGGCAGCGCGGATTACGGGCTATGTTCGCTTTGAAAAGCCCGGTGTCTACAATATAGATTTCCTGACCAACGACGGCCTGCAAGCCAAGATTGGGGGGCAGATCGTTGGCGAGTTCAACGGTCGTCAGCCTTGTGACACCACGGTCATGACCGAAGTCGAGGTGCCGCAGGCTGGGTGGTATAAGCTCGATACGCTCTATTTTCAGCGGTTTGGAACGTCCTGCCTGCACATGCGCATGGGGCCCGAAGGCAAGAGGGTGAAATGGATGCCGAACTCGGCCTTTGGCCACTAACTGCGTGACGTACTTCTGCGCCCAGGTCACAGCGGGAGGGGGCGTCCTTCGGCGATCGCCTCCATCGCGAAATAGGACGTGACGCTGTCCAGTTCGACCCCTGAAATAAGGCGCTGATATACAGTGTCGTAGCTGGTCATGTTCTGGGTGACCACTTTCAGCTGATAATCATAGTCCCCACCGATGCGGTGAAAGTCCACGACCTCTGGTATAGTCAAAACATGCGCACGGAAGCGGTCTAGCCAGTCCGCTGAATGGTGCCGTGTACGCAGCATAACGAAAACCACCAGATCAAGGCCAAGCTTGGCGCGGTCGATTCGCGCGGTTGAGCCCTGCAAAACGCCCTTTTCGTTCAAAGCCTTCAGTCGCCGCCAGCAGGCATTTTGCGAAAGACCCACCTTGTCGGCCAGATCGCGCTGCGACAAGTTGCCGTCCATCTGCAACGCCCGAAGCAGGCGTGTGTCAATATGATCTATATTTTCTGTCATAGTTCGATCATATGACACAAGTTTCATCCAATCCATCGAAAATTATGTGAGAAATTGGCAGTTCAGTTCAGGCACTGTCATGGCAAAAGTCGGAGAATGTCATGCCTTTTGCTTCACTTAAACACACCCTGAAAGATGCAGTTCAAAATGGTCATCTGACCGATGATCTGATTGGCAATGATGTGAAGATCCCAGGGCCGGATGGACCCGTGCCAATGGTTTATGCAGATTACGTTGCCTCGGGGCGGGCCCTGCGCTTTGTGGAAGATTTTATTGCCGAACAGGTCCTGCCGTTTTACGCCAACTCTCGCACCGAGGCCTCCTACTGCGGGGCACATATGACACGAATGCGCCGTGCCGCGCGTGCCGAGATCGCACGCATGACAGGCACCACATCAGACGATGCGGTGATCTTTGCCGGATCTGGCGCGACGGCCGGCCTGAACCGGCTTGTGAGCCTATTCGGTTTGAATAGCGCCAAGGCACCCGTGGTTTTCATTGGCCCCTACGAGCATCATTCCAACATCCTTCCCTGGCGGGAGAGCAAGGCAACCGTGGTTGAGATTCCCGAGGCACGGGATGGTGGTGTCGACCTGCGGGTGCTTGAGGCGGCGTTGAAAGAGTATGCCCACTGTGATGTGAAAATCGGTAGCTTCTCTGCGGCTTCCAACGTGACAGGGGTCTTGACCGATGTCGATGAGGTGAGCCGTATCCTGAAGGCGCATGATGCTCTTGCGGTCTGGGACTATGCGGGGGGTGGCCCCTACCTGCCCATCGACATGGGCGGACATGGCGGTGTGCGCAAAGACGCCATCGTAGTCTCACCGCATAAGTTTCCGGGTGGCCCTGGCGCGTCAGGGGTGTTGATCGTCAACAGCCAGGTCGTGCGTCGGCGTGCCCCGTCCTGGCCGGGCGGCGGTACCGTCAGCTTCGTGTCTCCATGGGATCATGCCTATAGCGATGATCTGACTGCGCGCGAAGAGGCTGGCACGCCCAATGTGATTGGCGATATCCGCGCGGCGCTTGCTTTTCTGGTCAAAGAAGCGGTTGGTGAAAAAGAAATCGCCCGCAGGGAAGCAAATTTCGCCGATTTGGCCAAGGCGGGCTGGCAGGACAATCCGCGCCTTACACTATTAGGGCATGCCAGCGCCCCGCGCTTGCCGATCTTTTCATTCACAGTTCGCGGCGTGTCCGGACAGCCCGTGCATCAGCAACTCTTCACCAGGATGCTCAGCGATTTCTATGGAATCCAGGCAAGGGGCGGTTGTGCCTGTGCCGGTCCCTACGCTCACCGGCTTCTCGGTATTGACGAACCTCAGTCGCGGCGCCTGTTTGCCGATCTGCAGGCGGGGCAGGAGTTACGCAAACCGGGCTGGGTGCGGCTCAATTTCTCCTATCTGATGAGCGATAACACCGCGCACTACATCATCGACAGCGTAAATGAGCTCACCCTGCGGGCCGAAGAGCAGGCTCAGCGCTACCAGGCAGATCCCAGCACCGCGCGGTTTCATGCCAAGGCTGCCTAGGAAAGGAAAGCGCAAGGTGTTGTGGCGACTGGTCGCGCCGATACGCATCTTGCGCCTTTTCGATTGCTGCGCGCGCGGTTAAACACGGGGCGGAACCAAGGAGTCCGTCGAATGAGCCAGATCACACCGCAGCCCGGAATTATGGACATTGCTCTCTACCAGGGCGGGGCTGCCCATGTGGAAGGGGTGAGCAATACTGTCAAGCTCTCCTCGAATGAGAACCCTCTCGGCCCAAGCCCGCGCGCAATTGACGCCATGCGTGAGGCGGCGGCCAATATGCATCGCTATCCCAGTTCGGATCATGCCGAGCTGCGTGCGGCAATTGGAGAGGTTTACGGGCTCGACTCCAAACAAATCATCTGCGGTGCGGGCAGTGATGAGATCATCACCTTTCTTTGCCAGGCCTACGTGGGGCCGGGGGATGAAGTTCTCTATACCGAACATGGCTTTGCCATGTACCGCATTTGCGCGCAGGCTGCCGGTGCGACGCCGGTCGAGGTGCCTGAACGGGAGCGCGTGACGGATGTGGATGCGCTTTTGGCTGGCTGTACCGAGCGCACCAAGCTGGTGTTCATTGCCAACCCGAACAATCCAACGGGCACCATGATTGGCGCTGCCGAAGTCGCGCGGCTTGCCGATGGTATCCCCGAGGGGGCGCTGCTGGTGCTGGACGGCGCCTATGCGGAATACGTAGAAGGGTTCGACGCCGGGGCGGCGCTGATTGCACAGCGCCGCAATGTCTTCATGACGCGCACCTTCTCCAAAATCTATGGTCTGGGTGGCGCGCGGGTCGGATGGGGGTATGGTCCGCAAGAGATCATCGACGTGCTGAACCGCCTGCGCGGGCCGTTCAATGTTTCCTCCACCGCGCTGGCGGGCGCCTTGGCTTCGGTGTTGGATACCGAGTATGTCGCTCAATGCCGGGCGGAGAACGCCAAATGGCGGGGCTGGCTTGCCGATGCATTGGCCGAACTGGGCGTGCCGTCTGATACCTCCTGCACCAATTTCATCTTGGCGCGGTTTGCCAGTCGGGTTGAGGCAGAAGCCTGTGATGATTTCCTGAAAGCCAGAGGTCTGATCGTGCGCCGGGTGGCAGGCTATAACCTGCCCAATGCCCTGCGTATCTCAATCGGCGATGAAGCCGCATGCCGCGCAGTAGCCGATGCGGTGAAGGCCTTCAAGGCAGGGGAGGGCGCAGCATGAGCGCGCCTGTCTACAATCGTGTTGCGCTCATCGGTCTGGGTCTCATTGCGTCTTCGATGTTCTGGGCGATGAAACGCGCCGGATTGGCCGCAGAGGTCACGGGTTATGCCCGCAGTGCACAAACACGCGAGACGGCTCGAAGCATTGGCCTGTGTGATCGCGTTTGCAACAGTGCGGCAGAGGCGGTCGAGGGGGCGGACCTTGTGGTCCTCTGCGTGCCGGTTGGCGCAATGGGCGCGGTGATGGAAGAGATTTCTTCCGCATTGATGCCCGGAGCCACGGTGTCCGACGTGGGCTCGGTCAAACGTCATGTGATCGAGGCCGTATCGCCCCATATCCCCGACGGTGTGCATTTCGTCCCCGCGCATCCTCTCGCGGGGACCGAACACTCCGGTCCCGAGGCGGGCTTTGCCGAGCTGTTTGACAACCGCTGGAGCCTTTTGGTGCCGGTGGAGGGAACGGACCCGGCCGCTGTTGAGCGTTTGCGCCGCCTTTGGGAAGGCATGGGCGCCAATGTGGATGAGATGGACGCTGATCACCACGATCTGGTTCTGGCCGTGACCAGCCATGCGCCGCACCTCATTGCCTATACGATGGTTGGGGTGGCAGACGACCTGCGTAGGGTCACCGACAGTGAGGTTATCAAGTATTCGGCGGCAGGCTTTCGGGATTTCACGCGGATCGCGGCGTCGGACCCTACCATGTGGCGTGATGTCTTTCTGACCAACAAGGATGCAACGCTCGAAATCCTAGGGCGGTTCACGGAAGAGCTTTTTGCCTTGCAGCGTGCCATTCGGACCGGCGACGGCGAGCATTTGCATCAGTATTTCACCCGAACCCGCGCCATTCGCCGGGGCATCATCGAAGCGGGGCAGGACACCGACGCGCCGGATTTTGGGCGGTCCAAAACGTGATGTTCGGGCGGGTTGTGGTTCTGGTTGGCCTGATGTTGGCGGGACAGGCAAACGCCATGGCGCCCGAGGCATCCCTTCGCCCAAACCTGCGACCAGCCCATGCCCTGCGGGTGCATGAACCAGAGCTGCCACAGGTCCGGTCCGTGGCGCGCCCTTCCGTAGAGGCCGGTCCGGTACTGGCATCCGCTCAAACGAGCAGTCCCGGAGTAGCCATTGCCACACCTGGACTGCGCCCGGTGGCGCGGCCCCAGGCCATGGTCGAGCAGGTCCTCTTCAAACGGCGCGCCTTGCGAAAAACCTCGGTCTGCGGCGACATCGATATACAGGGAGAGGCCGTGGGCGCTGTTACTGGCTCCTTGCCGGGCTGCGGCGCAAAGGACGCGGTGCGGGTGCGGTCGATCTCTGGCGTGCGCCTGAGTACCCCTTCGGTGATGCATTGCGATCTGGCCAAGTCGCTGAACCGCTGGGTCAGCAAAGACGTGGAAAAGGCTTTTGGTCGGCGCAACAAGGTTGTGTCACTGAGGGTAGCGGCGCACTACGCTTGCCGCACGCGAAATAGCCGCCCCGGCGCGCGTATTTCCGAACATGGCAAGGCGCGTGCAATCGACATTTCAGGCTTTACGCTGGAAGACGGCCAGACCATTACCGTTTTGGAAGGTTGGAAGCAGCGACGGACCCGAAAGAAATTGCGCAAGATATGGAAAGCGGCCTGTGGACCTTTCGGCACGGTGCTCGGACCGGATGCGGATCGCTATCACCTTGATCACTTTCATCTGGATGTGGCGCGGCATCGCGGCGGGGCCTATTGTCGGTGAGACCTGCAAGAGGAGCGGCATGCTCCCGCCACTGAAAGCGCCTTTGCCCTGATCGGGCCAGACGATTTCCAGTGTTGGGCATGGCAGCCCGCAGGACGGGCTGCTTGCGCCTTCGGCACATTGGGTTCAGCCGAAAGTGGAAACAAATCATGACAAGCCGGTACAGATAACATAGGCCCAATGAGGCACTTTTGCTGTCGCGGAATTTCCTGTTAACAGACGGGAATCAAAAAGGACCAGTTGTCATGACCATGTGGGTATTCGGATACGGATCGCTTCTTTGGAACCCGGGTTTTGCTGTCGCGCGGCGTGAAGTCGCGACATTGCATGGCTATGCCCGATCGTTCTGCATGAGTTCGATCCACCATCGGGGAAGCGAGGAGAAACCGGGGCTCGTGCTGGCACTTGATGCAGTCCCGGGCGCGCGGTGTGCCGGTTTGGCGCTGGCGGTCGAGGCAGGCGCCGAGGCGCAGACGCTGGACTATCTGCGCGAGCGGGAGCTGATCTCTTCGGCCTATCTAGAGCGCAACTTGGACGTGGAGTTGCACTCCGGAGATATCGTCACAGCCGTGACCTATGTGATCGACCCCCATCATGTGCAGTATTGCGGTGGCATGAGCCTCGAAGATCAGGCCCACATCATTGCCAGAGCTGTCGGTGGACGCGGACCGAACACAGAGTATCTGTACAATACTGCTAGCCATCTGTCCGAGATCGGCCTTCATGATGAAGAACTGGACTGGCTCGCACGGCGGGTACGCCAAATCACATCATAAAGCCTTGGCGTTGCAATCTCTTTCCTTATAGGCTGCAGTCGCGAGAAGAGCACGAAAGAGCGGCAGGAGCCCCTGAATATGGCGCAGCCAGACGGTAAGATCAGGCCTCAGTTTTCCCAGCCCGTCCGTCAAGTCATTCTGATGCTGATCGCATTGGGGCTTGCAGGCTTCGGGGCCTTTGTGGCGTTGCCGCGGGTGCTGCCGGTATTTCAGGCAAACCCCTGGCTCAATGGCTTCATCCTTGTGGTGTTCATCATTGGTGTTCTGGCCTGCTTCTGGCAAGTCGTGCAGCTTATCGGCTCGGTGCGTTGGATCGAAAGCTTTGCCGCTGGCGGCGCGCGCGGTGATGGCCGTCCACCGTCGATGCTGGCGCCGCTGGCGTCGCTCTTGCGCTCGCGCGGGGCGCGTATGCAGCTGGGGTCGTCCTCGACCCGGTCAATTCTCGATTCGGTTGCTACACGGATCGACGAAGACCGTGAGATCACCCGCTATATTGTCAACTTGTTGATTTTTCTCGGTCTGCTCGGGACCTTCTACGGTCTGGCGACCACAGTGCCGGCCGTGGTGGACACGATCCGAAGCCTCGCCCCGCGTGAAGGAGAAGAGAGCCTTGATATCTTCAATCGCCTGATGACAGGCCTTGAAGCGCAACTTGGCGGGATGGGGGTGGCCTTTGCTTCCTCACTTCTGGGGCTGGCAGGCTCTTTGATCGTTGGGCTTTTGGAACTCTTTGCGGGACATGGTCAGAACCGGTTTTACCGTGAGCTAGAAGAATGGATGTCGACCTTTACCCGTGTGAGCTTCTCCTCCGGTGAGGATGGGCCGGGAGACAGCGGTGTAGTTTCTCAGGTGCTCGACACCATGGCCGAGCAGATGGATGCCTTGCAGGCCATGTTTGCAGAAACCGCCCAAGGGCGCGCGGCCGTCGAGGACAAGCTGTCGCAACTCGTGGATAGCATCAACGACATGAATGCTCGTCAGGAGCAGGCAGAAGCCGTGAGTGCGGCGCTTGAACGAGTTGCTGTCGGGCAAGAGACACTGACCGAAATCATGCGTGCTCATGGTGATGTGGGTATGGATGCCGAAAGCCGGATGCGCCTGCGCTCGATCGATGTCCAGATGCTGCGGATCCTGGAAGAGATTTCTGCAGGCCGACAGGAAAGCCTGGCAGAGCTGCGCAAGGACATTGACCTGATGGTCAAGGCATTTGCGCCACCGAGGGGAGCTCAGCGCGCGGCTCGCTCGACGCCGACCTCGCAGGACGAGGACTGATCCATGGCCCTCTCACGGCGCACTGGCCAACGATTCCAGGCTTCGATATGGCCCGGTTTCGTAGACGCGATGACTGGTCTGTTGTTGGTCCTGATGTTCGTGCTCACGATTTTCATGATCGTACAGTTTGTTTTGCGCGAAACCATAACCGGCCAGGAAAGTGAGCTGGATGAGCTTTCTGCCGAAGTGCGAGCGCTGGCAGATGCGCTTGGCCTTGAGGAGCGTTCAAATAGCCTGCTGACCGCACGGCTTGGTGCTCTGAACGCAACGCTGAACACGGCGCAAACTGATCTGGAACAGGCCGAGGCTCAGCTTGCGCAGCAGCGCAGCCTGATCGCATCGCTCACCTCCGAACGAAATGCGCAGGCTGCCGATCTTGAGGCCGCGCGCAGCCAGATTACGGCCTTTGAGGCGCAGGTGGCTGCAATGATCGCTGATCGCGAGGCCGCTGCCGGGCAGATTGCAGAGCTGACAGCTGAGCGCAGCGCCCTGGAAGCGGAGCGGTCCGACTTGCTGAACGAGCAGGAGGCGCTGAACTTGGCGCTTGCACGGGCCCGCGAGGAGATCGATGCGGGCGTCGAGGCGGCGAGGCTAGCGGCCGCGCGCCGTGAAGCCCTGGAAGCGATGATCGCTGATCTGAGGCAGGAAGGCGCAGCGCAGGCCGATGTTGTTGCCGCTTTGGAGCAGCAGATCAGCGACGAAGAGGCCGCGCGCCTTGCCGAAGCCGCAGCCGCCGAAGCCCTGCGCAAGAAGCTTGAGGATGCCGATGCCGAGCTGACTGCAATGACACTGGCGCTGGAGGCGCAGCGCCAGGAGGCAGAAGATACCCTGACGCTGCTGGCAGCGGCAGATGCAGCCAAGGCGCAATTGGACCGCAAGCTGGAAGAGACGCTATCGGCGCTGGAAGCCGCACAGGCCCAATCGCGGGAGCGCGATGAACTGGCCGAACGTTTGACACGTGTGCTGGCTCAGATGGAGGTCAGCCAGTCAGAGGCCGATGCGCGAGTCAGTGCGCTCGAGGCTGAACTGGGGCGTGTTCGCACAGATGCGGAGGCCACGCGGGCGCGCTTGACGGCGGAGGTACAAGAGGCCCGTCAAGTCGCGGCGCGGACACGGGACGAGTTGGAAGCCGAGCTGGCGCGGCAACAGGCTGCGTCGGCGCAGACACAATCAGAATTCGAGGCGCGGATTGCGGCACTTCAGGACGCACACGCCGGGGCGCGGGCGGATCTGGAAGCGCAGCTCGAACAAACTGCACTTGCAGCCGAGGATATGCAGCGTGGTCTGGAGCAGCAAATTGCCAGTCTCCGCGCGGATGCCGCCGGGGTAAAGGCAGGTCTTGAGGCGCAGTTGAAGCAGGCACAGGCAGACCTGGCGGCGGCGCGCAGTGCGGCGAGCTCGACCGAGGAAGACCGGGCTGCCATCGAGCAGCGTCTGCTCACCGCATTGGAAGCGCTGGAAAATGCTCAGGCGGCGGCCAGCGATACAGATGTATTACAGCAGCGCCTGCTGGCTGCGCTCAATGCGCAAAGTGCAGCGGAAGCCCGCGCGGAAGAACAGCTTACTCTGGCCGAGCAGCGCGCCAACCTGCTGGCCGAAGCGCGGGTCGCGTTAGCCAATCAAAAACAGCTTTCAACAAAGGCGCAGCGAGAGGCGGCTTTGTTGAACCAGCAGATTGCCGCCCTTCGCGAGCAGCTTGGCAGTCTTCAGGCCATTCTGGATGACTACCAGGAAAGGGATGCAGCGCAGCAGGTTCAGTTGCAGAACCTCGGTCAGGATCTGAACGCGGCTCTGGCTCGGGCTGCCTCGGAAGAGCGTCGTCGGCGAATCCTCGAAGAGCAGGAACGCAAGAGGCTTGAAGCCGAAGCGGCTGCACTGGCCGACCGGGCGCAGAGCGCGGAAACCAAGGCAGAAGATCTGGAGCGATACCGCTCTGAGTTTTTTGGGCGCCTGCGGGATGTTCTGGGTAGCCAGGAAGGGGTTCGTATCGAAGGCGACCGATTTGTTTTTGCCTCTGAGGTGCTGTTTGCCCCTGCAAGCGCGGAGCTGTCCGAAGAAGGCAAGGCCGAGATCGCCAAGGTCGCCCGCATCCTGCAAAGCGTTGCCGCTGCTATTCCGCCGGAGCTGGACTGGATCATCAGGGTCGACGGGCATACTGATAGCACCACGCTTCTGGGTCATCCGAGGTTCAAGGACAATTGGGAGTTGAGCCAGGGGCGTGCCCTGTCGGTGGTACGGTACATGATCGACGCGCTTGGTATTCCGCCCAATCGATTGGCTGCCAACGGCTTTGGCGAATATCAGCCCGTGAATCCGGCCGAGACTCCCGAAGCCTATTCGCAGAACCGTCGGATCGAGCTGAAATTTACCGAACGCTAGGCCGCATTCCTATTCAAACCTGAGAGGCCGCATTATGCGGTCGACCTCCTTGCCATCCCGGACAAGCCGCGCGATCCCGGTATAAAGCCCTGTGGGCCAGGAAAGTGAGCGCAACCGCTTTCCAGCCGCCCTGAAGAACTGCGCTTGATCCTTCTTGAGAGTGACCTTCTGGTCGATCAGGACGCCGCATGGTCCCTCAATTGTCAGGGAAACCAAGTCTCCCTCGCGCCCTCCATAGGCATAGGCCCATAGAACCAATGCGGGGGATGCACCTGTCATGGCCTCTTGGCGAGCGGTTGCCGCACCGGATTTTATGTCCTCATAGGCTGGCACCTCGGCGCTGAACCCTGCGGCGATGAACCCACCCGCAGTGTAGGCCACTGGCTTTGCCCAAAGCGTTGCGCCGTCAGTGCTGCCACAGGCGGCGGTGGCGGATGTTTGAAACGGATCCACCACTGCCCCATTCTGGCGCACAGACAAGTGGAGGTGTGGGAACTGGGTTCTACCAGAAAGGCCGACTTCGCCAAGGACGGTGCCGGCTGCAATGCGGTCCCCTGTCTTGACCCGAACAGACCCACTCTTCATATGGCAATACTGCGTCTCCCAGCCTTCCGAGTGGCGCAGCACAACTCCATTGCCGCAATCGCGCCCTTCAATTTCCGCCGAGCCAGCATCCGTTGCATATCTGTCCGCCATGCCGTCTCGCATGCCAACAACAATGCCGCTCGCAGCTGCGCGTACCTGAACTCCGATCTCCATGTCGCTCAGAGAGGGCAGGGCGATGTCGGTCCCTTTGTGCCCGTCATACGTCAGGGGGCCACAGGCAAAATCTAGCGCTCCGGGCCCTGGGTCTCGGTCCACATACTGCTGGATGTGGCAGGTTTCTCCCAAGGTGCAGTCAATTGGCCAGGACAAAGCGAAATCGCCCGCCGCAACAGGTGCGGCGAGCGATGAAAGCAGCGCAACAAAGATGCGACACATCAGTCTGCGGTCAGCAGCGGTGGCTTGTCTCCAGAGATACGCGGTTTGCCGGTCCCTTCGAGACGAAGATCGATCTTGCCATCCTTGATACCGACCTTGACGATACCGCCCTTCGTCAGTTTGCCAAACAGCAGCTCTTCGGCGAGTGGCTTCTTGATGTGCTCTTGGATGACACGGCCCAGAGGACGGGCGCCCATCTTGTCGTCGTAGCCCTTGTCGGCCAGCCATTCGGCCGCCTTGCGGGTCAGCTCGATCGAAACATTGCGGTCCATGAGTTGGGCCTCAAGCTGCAGAACGAACTTTTCGACCACCTGCAGGATGACCTCTTTTGGCAGCGGTGCGAAGGAGATCACTGCATCCAGACGGTTGCGGAATTCCGGCGTGAAGGTGCGCTCGATCGCGGCCGTATCCTCGCCTTCGCGACGATCGCGGCCAAAGCCGATGGCTTCCTTGGCCTGTTCCGCGGCACCGGCGTTCGAGGTCATGATCAGAACTACGTTGCGGAAATTCACTGTCCGGCCGTTGTGATCGGTCAGTTGCCCGTTGTCCATCACCTGCAGCAGGATGTTGAATACATCGGGATGCGCCTTTTCGATCTCATCCAGCAGCAGTACGCAATGCGGGTGCTGATCGACGCCATCGGTCAGAAGGCCGCCCTGGTCAAAACCGACATAGCCCGGAGGCGCGCCGATCAAGCGGGAGACAGCGTGTTTCTCCATGTACTCGGACATGTCGAAGCGCAGCAGTTCAACACCAAGGGTATCTGCGAGTTGCTTTGCGACCTCTGTCTTGCCGACCCCGGTGGGACCCGCGAAGAGATAGTTGCCAATGGGTTTTTCCGGCTCGCGCAGGCCTGCACGCGCCAGTTTGATGGCACTCGACAGAGCGTCGATGGCATCGTCCTGACCGAAAACCACGCGCTTGAGGGACTTCTCCAAATCCTTCAGCACTTCGGCATCGTCCTTTGAGACGCTCTTGGGCGGAATGCGGGCGATCTTGGCGACAACAGCCTCGACCTCTTTGACGCCGATGGTCTTGCGGCGCTTGCTTTCTGGGACCAGGTGCTGGGCGGCACCCGCTTCGTCAATGACGTCGATGGCCTTGTCGGGCAGCTTGCGGTCATTGATGTAGCGCGCCGACAGCTCCACCGCGGATTTGATGGCATCGGTGGTGAATTTCACACTGTGATGCTCTTCAAAGTAGGGTTTCAGACCCTTGAGGATGGCAATGGAGTCCTCAACCGTCGGTTCGTTCACGTCAATCTTCTGGAACCGGCGGGACAGGGCGCGGTCCTTTTCGAAATGCTGGCGGAACTCCTTGTAGGTGGTGGAGCCCATGGTGCGCAGCTTGCCGCCCTGAAGCGCGGGCTTCAGAAGGTTGGAAGCATCCATTGCGCCGCCAGATGTTGCGCCGGCGCCGATCACGGTGTGGATCTCGTCGATGAACAGAACCGCGTCGGGGTGTTCTTCGAGTTCAGTGACAACTGCCTTGAGACGTTCTTCAAAGTCGCCGCGATAGCGGGTTCCGGCCAGAAGTGCGCCCATGTCGAGCGAGTAAATCGTAGTTTCCGCCAGGACCTCGGGCACTTCGCCTTGTACGATCTTGCGGGCGAGGCCTTCGGCTATGGCGGTCTTGCCCACGCCAGGATCGCCGACCAGAAGGGGGTTGTTCTTGCGGCGACGGCACAGCACCTGAATGCAACGTTCCACTTCGTGGCCGCGCCCGATCAGCGGGTCGATGTCGCCCTCACGCGATTTTGCGTTGAGATCCACGCAGTATTTCGCCAGAGCGCTTTCCTTCTTGTCGCCTTCAGAGCTGGGTTGTTGTTGCGGCTCTTCCTCGGCGTCATGCGCGCCGGTCACTGGGCGTTGTTCCCCATAGGCAGGATCTTTTGCAACGCCATGCGCGATGAAGTTCACTGCGTCGTAGCGGGTCATGTCCTGATCTTGCAGGAAGTAGGCTGCGTCGCTTTCACGTTCGGCAAAGATCGCAACCAAGACGTTCGCGCCAGTCACCTCGGTGCGGCCCGAACTTTGGACATGGATCGCAGCCCGTTGGATGACCCGCTGGAAGGCCGCCGTCGGGACGGCCTCGCTGCCATCGATATCGGTAACCAGGTTAGACAGGTCCTCGTCTACAAACGTAACCAAAGACGATCGAAGCTCATCCAAGTCTACGCTGCAGGCGCGCATGACGCGCGCTGCGTCCGGTTCGTCGAGCAGCGCCAAAAGCAGATGTTCCAGCGTTGCGAATTCATGTCGCCGCTCATTCGCCAGCGCCAAGGCTGCGTGAATGGCTTGTTCCAGTGTGCTCGAGAATGAAGGCACGGGCGTGCTCCTCTGTCTTGGGTTGAGAGGGCGGGCGGGCCTGTTAACCATCCTGCCCCATCTTCAACCATGGCCTCATAGTGTTAGAGTTTGGTTGATAGATCGCCTTCTTCAAGCGGATTCTTTCATTTTTCGGTCACATTTCTTTTTGTCTGGGCAGAAATGGCGCAGAAAGACCGTTAAAAAGTGTCTTTGCGTTTGCGAACTTCTCTAAACACCTCAACTGGTTCCGCCCCTGCCATACCGACAGCCTGCTTAACTTCAGGCAGGTGGGCGCGCAGAAACGGGTTGGTATCAAGCTCCAGTTGCATCGCGGAGGGAACGGTCGCCTTTCCCGCGCCACGCGCTGCTTCGATCTGCGCTACCCGAGTCTTGAGGGCCGGGTTGTCGGGCTCGATGGTCAGGGCGAAGGCGGCGTTGGATTGGGTGTATTCATGGCCGGAGTAGACCAGAATGTCAGAAGGCAGCTGCATCAATTTTGACAGGCTTTGCCACATTTGCTCGGGCGTGCCTTCAAACAGCCGCCCACACCCCAGTGCCATGAGGCTATCGGCGGTGAAGACTGCGTTGCTGCCGGGGATGTAAAATGCGATGTGACCAATGGTGTGACCAGAGACATCAAGAACTTGCACCTCATGCCCAAAGAGATCAAAGCGGTCTCCCTCTTTTACGGCTCTGTCCAGTTCCGGCAGTCGGTGTGCATCGTTAGCGGCGCCCGTGACCTTGGCGCCGTAGGATTTGCGCAGCGTATCTGTCCCGTCGACATGGTCCCAGTGGTGATGGGTGAGCAGAATTTCATCGAGGCGCCAGCCGCGCGCGGTCAGTTCGGCGGTGACGGCATCGGATTCCGGTGCATCGACCAGGGCCGTGCGTCCTGACTCGGTGTCATGCAGCAGAAATGCGTAGTTGTCGGAGAGGCAGGGGACTGTGACGATCTCAAGAGGCATGGCCATTCGCTTTTTCATTGTTAAACTGCCCCCAGAGTGACCCAAGCAGCAGGCGCCCGCAATGCATCTTGATGTGCAGGATCTGAGGAACTTTTATTATCGCAGTACCCTCGGCCGCGCTGCTCAGGCTTCTGTGCGCACGCGCTTGTTGCAGATGTGGCCAGAGGCCGTCGGTCAAACCATGGTTGGGTTTGGTTTTGCGGCGCCACTGCTTCGTCCATACCTCATGGACGCGCGCCGGGTCATGGCCTTGATGCCGGCGCCACAAGGGGTGATGCAATGGCCTGCGGGCCTTCCAAATGTTTCGGTCCTTTGCGAGGAAACCCAATGGCCAATCGATACCGGCCGTGTAGACCGGTTGGTGATGTTACATGCGCTGGAAACGTCCGAGCGACCCTCGGATCTGTTGGAAGAGGCGTGGCGTGTCCTGGGGCCAGGGGGGCGGGCGATTTTCATCGTCCCGAACCGGGCGGGCTTTTGGGCCCGCTCGGACCGCACACCATTTGGTTACGGGCGACCCTATACTTTGATCCAGCTGGAGAACCAGTTGCGGCTGCATCAGTTCACGATCGAGCAGCATACTGCCGCCCTTTATCGTTTGCCGAGCTCAAAGCGCTTTTGGCTAAAGTCAGGCGCGCTTTTGGAGAGGATGGGCGCTCGCCTGCCAGCGATGCTGGCCGGGGGCGTGTTTATGGTCGAAGTCAGCAAACAAACCCACCAGCAGAAGGGACTGATGACCCGGGTCAAGCGCTCCAACCCGATCCGCGTGCTAGAGGGGCTCTCAAACCCTGTGCCCGATCCGGCTTGATCAAGGCGCGACACGTCGTTGGTCAAAGGGTATGGTGCCACGCTCCGAACGAGCGGTTTTGATGTGTCGATTCCCGCCACAAGGCGTCCCTGACTGAAAAGCTGTCCGATGTTTGCGCCGCACGAAGGGGGAACAAATGTGGTTTTGTGACCTTCAGGAATCGGAAATTCATGAACAAGACGTTCATTTTTTGATGTTCATGAAAGGGGCAAAGGGCCGCAGTTTGGCTAAGGTATTGAAAATAATAAATTCAGTCATTTTGCTGTTACCGTTATAGGCAGTTGATAGGTTGGGAACGCTCTGCTACATCCACGCTGATTTCGATGACCTGCCGTAACGGTGGGCTGACTCACACCCCCGGGTGCTGCCCTCTTCGGGTATGCAGACCGGGGCCAAAATAATATCGGAAGGGTGGACGTGTCCGAACCAGCTTCGATTTCTGCAGGCATCGCCGAGCGCTATGCCACAGCGGTCTTTGAGATCGCTGAAGAGAACAAGGCGCTCGACAGCCTTGAGACCAGCATCAATGACCTGGCAGCTGCCCTGGCTGACAGCGACGACCTTCAAAATCTGATCAGCTCGCCCCTGGTGACGCGTGAAGAGCAGGCCGCGGCAATCACTGCCGTTGCCGCCAAGATGGGATTGGACCCGGTTCTGGCCAACACCCTGTCGCTGATGGCCTCCAAGCGCCGCCTGTTCGTGGTGCCCGCGCTGATCGACGCCCTGCGCGCCAGCCTGGCCGAGGCCCGCGGTGAAGTCACTGCCGAAGTGACCTCTGCCAAGGCGCTGACCAAGACCCAGAGCGAAAAACTGGCCAAGACCCTGGCCGAGCGCGTGGGCAAGAAAGTTACCATCAATGCAACCGTCGATGAAAGCATCATTGGCGGTCTCGTCGTTAAAGTGGGCTCGAAGATGATCGATAGCTCGATCCGCTCCAAGCTCAACTCCCTACAGAACGCAATGAAAGAGGTCGGATAAATGGGTATCCAAGCAGCAGAGATTTCTGCGATCCTGAAAGACCAGATCAAGAATTTTGGTCAAGAAGCAGAGGTGGCCGAAATCGGCCGCGTGCTGAGCGTCGGTGACGGTATCGCCCGCGTTTACGGCCTCGACAACGTTCAGGCCGGTGAAATGGTCGAGTTCCCCGGCGGCATCATGGGCATGGCGCTGAACCTCGAAGCCGACAACGTCGGTATCGTGATCTTCGGCTCGGACCGCGACATTAAAGAAGGTGACGTTGTCAAGCGCACCAACTCGATCGTGGACGTTCCGGTTGGCCCCGAACTGCTGGGCCGCGTTGTGGACGGTCTGGGCAACCCGCTGGACGGCAAGGGCTCCATCAACGCCAAAGAGCGCGGCGTTGCCGACTCCAAGGCGCCGGGCATCATCCCGCGTAAATCGGTTCACGAGCCGATGGCAACCGGTCTGAAGTCCGTTGACGCGATGATCCCGATCGGCCGTGGCCAGCGTGAGCTAATCATTGGCGACCGTCAGACCGGTAAAACCGCCGTTGCTCTGGACGCGATCCTGAACCAGAAGGTTTACAACGACGCCGCAGGCGGCGATGAGTCCAAGAAGCTCTACTGCGTCTACGTCGCTGTCGGCCAGAAGCGGTCCACCGTTGCTCAGCTGGTGAAGAAGCTGGAAGAAAGCGGCGCGATGGAGTATTCGATCGTGGTTGCTGCAACCGCGTCCGACCCGGCTCCGCTGCAATTCCTGGCGCCTTACGCCGCAACCGCGATGGCCGAATACTTCCGTGACAACGGCAAGCACGCGCTGATCATCTATGATGACCTGTCCAAACAGGCCGTTGCATATCGTCAGATGTCGCTGCTGCTTCGCCGCCCGCCGGGACGTGAAGCCTATCCGGGTGACGTTTTCTACCTGCACTCCCGTCTGCTGGAACGTTCGGCAAAGCTGAACGAAGACTTCGGCGCCGGTTCGCTGACCGCTCTGCCCGTAATCGAAACCCAGGGCGGCGACGTGTCGGCCTTTATTCCGACCAACGTGATCTCGATCACTGACGGCCAGATCTTCCTGGAAACCGAACTGTTCTACCAGGGCATCCGTCCTGCTGTGAACACCGGTCTGTCGGTTTCGCGTGTGGGCTCCTCCGCTCAGACCAACGCGATGAAATCCGTCGCCGGTCCGGTGAAACTGGAACTGGCTCAGTACCGCGAAATGGCGGCCTTTGCTCAGTTCGGCTCCGACCTCGACGCCGCAACCCAGCAGCTGCTGAACCGTGGTGCGCGCCTGACCGAGCTGATGAAGCAGCCCCAGTACGCTCCGCTGACCAACGCTGAAATCGTCTGCGTGATCTTCGCGGGCACCAACGGCTACCTCGACAAGATCGACGTCAAGGACGTTGGTCGCTACGAGGCAGGCATGCTGGCGCACCTGCGCGGCAAGCATCAGGACCTCTTGGACTGGATCACCAACGAAGATCCCAAGATCAAGGGCGATGCCGCTGACAAGATCAAAGCCGCGCTGGACGAATTCGCAGCTGACTTCGCTTAAGGGGGGACGAGGCAATGCCGAGTCTTAAGGACCTTAAAAACAGGATCGAGTCGGTCAAATCGACCCGCAAGATCACAAAAGCCATGCAAATGGTGGCCGCGGCGAAACTTCGCCGCGCCCAGGAAGCTGCAGAAGACAGCCGTCCCTATGCCAAGCGGTTCAACGCCGTGATGGCCTCTCTGGCGGCTTCGGTCGGTGACAGCGACGCAGCGCCCAAGCTGCTGCGCGGCACCGGTAGCGATCAGGTGCAACTGCTTGTCGTCATGACAGCCGAGCGTGGTCTGTGTGGTGGCTTCAATGCCAACATCGCCAAGCTGGCTCGTCAGAAGGCACAGGAGCTCAAAGCCGCTGGCAAGACGGTCAAGATCCTGACCGTCGGCAAAAAGGGCCGCGATGCCCTGCGTCGTGACTTCGGTGACGATTTTGTCGGCCACGTGGACCTGAGCGAAGTCAAGCGCATCGGTTATGCTAACGCGCAGGACATCGCAAAGGACATCCTGACCCGTTTCGATGCTGGTGAATTCGACGTTGCCACGATCTTCTATGCGGAGTTTGTCAACGTCGTGACCCAGGTGCCGACGGCGCAGCAGATCATCCCGGCCTCTTACGAGGGCGGCGAAGCCGAAGGGACCTCGGCGGTATACGATTACGAGCCCAGCGAAGAGGCGATCCTCGCCGACCTGCTGCCCCGTGGCGTATCCACCCAGATCTTTGCGGCGCTGCTGGAAAATGGCGCATCCGAACAGGGTGCCCGGATGAGCGCGATGGATAATGCGACCCGCAACGCGGGCGATATGATCGACAAGCTGACCATCGAGTTCAACCGATCCCGCCAGGCCGTGATCACCAACGAGCTGATTGAAATTATTTCGGGCGCCGAGGCGCTCTAAGAGACAACCGGAGACCAATCACATGGCAAATGCAAAAGGCAAGGTGGTTCAGATCATCGGCGCCGTTGTCGACGTCCAGTTCGACGATGACCTGCCCGCGATCCTGAACGCCCTCAACACCGACAACAACGGTAAGAATCTGGTTCTGGAAGTTGCGCAGCACCTGGGCGAAAACACCGTCCGTACCATCGCAATGGACGCAACCGAAGGTCTGGTTCGCGGTCAGGACGTGACCGACACCGGCGCGCCGATCTCGATCCCGGTTGGCAACGCCACCCTGGGCCGCATCCTAAACGTCGTGGGTGAGCCCGTGGACGAACAGGGCCCGGTCGCAGCGGAAGAAACCCGCCCGATCCACGCTCCCGCTCCCGAGTTCAACGACCAGTCGACCGAGTCGGAAATCCTGGTGACCGGCATCAAGGTGATCGACCTTCTCGCGCCTTACTCCAAGGGTGGTAAGATCGGCCTGTTCGGCGGCGCCGGCGTTGGTAAGACCGTTCTCATCATGGAACTGATCAACAACATCGCAAAGGTGCACTCGGGCTTCTCCGTGTTCGCCGGTGTTGGCGAACGGACCCGTGAAGGCAACGACCTTTACCACGAGATGATCGAATCCAACGTGATCAAGCCCGACAACCTGTCGGAATCGCAGGTTGCGCTGGTTTACGGTCAGATGAACGAGCCTCCGGGTGCCCGTGCCCGTGTTGCGCTGACCGGTCTGACCTTGGCCGAACAGTTCCGCGACCAGTCCGGTACCGACGTTCTGTTCTTCGTGGACAACATCTTCCGCTTTACCCAGGCGGGTTCCGAGGTGTCCGCTCTGCTCGGCCGTATTCCTTCGGCGGTGGGCTACCAGCCGACCCTGGCCACCGACATGGGCGCCATGCAGGAACGCATCACCTCCACCAAGAACGGCTCGATCACCTCGATCCAGGCTGTGTATGTTCCCGCGGACGACCTTACCGACCCCGCACCTGCAACCACCTTTGCGCACCTTGACGCAACGACGGTTCTGAGCCGTGCGATCTCCGAACTGGGCATCTACCCGGCTGTGGACCCGCTCGACTCCACCTCGCGTCTGATGGATCCCTCGATCGTTGGCGAAGAGCACTACAAAGTGGCTTCCGACGTGCAGCAGATCCTCCAGCGCTACAAGTCGCTGCAGGACATCATCGCCATTCTCGGCATGGACGAACTGTCCGAAGAGGATAAGCTGACCGTGGCCCGTGCCCGTAAGATCCAGCGTTTCCTCTCGCAGCCGTTCGACGTTGCGAAGGTCTTCACCGGTTCTGACGGCGTACAGGTTCCGCTGGAAGACACCATTGCCTCGTTCAAGGCGGTTGTGGCCGGCGAATACGACCACCTGCCCGAAGGCGCCTTCTACATGGTTGGCGGCATCGAAGAGGTGAAGGCAAAAGCCGAGAAAATGGCTGCTGAGGCGGCCTAAGGAGGGCCCTGATGGCTGATACCATGCAATTCGACCTCGTGAGCCCGGAGCGAAGCCTTGCTTCGCTTCAGGTGAGCGCGGTTCAGATCCCCGGCGCGGAAGGCGACATGACGGCTATGCCGATGCATGCGCCGACCATCACCACCCTGCGCCCGGGTGTCCTGCGGGTCGAAAGCCCCCAAGGCACTTCGGAGTATGTGGTCACCGGCGGGTTTGCCGAAATCGGCTCCGAGGCGCTCTCGGTTCTGGCCGAAAAGGCGATCCCGATGGATGAAATGACCCGTGCGCATCTTGATGAGTTGATCGAGGATGCTCGCAATACCTACAAGACTGCCAAAGAGGCCGACCAGCCCCACGACATCGTTGAGGAAGCTGCGAAACTCTTGGCGGACATGGAGGCCCTTGGCACCCACATGAGCCTCTGATCGGCTCTGAACGCCAAGTTGATAAGACTTTGGAAACCGGTCCCGTTGGGGCCGGTTTTCTTTTGGTTTGCCAGATGTTTGAATGCTGAGTTGAACGCCGGGTCGAAGAACAACCCAAAGTCGCAAGGAGACACCCGCGAATGAAGAGACTGCAAAATCCCCGCACGGGCATCGATCAAGGCGATGTGGTCGTATTTTCGGAGTTTGACAGCGGTGGTACCATGTGGACTGGGCAGGGCGCGCGGGAGCGGCGCAAGGCCGTGCGGTTTTCCGAGGCCTTTGCCCGCCCGCCCGCGGTGCAGGTGTCGCTGTCGATGTGGGATATGGATACTGAGGCGGCCGTGCGGGCAGATCTATCCGCCGACAACATTAGTGAGACGGGTTTCGAAATCGTCTTTCGGACCTGGTCAGACAGTCGCATCGCCCGCGTGCGGGCTGCCTGGATGGCCATCGGCGATCTGCCCTTTCAGGATGATTGGGATGTCGTTTAAGGGGCAAAGAAAAAGCCCTGCGCAAAGGTTTGCTCAGGGCCTTGCCGGTTGTTTCCGTGCAGCCGCGATCACACGTGGCTGTAAAGCGACTCATAGATCGGGATCAGGGTCTTGTCCTCAAACAGGGAGGAGACCGAAGTACCGTGCCAGATGTTCAGGATCGCTTGGGTGAACAGTGGCGCCGTGGGGAGGATGCGGATATTGGGAGCGCCCAGAACCGACTCTGTGGGCTGAATGGTGTCGGTCAGAACCAGGGATTTCATCACCGAGTTGGTCACACGCTCCACCGCAGGGCCGCTCATCACGCCGTGGGTGATATAGGCGTGGACCTCTTTGGCGCCATTGTCGAGCAGCACCTGTGCTGCCTTGCAAAGGGTTCCAGCGGTGTCGCACATGTCGTCCACGATCAGGCAGATCTTGTCGGTGACATCGCCGATCACGGTCATCTCGGCCACTTCACCGGGCTTTTCACGGCGTTTATCCACGATCGACAGAGGTGCGTTGATGCGCTTGGCCAATTCCCGCGCGCGGGCCACACCGCCCACGTCAGGTGACACGACCATCAGATCGGCCATGCTGTCCTTGAACTGGTGGCGCACATCCAGCGCGAAGATGGGCGAAGCGTAAAGGTTGTCCACGGGAATATCGAAGAAACCCTGGATCTGGGCCGCATGCAGATCCATTGTCAGGATCCGCTCGATCCCGGCACCGGTCAGCATGTTGGCAACCAGCTTGGCGGAGATCGGCGTGCGGGCCTTAGTGCGGCGATCCTGGCGGGCATATCCGAAATAGGGGATCACAGCCGTTGTGCGGCGCGCGGAAGAGCGGCGCAGCGCGTCGGAGATGATCAGCAGTTCCATCAGGTTGTCATTGGCCGGGTTGGAGGTCGGCTGAATGATGAACATGTCCTCGCCGCGGACATTTTCGTAGACCTCAACGAAGATCTCGCCGTCGTTGAACCGTTCTACACGTGCATCCACCAGTGTCTGGTCCACACCGCGGTGCAGACTCATCCGGCGGGCAATGGAGTTGGCAAGAGGAAGGTTGGCGTTCCCAGCGATTAGCTTGGGTTCGTTCATGGTCGGCATTGGCTGGTATCCCCGGGCAGCAAGGCAATGTGACAGATTCGTGATATTGAACCCCGCTTAGCATGCGCCTAGGGTCCAGCCTAGTTCTTAGCCGGAGAAAACCGACATGACGGCCATCGATTTCTACTTTTCGACGCTTTCCCCCTATACCTATCTGGCGGGAAACAGGCTCGAAGAGCTTGCTGCACGCCACGGCGCACAGATCATCTACAAACCCTTGGACATCATGGCTCTGTTCCCACGAACCGGGGGCACCCCGCCGAAAGACCGTCATCCCGCGCGTCAGGAATACCGTTTGATTGAGCTTGAACGGCAGGCCAAGAAGCTCGGCATGCCTATGAAACTCCAGCCTGCCCATTGGCCAACCAATGCGGCCCCTTCATCCTATGCGATCATTGCTGCGCAAAAAGAGGGCGACGGTGGCATGGGGGCTTTGGTCCAGAGCGTTCTGCGGGCCTGCTGGGCCGAGGAAAAGGACATTGCTGAGGACACAGTGATCAAAGAGTGCCTCACGGCCGCTGGGTTTGATCCGTCCTTGGCGGATAGCGGATTGCTGGTAGGGGCGGAGACGTATGGTCAAAACCTTGAGGATGCGGTTTCCGCTGGCGTTTTCGGCGCACCGTTCTATGTCACTGCGGATGGTGGCCGGTTTTGGGGCCAAGACCGTCTGGATGATCTGGACAGGTACCTATCGGAGCAATAGCACTCATGAAAGATCTGCCGCAGCGCCTGCCGCAGCCCGTATTTTCCCGCAGTTTCGGGACTGGTTCGCGAGAAATGCTGGCAGTGCATTGCTCCCTGGCTCATTCGGGAACATGGCGCGGTCTGGCAGAGGCGATGGACGGTCAGGTCGCCATCACTGCCTTTGACATGCTATCCCACGGGCGCAGTCCGGATTGGGACCGCAATGGAGATTATCAGGACCGAAATGTCGATGCAGGATTGTCTTTGCTGTCGGATGCGCCTGTTGATCTGATCGGGCACTCCTTTGGCGCCACGGTTGCCTTGCGCATGGCTCTGGCGCGCCCTCAGAACGTGCGCAGCCTCATCCTTGTAGAACCGGTTCTTTTCCGCGTGGCGGTGGAGGATGCGCCCGAGGTGGCCCGCCGCACGCAGGAAGACAGCAAGCCCTTCGTGGAGGCCTTTGAGGCCGGGGATGAGGCGCTGGCAGCGCGGTTGTTCAACCGCAGCTGGAGCTCTGGTGCGCCGCGTTGGCCCGACCTGCCGGAGGCAACCCGCGCTGCCATGACTCGTGCCATTCACATTGTTCCAGCTTGCGATGCGGCGGTTTACCAAGATCGATCGGGCGTTTTGCACCCCGGCATTTTGCAGGGCCTGGACCTACCGGTCTTGCTGGTTCGCGGAGGCGAGACACAGCCAATTATTTCCGTGGTCAATGAAGGTCTTGCGCGGCGCCTGACTAACGCTCGCTCAGAGGTAATCGAAGGTGCTGGACATATGGTTTCCATCACACACCCGACCGAGACGGCTGCGGTGATTCGAGATTTCTGGGCTGCTCTTTGATCAGAGCAGATTCAGAAATGCGGTGATCTCATCGCGGCTAATCGACCAATCACAGACAAAACGTGCGGTGACCTCTTCGTCATCAGGGCCTTCCAGCGGGCCATCCCAGAGGTGATAAACGGCACCGGCATCCATCAGGCGTTTGTGAGTGCTGCGGGGCAGGGCGGCAAAGACCATATTGGCCTCAGGCGCTGACTGGAACCTAGCACCCGCCTTGCGCAGGCCATTGGCCAAGAAGGCTGCCGAAGCATTGGCGGCCTGAGCACTGGAAAGCCACAAATCATCACGCAGGTAAGCCAGCATCTGGGCCGAAAGGTAACGGTGCTTCGAGAAGAGATGCGCGCCGCGTTTTCTGCGCAACTCGAACTCCCAGGCGTGTTTGGGATCGAAAAAGATCACGGCCTCGACCCCCATAAGCCCGTTCTTGGTGCCACCAAAGGACACGGCATCCACGCCCGCCTTCCAGGTCATTTCGGCTGGGGAGCATTTCAAAGATACCAGCGCGTTGGTGAAGCGCGCGCCATCAAGGTGAACAGGCAGGTCGTATTCCTTGGCCACCGCGCAAAGGGCGGTCAGTTCCTCAACGGTGTAGACCGATCCGCGCTCGGTCACCTGCGTGATCGACACAGGACCGCGCTGGGGACCGTGAACGCCACGTGTCTCTTCCCCCGCGATGCTCTGGCGCAGGGCCTCGGGGGTCATCTTGTCGCCGCCGGGCACCAGCGTCAGCTTGGCGCCGCCCGTGTAGAATTCAGGCGCGTTGCACTCGTCCTCATGGATATGCGCGACGGGGCTGCAAA
This sequence comes from Phycobacter azelaicus, assembly GCF_014884385.1. Lineage (NCBI taxonomy): Bacteria > Pseudomonadati > Pseudomonadota > Alphaproteobacteria > Rhodobacterales > Roseobacteraceae > Phycobacter > Phycobacter azelaicus. The sequence goes on along the minus strand of NZ_WKFH01000003.1, from coordinate 229,301 downwards.
AGACGGTTTGGAAAGGTTCACATAGGGTCGCCAGTGCGAGGGAGTTGGCAGCAGTGCCGGTGGCCACCAGGTAGATCGCCGCCTCTGGTGCCTCGAAGATGTCGCGCAGGCGCTGGCGCACGGCCTCCATCTGCGCATCGGCGCCATAGCCCATGGCATAGCCCATGTTGGCTGCGCTCAGCGCTTCTAGAACTTCGGGATGAACGGGACCGGAATTGTCAGAAGCAAAGAACATCAGATAGGCTCCTCGATAATGTAGTCTTCCCAGTCTTCTTCGGGGGTGTCGAATTCTGAAACAGTCATGCCTTGAACCGACACGCCAGCGCTATGCACCGAATTCGGATCACCCGAGATCAGCGGGTGCCAGCCGGGTAGGGGCTTGCCCTGCCATAATAGGCGATAGGCGCAGGTCTGCGGCATCCAATAGGCGTGGGTGTCGAGGTTTTCTGGCCGCAGGACGATGCACTCGGGGATGAACTGGTGGCGGTTTTCGTAATGGGCGCAGCGACAGGTCTGATCGTCCAGCAGGCGGCAGGCCACGCGGGTGAGGGCGACCTCGCCGCTGTCTTCATCCTCCAGCTTGTTCAGACAGCACTTGCCACAGCCATCACAGAGTGCTTCCCACTCTGCCTCGGACAGCTTCTCGAGCGGTTTTTTCTCCCAGAACCGAGGGGCGAACTTTGTCATGTCGCCGCCAAGAGGTCGCGCGCCTTGGCGCAATCGGCGTCCATCTGCGCTATCAGCCCCTCCAGCCCGTCGAACTTCATCTCAGGCCGCAGGTAATCCACCAGCCCGACCGAGAGGGTCGTGCCGTATAGGTCGCCGGTGAAATCGAACAGAAAGGTCTCGATATTGGGGTGGTCGCCATCGAACATCGGGCGCACGCCGATTGAGGCCGCACCATGATAGCAGCCCTTGTGCGGCCCATCCAGCACGTCGACGAGCACGGCATAGACGCCGAATGCAGGGGGGTGCAGCCCGTCGATGGACATGTTCGCGGTGGGGAAGCCCAATTCGCGGCCACGCTGTTCACCGCCGATCACGGTGCCTTCGATCCGGTGCCAATGTCCCAGCATGGCCGCTGCATCACGCGGGCGACCGTCCGTAAGGGCCTGGCGGATCGCGGTCGAAGACACTGTGTGTTCGGTGTACTCCATCAGGGGCGCGATGGTGACACCAAAGCCCATCTCCTGCCCAAAGCGGGTCAAATCCTCAGCCGTTCCCGCACGCGCCTTGCCGAAACAGAAATCGGCGCCCACAACAACGTGCTTGAGGCCAAGACCCCGCGCCAGAACCTTACTGGCAAATTCTTCCGGGGTGAGACCGGAGAGGGCGGCGTTGAAGTTCAGTTGGTAAAGCTTTTCCACCCCCAGCTTTTCCAGCCGAGAGGCCCGCGCGGCGGCGGACATCAGGCGAAAGGGCGGGGCGGCGGGGGCAAAGAATTCGCGCGGGTGCGGTTCAAATGTGACCACGCCCAAGGGGGCATCCGGTGCCGCCGCACGGGCGAGATCGATCACGGATTGGTGGCCCCGGTGGACGCCATCGAAATTGCCGATCGCGACGCTGGCGCCGCGGTCCCGATCTTCAACAAACTGGTAGTCACGAATGATGCGCATGGCGCCTGCCTAGCGCCCCGTGACGGGGCATGCAAGCGTGCCGTTGCGCATCATGGTGGGTGTGTACTGTGGGTGTGTCGAGGACGGGGGCGCGCGTCAGTCGAACTTGCGCGAGGGCGCCATGACCATGGCTTCGCCGACCAGCACCTTCTTGCCGTCAACCATGCAGCGGCAATCAAGCCGGACGCGGCGCTTGTCGATCTGGATGTCGGTCACTTCGACCTCGGCCAGCACCATGTCGCCGGGGCGCACTGGGGCTAGGAACTTCAAGGACTGGCTCATGTAGATGGTGCCATGTCCGGGCAGCTGTTCGCCAATGACGGCAGAGATCAGACCAGCGGTCAGCATCCCGTGGGCGATACGCCCTTCAAAGATGGTGTCGCGGGCATAATCGTCATCCATATGCACCGGGTTATGGTCGGTCGAGACATCTGCGAACTTCTGGATGTCCTCATCTGTTACCACCTTGCGCAGGTATCGGACCATGCCCATTTCAATGTCTTCGATGCAGATGGTTCCGCGCGGCAGATTGTCCAACATGCGCCCCTCCGGGTTTACGGGCAGCAACGGGTGCCCTTGAAATTTTTGGGCGCGTAAGCGGCCCGTTCTGCAACTTTATTACTTTGCAGGTGCAGAAAATCAAGGGTTTTCTGACGGAATTGCGCTTCAGCGAAGGCGGCCGATCGTGAAGGTCGGAGCGCTTTCTTCCTTTTCAAGGTAAGCGGTTAGCGCATCCGGGTCCGGTTGGTGCGACGTTTTGGTCTCGGCCGCGGCCAGGCCGCCCGAGATAAAGAGAGAATCAATCCCCTCGCCCATGGCACCGGCCACGTCGGTGTGCGGGCCGTCTCCAATTGCCAGAATGTCGCCATCTGCGATGTCTTGCCCCAGCTCTGCCAGGCGGCGGCGGGCAAGGTCATAGATCGGGGGATGTGGCTTGCCGAAGTACAGGCTCTCTCCGCCCATTTCGGTATAAAGCCGCGCCAGGGCGCCTGCGCACCATTCGCGGGTTTCACCGCGGTCTACGACAATGTCGGGGTTGGCGCACAAGAGCTTCATGCCTTTTTGTTTGGCGAGGAGGAAATCCGCCCGGTTCACATCCGGCTCCGCCATTGGGTCAAAGGGCCCACAGCAGACGATACCGGTGGCCTCCTGCAGGGGGACGCGGGTGATTTCGATGGGGGAGTCGATGACGTGCAGCGGCTCAAAGAAGCCCGCATCGCGCTGCCATTCGCCCATGAAGTAGACTTTGTCGCCCACAGCACCGGTGAACATGGCCGCGCGCGCAGAGTCGCCCGAGGTGGCGATGGTGTCATATGCGTCCTGCGGCACGCCGAACTGTTTCAACTGCTCAGCCACGCCTGCGCGCGGTTTTGGGGAGTTGGTCACAAGGACTACGATCCCGCCGTTTTTCCGGTAGGTCTGCAGGGCGGCAACAGCCTCGGGATAGGCGGTGATGCCGTTGTGCACACATCCCCAAAGGTCCACAAAAAGGACGCGATAGGGGGCTGAGACCTCCGCGAGCGTTTCGATGATACGGGTCATGGTTTTGGCCTTTCCTGTCTGGACATGCAGCGTTGGACATCGCGCGCCAGATATGACCGAGTTCCCGCCGTAGTGCCACCGCTTAATATGCCACCGGATTTGGGCGGAACTCTGCGTGTTCCTATGCTTTGCCGCAGTTTCCCGCGCAGCCGTTGCACTGTGTCCGCGGGTAGGCCTTCCTTAAGAATTCAAAAAATAAGATGTGTTTGCGGGCGAACAGGAGCAGCAATCTGAAAAGGCAAAACAATGAAATTGAAGACACGCATGAAATCCTTGGCGCCAGCTCTGACCCTTGCGGTTTGGGCCGCCGGTGCACCTCAGGCCTTTGCCGCGCATGCAAACCCCTGGGCGGATGAGGACGATGAAGTTCAAGAGCAATTCCACGACGTCAATCAGGCCAAATCGGCAGATACTCCAGGACAGGACCAAATGAACGGCGCGATGACGCGTAGCGCGCATGGCAAACTCGGCACGGCGGCCGATTCAAGCGGTCTTGCTGGCGGTACAAACAGTGGTGGCGGCGTAGGAAGCGGTGGCGGCCATGGCGGCGGTGGCGCTGGGAACGCTGGTGGCGGGGGGCACGGCGGGGGCGCAGGCAATGGTGGTGGCGGCCATGGAGGTGGGGGCGCCGGAAACGGAGGTGGCGGCGGCCGCGGTTGATCCTCTGCCGGTTATGAAAAAGGCGCCCCCAGGGGGCGCCTTTTGTTTTGTCCGTTGGTCGAGCAATCAGACCTTCAGGTTCGGAATGATCTGTTTTTTCCGGCTCATGATACCGGGCAGAACAACGGTGTCGCCTGCGGCCTCGGCGTCAAAGCTTTTCTTGGCAACGGTTTTGACCAGATCATTGGGCACCAGCAGGGTGGCTTCTTCGTTCAGAATGTCCACCACGAAGAGCAGCACCTGATCAACACCATCTTCGGACGCGACGGTGGTCATGCTCTCCATAAGGCTGGCCTTGCGATTCAGCACGACGCCCGGTGCGGTGGTTTCCAGAACCGAGACGCGGAACTTGGTGCCGTCGACCTCGTATTCCTTGGAATCCATGCGGATCAGCTCGGCGTCGGAGAAGGAGGAAACATCGGATTTCGCGGCAAACATCTCGGCGGCGTATTCGGCGATGTCGATGCCCAGATCGGCGGCCAGTTTCTCGGCCACGGCGCGGTCATGGTCGGTGGTGGTGGGCGAGCGGAATTCCAGCGTGTCCGACAAGATGCAGGTCAGTGCGGCGCCTTTGACGGCCTCGGGCATCTTGGCCATATCGTCGCCGATCAGGTCGTGCATGATTGTGGCGGTGCAGGCCAGCGGGCGGATGGTGATATCGATCGGGCCTTTGGTCTCCAGGCCGCCGACCAGCTTGTGGTGGTCGATGATCGCCTGAACGTCGGCGCCGTTGATGTTGGCGGGCAGCTCGGCCGGGTTGTTGGTGTCCACGATCACGACGGGCTGGTCGTCGGCCACATCGGCGATGATCTCGGGCTTCTCAAGACCCCAGCGCTCCAGCATGAAGGCGGCTTCGGTGTTCGGCTCGCCCAGCAGTTTGGGGGCGGCGTCGACGCCTTTTACCTCATTCAGGTACCAGGCCCAGACGATAGGGGAGCCGGTGGAATCTGTGTCGGGGGATTTGTGGCCGAAAACGAGCGTGGTCATGATGTAATCCTGTAGAAACGGGAGAATTTGCGCGCCTTATATCAGGGCGCGGGCGTTTGTCACCCCATCACCGCTGCGCTGCGGCGCATCGCCCATGGGGGCTGAGATTTAGAGAAGGAAAGCGTTGCGCGGACAGGCGGGTGCCTATTCACTTGATGGTTGTTAGATGCGGTATATGCTTGCCACATCAGAACGTAACGGTTGAGCCGGATGAAGACATTGAAGCCTTTTGTCAGTTTTGCCGTTCTCCTGGTGTTTTCCATGCTTGCAGCGACCGGACAACACGCGTCGGCAAGTGACGACAGCCATCGCAAAGTTCGGTTCGGTTCCTGGGGTGTGCCACCTGAGGCATACGAAGCGCTGAAGCGGCTCGATACGCAAAATGAAATTGACTTCGGTTTCTCTTCGTTGAACGGGAGCGATTATGACTTTTTCGTTGCTGTGCTGGATGGTATGGAAAATGTTGAGGATTTCCCGCATTTTCGGAAACTTAGGCTAAGTGAACGTGGACCTTACCCAAGTCATGAGCCCCTCGTCGAAATCCATTATCACCTGGATGGCAATGACGACTTCGTCTTGATCTTGATGGATGCCCAGTACTTCTCAGAAAAACACGTGGAGTGCATCGGAACCGTGATGTTCGAACTTATGACCGGGGAGAGATTGGTGCGTCGGAAGGGCAGTGAGATTGTGGGGTTCAGAAACTGCAACGCTCTGTAGGGGTGTCTCTCCCTGATTGCCTGCGGAGCACGGATGAGACATCGTGAGGGCCGGAGCGTTCGTACCTCTTGGCTTGTTTTGCCCCCCTCAAACTGTCAATCAATCCCTATGACACGCGAAGCCGACCTATACCCTCCGATCAAGGCGCTTTTTGAGCGGCAGGGCTATGAGGTGAAGGGAGAGGTCGGCGCTGCGGATGTGGTGGCGCGGCGCGGCGATGAGGATCCTGTCATCGTGGAGCTGAAGCTGCGGTTTTCCCTGTCGCTGTTCCATCAGGCCATTGCCCGTCAGGCGATCACGGATCTTGTTTACATTGCCGTACCCAAACCCAAGGGGAAGCAGGCGCGGCGGATGCTGAAGGACAACCTTTCGCTTTGCCGTCGTCTGGGCCTTGGTCTGATTACCGTTCTGCCGGACGGGCGTGTTGAAGTCCAATGCGATCCCGGACCTTACGCGCCGCGCAAATCCAAGGTTCGCACCCAGCGCCTGCTACGCGAGTTTGACCGGTTGCGGGGTGATCCCAACTCGGGCGGTGCCACGCGTAGTGGAATCGTCACGGCTTATCGTCAGGATGCGCTGGCCTGCGCGGAGTACCTGGCGGAACATGGCCCCAGCAAAGGGGCTGCAGTCGCCTTGGCCACTGGGATTGCTCGGGCCACGACCTTGATGCGGGACAATCACTACGGCTGGTTCGAGAAGATCGCTCTGGGGGTCTACCAGATCAGCGAAAAGGGGCAGCGGGAGCGATTGCGGTGGAGGGCCGAAGCTTCAGATGCAGAGACCAATGCGATGCCTGAGGGCTCAGAACCCAAGTAACCGAGCAACACGCAGTCGCTGCGCGAACAGGGCGAGGGCCACGGGGCCGAGGAGGCCGACGACTGTGCCTAGAAGAAGGTGCAGGTTCGGATCGCTTATGCCTGTTTTCAGCAGGACTATACGCATTGCGGCGCTAAAGGCGGTGTGCGCCAGAAACACAGCCATGGAATGCCGACCCAGAAACTGAATGCCGGACATGAGGTGCCCGCTTTGCCAGAAACGTGTGATGGATTGGCTCAAAGCAAGAAACAACAGCGTGACCAGCGCGGACAATATGTTCAGACCGAAAGACTTTGGGTCGGCATACTGTGCGATGAACTCAAGGCCGATGAAAGCCGCTGGTGCCCAAAGAAACATGTAGGGCGGAAGCCACATTTGGCCTTGCATCCAGCGGGCAGAAAACCCCAGCGCCACGCCCAGTGCGACAAAGGGCAAGTGCCTTAGTGTTTCCATGATCCAATCGACAAGCAGGGGCGGTATTTCAACGCTGTGCCAGAACAGGCTTGCTGCAAGTGCCAGGCCAATCCAGGCCGTGGGGGATTTGTGGAGGTGCGGCAGGGTTCTCGCCAGACCACCCCAGATCACCATGCATAAAAACATCGCCCACAGGAACCAAAGATGTTCAATCGGAGGGAGCGGCAGGACCAGCAAGGCTTCGCTGCCGACCGGTTTATTGGCTGCCGCGCCTGCCAAAATACGTAGACTGATAAAAACATAGGTCCACAGCACGAGCGGATACAGCAGGCGGCGGCTCAGGTGGCCGATGAATTGTCGTCCAGTGCCGCGTTGAGCCTGCTGCAGAAGGAAAGACCCGGTAAGCACAAAGAAGGCGTTCATGTGGAATAGGTAGATGAACCTGTCCAGGTGACCTTGCCAGCTATCGTCAAGTGAAATGAGGCCGCTGCTTTCAAGTCCGCGCCAGCAATGGGCAAGGACGACCAGAACGATTGCTAGGCCGCGTGCGGTGTCGACCCAATGAAGGCGACGAAACCCCGCTTCGCTTTGGGGCCGGGAAGTACTGGAAACGCTTTGGCTATTTGGCATTGGGGAATCGGTTGGCCTTTGAATGTGTTCTGATGTTCCGTTGCAGCTTGCGGATAAGATTTCCAGACAGGCAGATACGTCGAACCTGAGTTGATGAATGGATGATGTCCGGAAGCGGGTTTATCTTTGGTTGACGGGGGCAGGTTCACTTCGAATGATCCAGCAAATTTCCGTGCGGCCAGACCGGACCAAATGGTGTTTTTGCGAGACGCAAAGGAAACCCCGTCATCATGGTTGACTGAGCTCCGGGATTGGCGCGAGCGGGCATGCATTTCACCGCAACAAAAAAGGCGCCGACAGGCGCCTTTTCCTTGGGTCTTCAGACCGTGGCTTGTTGCTTGGCTCAACAGGCGGCCTCAGGCTGCAGCGGCTTTGGTCTTTGATTTGCGGCGCGCGCGTAGGGCCCCCATTCCAGCGATGCCAAATCCAAGCAGGCCCAAGGAGGCCGGCAGCGGAACAGGTGCGATCGAGTTGAACGAGACCGAGCCATAAAGGGTCCGCGATCCAAATTCATGCACGCTGCCACTGAAATCGAACAACAGGTTCAGGAACCCATCAGCAATTAGCGGCGCGAAATCAGCATTGGCGATAGTCGCGCTGCCAGTATGCAGGGAAGAGTATTGTGTTCCCTGGTCGCTTGCAAAGTCGAAGGCATCGTTGGCGCTGTTGTTGTCGAACACGCGTCCAAGGCTGAAACCCTCAATCGACACGTCAATGTACTCACCAGATGAGTTCAGGTCGTCGCGGACCGAGAACGTCAGGATCGCATCTCCGAGGATCGTTGTGGGTGTGGCGAGACTGAACGCTTGATTGTGACCAGTGCCGACGCCGGTCACCGGACCAAAGTTCAGGGTCGCAGCACTAGCTGAACCGGCAGCCATTGCAAGCACAGTGGAAAGGAGGAATCTTTTCATAATGACTTACTCACTCTAAAAAAACGTTGGAACGCCAATAAATTATGACGAATTTGGCGCAAAAGCAAGAAATGATTAATGCAGAGTTAACCGTAGTGTGCGGTTTGCCGGATCACATTCAGGCCCCGGCCGCACTGAACATCTGGTTTTCAGGCCCGAAGCCGCAGATGCTTTGAAAAAACAGGGGGGCTTAGCAATCCGACATTTCGATCGACTTGAGAAGAAAAAGGGCGCCATTTCAGAGGTTTGGTTCCCGGCATCGCGAGTCATCATCCCGACGCTGCAGCAGCTTTTGTCTTGGATTTGCGGCGCGCGCGCAGGGCCCCCATTCCTGCAATGCCAAATCCAAGCAGGCCCAGAGTGGCCGGCACCGGCACAGGTGCGATTGAGGCAAACGAGATGGATCCATATAGCGTGCGAGGGCCGGTTTTATGAACGTGGCCGCTGAAATCGAACAACAGGTTCAGGTATCCATCGGCAATGAGTGGTGCAAAATCAGCGTTGGCGATCGTCGCGCTACCTGTGTGAAGAATGCCAGATGAACTTCCTGATTGTGTTCCCTCGTCGCCGGGGGCAAAGTCGAACGCGTCGTTCGAGCTGTCGTTGTCGAACACGCGTCCCAGGTTGAAGCCATCAATAGACACATCAATAAATTCGTTGGCTGCGTTTAAATCGTCAGTGACCGAGAAGGTCAGTATGGCGTCGCCGACGATTGTTGTCGGGGTGGCTATGTTGAACAGTTGGTTGTGACCATTTCCACTGCCAGACACCGGTCCAAAATTGAGGGTGGCAGCACACGCGGAACCCGCGGCGACCGTGACAACAGCGGACAGGAGAAGACGTTTCATATGGCGAGGCTCGAATTTGTTAAGGATAGGAGTGAGGCCAATTGAAGAGAATTTTATTAAAATTGCAAGAAACTGTCACGCATGACGAATTGGCTTCACGCATCTGGACTGTTCTTTTTGCAGATCGGTGGCTATGCGGGCAGCGTTTTTCGGGTCCGGTCATGGGGCAAGGTCAAACACCTGACGGGCTGCGTTTGCCAGGCCAGAGCCATCTCTCTGGGTCGAAGATGCGGCGCCAATGGATCCAGCAGTTTTCCTGCCAGAGATGAAAGGTCATGTTTGGCCGGTGCGGGAGGCACACAGGCCTTAAAGCGGCGGAGCGCCTCGTCGAAAAAAAGACCGCACTCTCGGTGCCAACTTTGGTATCAGTTGATTTTTGATTTTTCTGGCGAGATGCGTGTTGACAAGGCGCGGCACCATTCCTAGCTTCCGTTTCGTTATCACTCACCCCATGTGAGTGATAACGCCTCTGCGAAGAGCAGGGGCCGACCAGATACAACAACCTTTGAGCCTATTAAGGAGCTGCAAAGATGGCATTGAAACCGCTTCATGACCGCGTGCTGGTACGCCGCACCGAAAGCGAGGAAAAAACCGCTGGCGGGCTGATCATCCCCGATAGCGCCAAGGAAAAGCCGTCGGAAGGCGTTGTCGTCGCCACCGGTGAAGGTGCTCGCAAGGACAGCGGTGAGCTGATCGCGATGGCTGTGAAGGCCGGTGACAAGATCCTGTTCGGCAAGTGGTCCGGCACCGAGGTCACCGTCGACGGCGAAGAGCTGCTGATGATGAAGGAAAGCGACATCATGGGCATCATCGAGTAAGCCCTCCGGCTTCTCTGATCCCCACTCGCTGAAAAACACAGATTTTCTCAAGGAGAAACCAAAATGGCTGCTAAGGACGTCAAATTCGACACCGATGCCCGCAACCGTATGCTCAATGGCGTGAACGTTCTCGCCGACGCGGTTAAAGTGACCCTCGGCCCCAAAGGCCGCAACGTGGTTCTGGACAAGTCCTTTGGCGCACCGCGCATCACCAAGGACGGTGTTTCGGTTGCCAAGGAAATCGAACTGGAAGACAAGTTCGAGAACATGGGCGCCCAGATGGTGAAGGAAGTTGCTTCCCGCACCAACGACGAAGCCGGTGACGGTACCACCACCGCGACCGTTCTGGCCCAGGCCATCGTCAAGGAAGGCCTCAAGCAGGTTGCTGCCGGTCTGAACCCGATGGACCTCAAGCGCGGCATCGACATGGCAACCTCCAAAGTCGTTGAAGCGATCAAGGAGATGGCCCGCCCGGTTAACGATTCTGCTGAAGTTGCTCAGGTCGGCACCATTTCTGCAAACGGCGAAGCCGAGATCGGCCAGCAGATCGCAGACGCGATGCAGAAAGTCGGCAACGAAGGTGTGATCACCGTCGAAGAAAACAAAGGCATGGAAACCGAGACCGACGTGGTCGAAGGCATGCAGTTCGACCGTGGCTACCTGTCGCCCTATTTCGTCACCAACCCGGACAAGATGATTGCAGACCTCGAAGACTGCATGATCCTGCTGCATGAGAAGAAACTCTCCTCCCTGCAGCCGATGGTTCCGCTGCTCGAGCAGGTGATCCAGTCCCAGAAGCCTCTTCTTATCATCGCTGAAGATGTTGAAGGCGAAGCGCTGGCGACCCTGGTTGTGAACAAACTGCGCGGCGGTCTGAAAATCGCAGCCGTCAAGGCACCGGGCTTCGGCGATCGCCGCAAGGCCATGCTGCAAGACATCGCGATCCTGACCGGTGGTCAGGTCATCTCCGAAGATCTGGGCATGAAGCTCGAGTCCGTGACCATGGACATGCTGGGCACCGCCAAGAAGGTCGAGATCACCAAGGATGAGACCACCATCGTTGACGGTGCTGGCGAGAAGGCCGAGATCGAAGCACGTGTTGCTCAGATCCGCACCCAGATCGAAGAGACCACCTCGGACTACGACCGCGAGAAGCTGCAAGAGCGCGTTGCCAAACTGGCAGGCGGTGTTGCCGTGATCCGCGTCGGCGGCATGACCGAAGTCGAAGTGAAAGAGCGTAAAGATCGTGTGGATGATGCTCTGAACGCAACGCGCGCAGCCGTGCAGGAAGGCGTGATCGTCGGCGGCGGTGTCGCTCTGGTTCAGGCCGGCAAAGGTCTCGAAGGTCTGGAAGGCGCCAACGCCGATCAGAACGCCGGTATCGCGATTGTGCGCCGCGCCATTGAGGCGCCGCTGCGTCAGATCGCCGAAAACGCAGGTGTTGACGGTGCGGTTGTCGCTGGCAAGGTCCGCGAATCCGACGACAAGAACTTCGGCTACAACGCTCAGACCGACGAATATGGCGACATGTTCTCCTTCGGCGTGATCGACCCGGCAAAAGTGACCCGTACCGCTCTGGAAGATGCGGCATCGGTTGCTGGCCTGTTGATCACCACCGAAGCCATGGTTGCTGACAAGCCCGCCAAAGAAGGCGCAGGCGCAGGCGGCGGCATGCCCGATATGGGCGGCATGGGCGGCATGGGCGGCATGATGTAATCATCCCGCACCTTTGCGTGAAACAGAAAGGGTCGCCTTGGGGCGGCCCTTTTTTGGTTTCAGGGTACCTGATGGACTGCGGGAGTTGACGGCCTGGAACTCGCCTTTCAGAATGGCTGTCAAAGACATTGAAGAGATGAATTACAACGACCAATGGCCAAAGCCGTTTTTATTCAATCCAGCCAGTCAAAGTACAATGACCAGCCTGGAGTAGCCTATCACTTTCCAAAGGCCAGCTATCTTCGAAAGGTTGAGCAGACTGTAGGAGATTGGGTGGTCTTCTAAGCTGGCAAGGCCGACGGCAGTCGTGGCTACTACGGTGTCCAACGGGTGCTACGCATCGAGGACGATCCAAGTGATCCAACGCACGCCTATGCGATACTGGATCGCAGAAGCGAATTGTCATTTGAGGTCAACGTGCCTCGGATCACGGCGGATAATGAACCCTATGAGACAGGCTTGCCACGGTTTGGCGGCTTTAACACCCAAGCAGTGCGGCTCGTGTCAGGTGCGGATCTTGACCGAATTCTTGCGGCGGGTTTTCAGCCCGAAGCGAACCCGGACACCTTGCCGCGCAGGGGGGCGCTGCGAACTGACGCAGGCGGCTTTGCGGAGGCCCCTACTGCTTTTGAACCCCGCGAAAATATCTTGGTCTCCCGTAAGTTGAGAGATCGTAGTTTCGCACGCCAAGTAAAGGCTGCGTATCGTGGGGTATGTGCGATTTCCGGTCTCGAATTGCGCAACGGTGGCGGGCGTCCGGAAGTCGAGGCGGCACACATCGTTCCAGTGGCAGAGAACGGACCAGATGTCGTGGCAAACGGCTTGGCATTTTCAGGAACCGTTCACGGGATGTTTGACCGCGGTTTGATCGCGGTTGACGAGGATAGACGTATCCTGATCTCCTCTGACGGTATCGCTGCTGACACGGCGTCGCGACTTATTGTTCCGGATCAACGCCTTATTCTACCTAGCAACCCTTATGCGCGACCGCATCAGTGTTATCTTGCTTGGCATCGAGAGCATTGTTTTAAGGGCTAGGCTCATGATACCCGTTGCGGAGCGCGCCCAGGGTGACCCGATGTCCGAGATCTTTGACCGTTTTAATACCAAGCTTAGACCTGCGGATCTTGCTGAACCGCTGTTTTACGAACATGACTACGCGCTGCGGTTTGAGCTGGGCGGAGAGGATGTGTCGACGGAATACCCCATACGTCGCTTTATTCAGGCGCACGCGCGGGCCGTGCGGATTGCGGAGGCGGTCTTCGCCAAATCTGCGCGGGTCTGGTTGCTCACGTGCGACTATGGTGGTGAGAAGCCGCGGAAGAAACACCTGAAACCGTTCGGGGAGATTGGAATCCGCAAGCGTCATTTTGACTATCTTGGGGCAGTCAAATGCGCGGGCGATCCGGATCTCTGCGATGAGATCACCCACTGCCACTGGCACGCGAAGGATATCTGGGATCGGCGTCATCTGGATGAGGCGCTCTGGCTGACACTCGGGGCTGAGCTGGGGGTTCGCCCAACCTTTCAGGGGCCGCTCTACGTGGTGGATTTTGATCGCAACATCGTGTTGTTTCCCTATGACGACCGGGGCATGGATCTGGTGGCGCTGGAACGTGCTCCGCTGGAGCGCGTATATCACGCCCATTCCGAGTGGCTGTTGGAGTGGAACCGGGAGGAAATTGACGCAGTTTTCCAGGGCTGACACCAGCGCTTTTTGCAGGGTCCGAACGCCAGGGCTTGGCCGTATGTGGTCAAGGAGCATGTCCGCGCGCTAGATCGTGTGCTGCGGATTGAGGCCGAACCTGCAGACCCAAGCCATGCCCAGGCTGGCAAGGCACCGTTCGAAACGGGTTCGCACTCAGAGGGACCGTTCGTTGGATGTTTGACCGTGGTCTCATCTCGGCGGGCGAAGAATACGAGATTCTCATAGCCCAGGATGGCATTGCTGAAGAAACGAGCCACAGGCTGATCACGGAAGACAAGCAGTTGTTGCTGCACCAACGCAGAGAGCTGTTGCTACATCAGGGATATTTGCGTTGGCTACCGGCGCAATGCGTTCAAAGGATGCTTGAGGCCAATGCCGCGCATTCGAAAGAGAGGCGTTTTCAATCTCCGTTAGGCACGTAACTGATTGTTCTTGGTGTTTTTGTGTGGCATCGCCCTAGGCTGGAGGTCTGTATCAATTGGAGTTTGGGGGGAGGCATGAAACGTTTGGGAAGTCTGGTTGTGGCGGCCACGTTGTTAGGGGCGGTGGGGCCCGTCGGTGCCGATAATCTGAAGTGGACGATTCGCAGCGACTATCCGCATATCGTCAGCCTGGAGTTTTACAGCCAGGATTACAGTCGGGCATGGCCGGGGGATGGTCAGGTCTACATTCTGGACGACTACGAACCGCGCGAGTACAACCTCAGTTGCGAAACCGGAGAAACCATCTGCTATGGCGCCTGGGTGCGCGGTGACAGCAACAAGTACTGGGGCGTCGGTCTCGACAACTCACAAAGCTGCAACGACTGTTGCTACACCTGCGGATACGGTGATACGGCCTTGCGTATTCTGAACTAAAAGGCGGGAACCTCCGGCCTGATTTGGAGAGGCCGGATTTGTATTTCGTCGGATTGGTCCTGATTGTTCTAATTGCCTTTGCGGCAAACTCCGTGCTCGGGCGCATGGCGATTGGTGGTGGCTATATGGATGCCATGGGCTTTGGTCTTTTGCGCCTGGCGTCAGGGGCGGCCATGTTGCTTCTCCTGCGCTGGAGGCAGAGCCTGCTCGGCTCTAGAACCGTTTCTGATGCACCAATAGTGAACCGGTGGGATGCCCTCAAGGGCGGTGCGGCTCTGACCCTCTACATGATCGGTTTTTGTCTTGCCTATCAGGGGCTTGATGCAGGTCTTGGCGCGCTGGTTCTGTTTGGCGTCGTCCAGATTTCGATGTTTGGCTGGGGGGCACTGACCGGCAATCGAACCGGTGCAGGGCAGATCCTGGGGGCGAGCGTCGCTTTCTTGGGCCTCGCCTATGTTGTCTGGCCCAGTGGCCCGGTGCATGTCCCATTGGGGGCCTCGCTGCTGATGGCCGCGAGTGGCCTTGGATGGGCAGCCTACACCCTGTTGGGGCGAGGAGCCCGTGATCCCCTGCAAGCCAGCGCGATGAATTTTCTTGTGGCAACGGCCATGATGGTCCCCTTCGTGCTGCTGACGCTTTCAGATTTGCGCCTCACATGGTCGGGCGTTGCTCTCGCTGTCCTGTCGGGCGCCGTGACCTCTGGCCTTGGCTATGCTCTTTGGTATCGTGTTTTGCCGCAGCTGCAGCCCGCAACGGCGGCAACAATCCAGCTGAGCGTGCCCGTGATCGCCATCATCGGCGGCGCGCTCGTTCTGGCAGAGCCAGTGGGGCTGCGATTGATGGTCGGCACGGTTGCGGTCCTCGGCGGCATCGCCTTGGTAATCTGGTCGGCTCCGAAACGGTGAAAACGGATTTCGGAATGCGTTTCTGACTACGGATGTGATGCAAGGGGCTTCGTTGCGGTTTTGGCGAGCGGGGCCTCGCCCGAAGCGCTTTCAGCCATGGTGAATGAAGCCCCGATGGTGAATGGGCACGGGTTCACTTCAAGTGCCACGATGGGCGGCACCCTAAATACGCGCTTTGGAAGGCGGTGCTTGGCTTGCCAGAAAGGCTGTGCGATGACAGGTCCGCAGCAGCGGCGAAGCGGTAGAGGATACAGCGCGTGAAGACCCTAGAATTGACCCTTCAGGGCGCGGATGTCCTGTTGCCGGAAGGGCTTGTCAACAATGGAGAACTGACCATCGCAGAGGGGCGCGTCGCCTCTGGGGCGACTGGTCGCGCTGTTGATCTGTCCGGCTATCAGGTACTGCCGGGTATCATCGACCTGCATGGCGATGGTTTCGAACGCCACCTGGCGCCGAGGCGCGGGGCGATGAAGCAGATGGATGAAGGCGTCATCGCCGCCGAGGCCGAACTTGCCGCAAACGGAATCACGACGGCGGTTCTGGCTCAGTTTCACAGTTGGGAAGGTGGGCTGCGCAGCCCCGACTACGCCGATGAGGTCTTTGCTGCAATCGCCTCCGTCAAGGAACGCGTTGTGACCGACATACAGGCACAACTTCGGTTTGAGACTCATATGCTTGGGGATTATGCGGACCTACCGGGGCGCATCGCCGCCACAGGTGTGTCCTACGTGGTCTTTAATGATCACTTGCCCCATGACCGGCTGGCTGATGGAAAGAAGCCGCCGCGCCTTGTGGGGCAGGCATTGAAGGCGGGACGCAACCCGGATGTCCATTGGCAGATGTTGAAAGACATGCATGCACGTACGGCCGAGGTTCCGGCGGCTTTGGATGCCATTTGTGCCGAGCTCGCCGCCATGGGCGTGCGCATGGGCAGCCATGACGATGACAGTGCCAATGCCCGCGCCCTTTGGCGCGAGCGTGGAGTGAAGATCAGCGAGTTTCCGGAAACTCTTGACGCGGCAGAGGCTGCACGGGCCGGGGGCGATTACATCATCCTTGGCTCTCCCAACGTGGTGCGCGGTGGCTCGCACAAGGGCAACGTTTCGGCGGTTGAGTTGATCGCAATGGGTCTGTGTGATGCACTGGCGTCGGATTATCACTATCCCAGTCCACGTCGTGCAGCCTTGATGCTGGCGCGCACAGGGCTTCTAGATCTGGTCGACGCCTGGAGACTGGTGTCGAAGGGGCCTGCAGTTGTTTTGGGGCTGGATGACCGAGGCGATCTTGCCGCTGGCAAGCGTGCAGACATCGTGATCCTGGAAAAAGACAATGGCCGTGTCGCGGCAACCCTGTCCGGAGGACGCGTCAGCTACATGAGTGGTGACGTAGCCGCCCGGTTCTTGGTGTAATACAGCAGAGCTAGAGGAGATGGCGCAGCGCATCCTGCCCGGCATGCGGGCCCTCTTTGCTGCGCGCGAAACCCGCTTGGGGCGGATTTCGCCACTGAGTTGCGAAGCGCAGCGGTTACTTGGTCCGGATGATCCGGTTGATGTGTCCCATCTTGCGCCCGGGCTTGGCCTCGGCCTTGCCGTATAGATGGATAGCGCAGTCGCGCTCGCGCGAGAGTTCTGGAATGCGCTCCACATCGGCGCCGATCAGGTTCTCCATCACAATGTCGCTGTGGCGCTGTCCGTCCCCGAGGGGCCAGCCTACGACGGCGCGGATGTGCTGTTCGAACTGGTCGATGGCGCAGCCGTTCTGTGTCCAATGGCCCGAGTTATGCACACGCGGCGCGATCTCATTCACGATGAGACCCTGTTGGGTGACGAACAACTCCACCCCCATCACGCCCACATAGTCGAGCGCATTCAGGATCTTGGCGGCGATCAGCACCGCATCCATGCGCTGGCTCTGGCTCAGGCGGGCTGGCACAGTGGTGGTATGCAGTATCCCGTCCCGGTGGACATTTTCACCGGGATCAAAACACGCAACTTCGCCGCTTGGGCTGCGGGCGGCAATGACCGAAACTTCGTGGCTGAAATCCACGAAGCCCTCAAGGATGGCCGCTGCGCCTGCCAAAGATGCAAGTGCTGGTGCAGCATCCCCGGCGGACTTGATACGGGCCTGCCCCTTGCCATCATAGCCGAAACGACGCGTCTTTAGGATTGCTGGGGCGCCGATCATTTCCAAGGCAGCATCGAGGTCAGACTGGCTTGCAATATCGGCAAAGGGGGCCGTTTTCAGACCCAGATCCTGAAGGAAGGCCTTCTCGGTCAGCCGGTCTTGCGAGACGCGTAGCGCTTCACGACCGGGACGGATAGGACGGTGTCGTTCCAGAATGTCCAGTGCCGCTGTTGGGATGTTCTCGAACTCGTAGGTGATCACATCAACCGACTTAGAAAAGGCGGTCAGCGCTGCCTCATCCTCGTAAGGAGCGGTCGTCACCCTGTGAGCGACATCGCCTGCGGGCGGGTTCGTACCGGGTTCAAAGATATGCGTTCTAAAGCCGAGACGAGAGGACGCGACCGAGAGCATGCGGCCCAGCTGGCCGCCTCCCAGGATTCCGATGGTGGCGCCGGGCTGCAAAGGATCAGTCATCGCTCGGCTCCTCGGGGATGGAGGCTGAGAGCGCTGCGCGCCAATCGTCCAGTCGCTGCGCAAGGGCGGGATCCTGCAAGGCCAGGATCCCGGCGGCCATCAGACCGGCGTTGGCAGCACCCGCAGCGCCGATAGCCATGGTGGCAACCGGGAAGCCTTTTGGCATCTGTACGATGGAATAAAGCGAATCCACCCCAGACAGCGCACGGGTCTGGACCGGGACGCCAACCACCGGAACGCGGGTCTTGGAGGCCACCATGCCCGGCAGATGCGCAGCGCCCCCGGCACCGGCGATGATCACCTGCAGCCCGCGTTCGGCGGCGGTCTTGCCATAGGTCCACAGCCGGTCCGGCGTGCGGTGCGCTGAGACGATCTTCGCCTCGAATGGCACGCCCAACTCATCCAGGATGGTGGCGGCTTCTTTCAATGTGGGCCAATCCGACTGGCTGCCCATGATGATGCCCACTTTGATATCGGCAGGGGTGTCAGGCATGTGATCCGGTCCTGTCATGCCGCAGGCCGCGCAGGACCTGCTCTGGTGGAAGGAGCGCGCACTATAGTCGAAGTCGCCTGCGGTGCAATGCGGCAATGAGGGACGAGGGCTGCGCAAAGGGTAATGCTGGGAGCAAGAAGCGGTGAAACGACCTATTCACGTTATCCGACAGGGCTGCATGGCGGTGCTGCAGCGCGCTGAGGCGCCCTACAGGACCCAAGACTTTTGCCAGCGGCAGCCAAGCTGCCGACCCGGAAAAGGCGCGGGAGTTTCCCCCTGCCTGGAGGGTTCCCGCGGCTTACCGTGTTTCACGACAGGTTCCAGCGATCAGGCGATAATATCCGGGGTCAGCCGGTCTTCGATCAGGGCGATCTTGTCTTTCAGGATCAGCTTCTGTTTCTTCAGCCGCCGGATGGTCAGCTGATCTGCCGTGCCGCGTTCCTGAAGGGCGGTGATGGCCTCGTCCAGATCCCGGTGCTGTCTGCGAAACACCTCAAGTTCAACCTTCAACACTTCGTCGGTCTTCATCGAGATATCGGTGGGGGCGTTCATTGGCGACTCGGGTAGCTGATGAATGATGGGAGTTGCAGGATACTTTGTTAACGGCTTTTGGGCTAGTCCTAGCCATGCACACTCTTGAGAATTCAAGGGAAGTTACCATATTCTGTAAGGGCGGTGCCCGAACCGGGGCCGCAAGACTATCCGTCGCTTTCGAACAAAGGACGAAACACGTGTCGAAACTTACCTTGGGCTCATACCCGCACATGTTGGGGTTCGAGCAGCTTGAACGCCTTCTGGAACGCTCGGCGAAGTCGGGCAACGAGGGCTATCCCCCCTATAATATCGAGCAGACCTCGGATCATTCCTATCGCATTACCCTGGCCGTTGCCGGGTTTGCCGAGGAGGATCTTTCCATCACAGTGGAAGACCGGCAACTGGTGATCCGTGGCCGTCAAGGCGACGATAGCGACGGTCGTGTCTTCCTGCACCGTGGCATTGCTTCGCGTCAGTTCCAGCGCATGTTCGTTCTCGCAGATGGGGTCGAAGTGGGCGAGGCGCTGATGGAAAACGGGTTGTTGCACGTCGACCTGACTCGCGCCCGCCCGGAAACCGTTGTTCAGACCATCAACATTCGTAAGGGGTAACTCAGATGCATACACCGTTCGATTTCAACGAGACCGGGAAGCGGATCGTTTATGTGAAGGCCGTGGATGTTGCGGATCTTCCCGCCGATGTGCAGGCCGGAGCTCAGGGGCGTAAGCAGCTTTATGCGGTGCATGACGCCGAAGGCGAGCAGCTGGCGCTTGTCGCCGACCGCCGCATGGCCTTTGTGCTGGCCCGCCAGAACGACCTGTCGCCCGTCACGGTTCACTGAGCCGGGCAGTTTCGGAAAACACTTGATTAATTGTTGCTCAGGCCTCCACATGGGAGGCCTGAAGTATTTTTGGAGAATGGATTTCTTGATCGGCACGACAATTGCCCGTGGGCTATTGCGCCTTTTTGTGGCCTCCGCTTTGGCGTCAGTATTGGCGTTGCCGGTAAGAGCGGATGTTTTTGTGGAATGTGTGCAAAGGCAGCTGGCCGCCCTGGAATACGATCCCGGGCCGATTGATGGTATTTTCGGAAAGAAGACGGCGCGGGCGTCGGATGCCTTGCAGGCAGAGCAAGGGCATCGATTTCTCCCCCGACTGAAGGATTTGCCGACGCTGAGCAGGGCCACAGCCATTCACTGGTGCAGGGAGCTGCCTCTCATCGATTCCCGTATCGCGGAATTTCGACCTTCGGCGCAGCCTTTGAAACTGCTGGCAAATTCCGAAGTGGCGGAGGCCGGAATTCAAAAAGCCTACGACTCGGTGAAGACGTACATGCGTCGGGTGCATGGTGTCGTTCTGGCCGGAAATATCGGCATCGCGGCCGGGGATGACTGGAAGACGCTGCGAACTCATGCGGTCCAGATTGAGGCCGAAATAACGACCGCGCGATCAAAATTCCATTCGGCAATCCGAATGCGCTGCGATGGTGAATATGCCTATTATGGTGCGGCCTTTCCAGATTGGATGTACTTCTGTTGGCGCCCGTATGATGGAACAGATGCGGAATGGTACGCCCAAGCCTTCACTTGGCTGGGTCGGCTCATGGCACATGAATACATGCATATCGTCCAGGCCGAGTTGAGCGGCACCCGCACCTCTGCGCGCGATGTAAAAACTCAGAACCGCCTGATGGGGCCTTTGTGGATGGTGGAAGGAGCCGCGAAGGTCATTGAAGCGCAATATGCGGACATCCATTTCGGGATCGATCAGCCTGCCCTGTTTCAATTGCGGAACTGGTCTCTCAGGGCGAAGCGAGATCTTCGCGATTTGAGGTATTCCGAGGCCGTCATGAGCGCCGAGGAATACGCCTTGTCACAACTGGCGGTTCGCATTCTTGCCGATGAGAAAGGTCATCATGTGCTCTTTGATTTCTGGCGCAGGCTCGGGAAGGGGCGGTCTTGGCAGCAGGCCTTTCGCGAAACATTTGGTGTTGAGTTGGAGGAATACGAACTGAGGGTCATGGAGTTGATCAAAAGGCCCTGGGACACGCTGGGCCTTCCCTCTTCTGGCAGTTATTGGGAAGCCTTCATGGCGATCAAGGTGCAACCTGAAATCTTGGAGTCCGCTATCAATACGGGAAGTTTCTCCGACAGAATGAAAACGCCCGGAGCAGTCCGGCTGAAAAACCTTCCTCGCATTAACAAGAAAGAGATCGTAAAACAGCTTATGGGACCCCAAAGGAACCTCCGCAAGGTTGGCGATTGAACCCTCTGATGAGATAGGAAACACCATGGCGGAATTTCAGTTCGATTGGGTCGATGCGTTTTCGGATCGCCCCTTTGGTGGCAACGGCTGTGCTGTTGTCCATGATGGTGCCAGCCTGCCGGTGGAGGTCTGCACCAGTTTCGTGCGGGAGACCTCCCTGGTGGAATGCACCTTCACCGGCCCGTCTGATGTGGCGGACATCAAGGTGCGCTATTTCTTGGCCAGCCGGGAAATTCCCTTTGCCGGTCATCCGACCCTGGCGACCGTAGCAGCCCTGAAGGATCGCGGATTGACCAAGGGCAGTTCGGTGACCTTGGAGACCGGCGCGGGCATCGTTCCGGTGCAGGTCAATGGCGATCTGATCGAGATGACGCAGGTTGCGCCGCAGTTCGGCGAGAGGCCGGATCCCGCGCTGGTGGCCGCTGCCGTTTCGCTACCCGTGGAGGCCATCGTGGGCGCGCCGCAAAAGGTCTCCACCGGGTTGCCCTTCTGCATCACCGTTCTGAAGGACCGTGCGGCGCTTGATGCGGCGCGACTGGATGTGGAGGCCCTGGCGCGCCTGACCGCATCACTGGGGGCGGCAGGCACCGACATGATGGAGCCCTTCCTGGTGGCGCTGGAGGGGGCAAGCGCGGCAGGGGACACCTATTCCCGCCTGCTAATGGCACCACCCAGCCCGCCGGAGGATCCTTTTACGGGCTCGGCCACCGGTGCGATGGCGGCCTATCTGTGGAAACATGGCCTGATGCAGAAGGACAGTTTTGCGGCAGAACAGGGCCATGGGATGAATCGCCCCGGTCATGCGCGGGTCACGCGCGTCGGGTCGGCTGATGCGCCAACGGGTGTGCGCGTGGCAGGTCAAGGTTTTGTCCTTATGCGAGGCGCGGTTGATCTGCCAACCGAGGCTTGACGCGACATGTATTTTGGCCGCATCTGCAGCCAGTTTCCAAAGGCCTGCCAATATGAGCGAACCCGCAATTGCCATTCTACCCTACGGTGGCAAGCTTGACCGTAGATTGACATCGCGCCCGCTAAGTGAGCTGCACTGGCCGCTCGGATGTCCTGCGCGTCTAATCGGGGGCGTCGTGGGGGATCTCGGGCCAGATGATCATCTGATTGTCTTTGCCAAGCGGGAAATGCATTTCCAACTCAGTTGGCACTGCCGGGCAAGAGTGTCCCTGATGATCATTGAGCCCAAGATCATGTCGGCGGCCCATCACCGTCTGTTGCGCCTTACTTACCGGCGTTTCTTTCGCGTTTTCAGCTATGATCAAGGCCTTCTGGCGCGCTTGCCCAATGGTGTTTCTCTTCCCTTTGGATCCACATGGGTGCCGGGCTGGCAGGATCTGGACATTCAGAAGACTGAGGATCTGTCTCTCATAGCCTCCGCCAAGCGCGACCACCCCGGCCATAAACTTCGCCATCAGGTGGTGGAATATCTCCAGCGCGAAGGCGTTCCGGCCAGGGTTCTGGGTAGAGGGTACGAGCCGTTTGAGGCCAAATCGGATGGTCTGGCACCCTTTCGCTATTCTGTTGTGATCGAAAACGTCCAGGAGCCGAATTACTTCACGGAAAAACTCATTGACGCGATCCTGTGTGAGACCGTGCCGATCTACTGGGGGTGCTCCAATATCGAGGAGTACTTTGAGCCGGAGGCGATGATCATTTGCAAGGATCGCGCCGATCTGGAGGCCGCAATTCGAAGTGTGAGCGCAGAGGACTACGAGCGTCGCCTGCCTGCCTTGCGTCGTCAAAAAGACGCTGCAGCCCATTTCGGAGATCTGTTGGGGCGTGCAGCCAAGGCTCTGCGCGACAACCTTTGAGGGTAGCTTCTTTCACCTACACGTGCGAAGCGTCGGCTATTGCGGCCTCTCCGTTTTTGCCAGCTTGCGCGCCCGGCGTTCGGATTTCTTGACTTCATACCAGTCCCGGAGGCGTCGCGTCTTGAGCTCGGCCTCGGGCGCAAACATGAGAATGGCATTGCGCAGCATCCATTCCGGCAGGCTGCCCCGGCAGCCTTCTTCGGGCCAAAGGGACCGTTCTGACCAGATGTAATGCGGGTGCGACGACCTTGGCTTTGTCGACCGATGGGCAGCTTCCTGTGCAAGATTTGCCATCAGTACCATGATGTTCTCTTCTTCCAGGACTGTTTCGCGGGCAGAAGCGATGGCAGATTGCGCTGCTTCCCAACGACCGTTCTGGATTTCCTGAACCATCCTGCTGGCTTCTGCCACCGGATCGTCGAGGTTGATCAGCTCAAAGCTATCCTTTGGGCAGTATTCGCCCACGTTGCTGCACCCTGCGTAGAATGGAAAAGACCAGCACAGCCACGGGTCTGTCAGCTTTTCTGTCCAGACATGTGGCCCTTCGCCATTCTCGACGGCAAGATTGTATTTGTAGGGCAGGAGGGCATCGGCCTTGTCGCCGATGGGTTTGAAGCCACGGCCATAAATCTCGATATGCTCTGGGATCTGCTCAATCAGTGTGTCGACGAGCCGCATGCGTTTGCGATGGTATTCGGTGTGCACCTTGTTCGACGTAACGATCGCGATCTTGTCCTGTTTGTCTTCAGGTGGCGTCAGAGTTTTGAACCAATCATATCCACGGTGCGCATGGTTGCCCGAGAAATCGTACCCGGCCCACCAGTACCAGCACACGGCCCGGTGCCGTTTTTCCGCAGCAAGAGGCTTTTCCGTGGTGGTCAGAACCAGTCCGAACTGGTTGAGAAAACGGCAGCTATAAGGGTGGATGACATCCGGCTCGGCGGCAATGAATATCGTGCGTTCCTTGGGCACATGTGTCTTGATCGTGTGGGAGGCCCGGTTGAAGGAAATCAGGACGTCGGTGTCATCCGGTACCGCAGTGCCGAAGGTGAAGGTTACGTTTCTTACATGCGGACTACAGCCGGGGGATTGCTTCAGAAAAGGTTGCCCCGTGGTGTCGGTAAAAACATGTGCCTTGATAGGGGCAACCATGGTGCGCCTCCGAAAATCCAAACTGCCCCGCCGTGTCTAAGCTGAAAATCGCACTCACAAAAGATTGAATTGCCTCTTCACGCGGCTGCAACGCATTCGGCCCGCCAATGGGCGGGCCGATAGAAAATGTGACAGGGGCGATCAGGATCAGGCGCTGATCAGGCCCATGCTTTCCAGCTTCAAGAGAACCTGGTGGGCGCAGTTGTCCACGTCGACATTCTCTGTCTCGACGCTCAGTTCCGGATTCTGCGGAACGTCATACGGATCCGAGATACCGGTGAACTCCTTGATTTTGCCTTCTCGGGCGAGCTTGTAGAGGCCTTTGCGGTCGCGGCGTTCGCACTCTTCGATGGAGGTTGCAACGTGGACTTCCACGAATGCGCCGTATTGCTCGATCTCTTCGCGCACATGGCGGCGGGTGGCCGCGTAGGGCGCGATCGGCGCGCAGATGGCAATCCCGCCGTTCTTGGTGATTTCGGAGGCCACATAGCCGATGCGCTTGATGTTGAGGTCCCGGTGCTCTTTGGAAAAGCCCAGTTCAGACGACAGGTTCTTGCGAACGATATCGCCATCCAGCAGCGTAACCGGACGACCGCCCATCTCCATCAGTTTGACCATTAGAGCGTTCGCAATGGTGGATTTGCCAGAACCTGAGAAGCCGGTGAAGAAGACGGTGAAGCCTTGCTGGCTGCGCGGTGGCTTGGTCTTGCGCAGCTCGGCCACCACTTCGGGGAAGGAGAACCATTCGGGGATTTCCAGGCCTTCGGCCAGACGGCGGCGCAGCTCGGTGCCCGAGATGTTGAGGATGGTCACGTCATCCTTGTCTGCGATCTCGTCGGCGGGTTCGTACTGGGCGCGTTCCTGCACATAGACCATGTGCTTGAAGTCCACCATTTCGCAGCCGATTTCCGACTGATGCGCGCGATAAAGGTCCTGCGCGTCATATGGGCCATAGAAGTCTTCGCCGGCGGAGTTTTTGCCGGGGCCGGCGTGGTCGCGGCCGACGATGAAGTGGGTGCAGCCGTGGTTTGCGCGGATAAGCCCGTGCCAAACCGCTTCACGCGGACCGGCCATGCGCATGGCAAGGTTCAAAAGGCTCATCGAAGTGGTGGCCGCCGGATACTTGTCCAGAACCGCCTCGTAGCAGCGCACCCGGGTGAAGTGATCCACATCGCCCGGTTTGGTCATGCCCACAACGGGGTGGATCAACAGGTTGGCCTGGGCTTCGCGCGCGGCGCGGAAAGTCAGCTCCTGGTGGGCGCGGTGCAGCGGGTTGCGGGTCTGGAAGGCCACGACCTTGCGCCAGCCCATCTTGCGGAAGTAGGCACGCAGCTCGTTCGGGGTATCGCGACGACCGCGGAAATCATAGTGAACAGGTTGCTGGATGCCGGTCACGGGACCGCCGAGGTAGATCTTGCCCGCGGTGTTGTGCAGATAGTTCACTGCCGGGTGAGCTTCGTCATCGGCGCCAAAGACCTTTTCGGCTTCGCGCGATTTGTTCGGCTCCCATTTGTCAGTCACAGTCATCGTTCCGAGGATGACGCCTTCTTGGTCACGCAGGGCGATGTCCTGACCCAATTCGATGGTGTCGGCAAAGTCTTCGGACACATCCAGCGTGATCGGCATCGGCCAGAGCGTACCATCTGCCAGGCGCATGTTTTCCACCACGCTGTCGTAGTCTGCTTCGCTCAGGAAGCCCTTCAGCGGGTTGAAGCCACCGTTCATCAAGAGTTCCAGATCGCAGATCTGGCGCGGTGTCAGGTCGTGGCTGGTAAGATCTGCCGCCTCGACCTTCAATTTTTGTGCGCTGTCGTAGGAGACAAATAGCTCGGGAATGGGGGCAAGGTTGTTGTCCATGAATTTGGTCCTATGCTTGAAAGGTTCTAGGCCGCTGGTCGTGCCGGTGAGCTCCGCGTGCAGAGCGTCATACTCGGCGAATTTGCGGATCAGGAAATTGTCTCTGAGGCGAATCTGCTCTGCCGCGCCCCGGGTCGTGATCTCGTAGGCAAAGCGCTGGCGCCTGTCGGGGCCATCGCGTTCGGTAATCTTCACCAGCCCTTTATCGGCTGCTGCCCGCAAAGCGGCGTTCAGGCGACCAAGGGACACACCCAAAGCCTTAGCAGTCGCACGCTGGGGGGCGTCCGGAGCCGCTTCAAGCTGGCGCAGCATCCGAAACAGGAGATCCTCCTCCTCCGGCGAGCTGGGTGGTGTGGTGGTTGGCATTGACGACTCAAAGTATGTTCACGGATGAACGCTTTGCATATGAGCATGCTGATTTGAAGCTTTTATTGTGTTGGCTGGTGGATTTAAGTCCGCTGTTTTCCCAATCCTCGTAGAAATGGAACACTGTGTCCCGTGAGTGGTCAAAGTCGGGACGGTACCTTGATCAAACTCGGGGGGCAGGTGGGTGAACGGCCTCAGTTGGCGGGCCGGCCACGCCGTCTTCGCTTGGGTAAGGCTTGAAGAATTGGAAAGGAGAGAGTGCCCACGAGAGGGCAATTCCGTCAGCACTTGTCCTGAGGGGCTGGTGCTGACGGATAACGGTGTGGCTTAGTCCTGCTCGGCAAGGAAGCGTTCGGCGTCCAATGCTGCCATGCAGCCCATGCCGGCGGATGTCACCGCTTGACGGTACTTGTGATCGGTCAGGTCACCTGCTGCAAAAACGCCGGGAACAGAGGTTTCGGTCGAGCCGGGCTTTACCTTGACATAGCCGCCGTTGTGCAGCTCAAGCACGTCCTTGACCAGTTCTGTCGCAGGGGCATGGCCGATGGCCACAAAGACGCCCTTGCAGGGGATTTCGGAAATCTCACCGGTTTGCACGTTCTTGACCTTCACGGCTTCGACGCCCAGCGGGCTGTCGGAGCCGACCACCTCATCCAGCTCGTGGAACCACAGGGGCTCGATCTTGGGGTTCTTCATCAGCCGGTCCTGTAGGATCTTTTCGGCACGCAGCTCGTCGCGGCGGTGGATCAGCGTGACCTTGGAGGCGAAGTTGGTCAGGAACAGCGCCTCTTCCACGGCAGTGTTGCCGCCGCCGATCACGACGATCTCTTGCCCGCGGTAGAAGAACCCATCACACGTCGCACAAGCCGATACGCCAAAGCCCTTGAACTTTTCCTCTGACGGCAGGCCCAGCCATTTGGCGCGGGCTCCGGTTGCCAGAATCACGGCATCGGCGGTGTAGGTGGTGCCGCTGTCGCCCGTGGCGGTGAAGGGGCGCTCGCTGAGGTCAAGATCGGTGACGATGTCGCCGATGATCTCGCATCCCATCGCCTTGGCATGATCCTGCATCCGCACCATCAGGTCGGGGCCCTGAACCTCTGTGTCGCCGGGCCAGTTCTCGACCTCGGTGGTGGTGGTCAGCTGGCCACCTGGTTCGATACCCTGCACAAGGATGGGCTCCAGCATCGCGCGCGACGCATAGACGCCGGCCGTATAGCCAGCCGGACCCGATCCAATAATCAATACCTTGGTGTGGCGCGTTTCGCTCATTTTGATTCCCCAGATGCATTGCCAAGCGGTCATGCCGCCATCAGGAACCGCATATAGCGTTAGAGCAGGGGCGCTTAAACCCCCGGCATTGTCTTCATGACGGTGCCGTTATCTTAGGCCGCTTGAATTCTTCTGCCGCAAAGAATATTTCGCCGCGGTGAAATATTATTGCGCGCTGCATTGGCGCTGATATAAGAAACGAAAAAAGACGGGAGCCTTCACAATGGTCACTACACGCCTTGATCCGATTGATCGCAAGATTTTGTCGGAGCTGCAGGCCGACGGGCGCATGACCAATGTTGAGCTTGCCAAACGGGTTGGTATTTCGGCACCGCCCTGCCTGCGGCGCGTGAGGGCTCTTGAAGAAGCCGGATTGATCCGGGGCTATCACGCAGAGGTCAACAGTCGCGAGTTGGGCTTTGAGGTACAGGTCTTCGCCATGGTAGGTCTTGAAAGTCAGGCCGAGGCAGAGTTAAGCGCGTTTGAGGAAAAATGCCGCAGCTGGCCGTTGGTGAGGGAGTGCCACATGTTGAACGGCGAGGTGGACTTTATCCTGAAATGCGTCTCACCCGACCTCAGTACCTTTCAGAGCTTTTTGACGGGGGAGTTGCTGACCACCCCGAATGTCGCCAGTGTAAAGACGTCATTGGTGATCCGCGGCGCCAAGGACGAGCCGGGTGTGCCCTTTGACGTTTTGGAAGATCGTCTAGCGCGTGAGGCCTGAGGCGCGCGTGGGCTTGAGAGCTAGCGCCAGCAACTGACTCGTCGTGACCTAGGTATCAGCGCGTTCGAATGCCAAAGGGCCAAAGTCCGCGATACAGTCAGCATGGCTGAACATGTTCAGGAACAGTGTTTTGATCGGGTAGCTGACCAGATGCAGCGCATTCGGCCCCGGATGATAGCTTTCGAAAGGAAGCCCTCCGACCTGGATCACGGCGTGTGCAGGCAGGCAGAGGTGATATAGCTCGATCGCTGTCGGCGGTGCGGTTTCAAAAATATTCATGCCGTCCTGAAACGCCTGTACGGGCGTAAGGAGTTCCGTGTCCTGAGCGTTTGCGCGCAAATGGGGTGGTGTACAAAGCAGCCTGGCGGCCGGACCGGCGACGACACAAGACATTGGCTTTTGCATTCCAAAGCTATCAGCCATGAAACTTGTGAGGGGGTGTCTTTGGCCTTTGGAATCTGCCCGGGCCGGCACCAGACTTGTAGAGCCTTTCCAGACCAGCGGTTGATGCTTGCCGTCTTGTGTCGCAATCCGGTCTCCCGGCCACAGGTCCTCCACGGCGACAGGGCCCATGTCGGTCTGCACCAGAGAGCCGCGCGAAAAAGCACAAAAGGCGTTCTCGAAAAGCGGAAGGGCGGGGGCGATGTGGCGGGTTTCTGCAATACTGCCATTGGACAGAAGTGCGCTCACCTCATAGCGGCGCAACTGTGGTCTGTTCGTCATGCGCAGAGCGGCAGGATCCTGCAACAGAGCCGTCGCTTCCGCGGCTGCTGCAGCCGCGTGTTGTAACGATTGTGGCGTATTCATGACGTCAGGCCTTTCTCACTTCACATCGCGCCCGAAACATGGCGCCCTGGCAGGCACCTGCCAGAACGAAACCGAACGCTCAGACGGATCAAGCGCGCAAGGCATCGATACCGCTCCCACCGCACAGAGGACCATTCATTCCTGAAGAAAACCCTACAAGGAAAGAAAGTGGTCGCAAAAAATCAGCCCCGAGCGTTCTGCTTTTCGGATTGCTGTCGGAGAATTCGCGCTTCGGATGTGCACGCTATTCTCAGGCATATCTGCAAAGACATAGGCTCGCCCTGCGCCGCCCGATGGTTGCGGCACGCACCGGGCCTCTTTGCCATGGCATCACGCAGGCCTCAGTTCTGGCAGTCGCAACAATCGATGCGAGGAATCGGGTTCTGGCTTTCATTGAGGGCTCCTGCCGTTTCCGTATTAGACCGTCTCGGTTCGAGACCCTTTATCGGTAATCAATGCGTCGCGAATATGGCGCAGGCATGGAAAAGGCCCGGCAGAACGCGCGGTCGGCGTCACCTTCGTTGGCCCCTAGGGAGTCAGGAGATGCACTGCCCCGTGCATTGGGAAAGAGCAGATCTCCGCGGGGAAGGAGCCGCTGTCGCGCTGGGCCTAAAGGCGAATGCAGGACATCAGTCTGCCATAGTCGGCCTGTTCTTCATGGGTTGTACGCCGGTAGGAGTAGAACCGTTTCGGGTCGCTGTAGGTGCAATGGCGGGTCCACTCGGCCTCAGCGATGCCGGCACTGCGAAGTCTTTGAAGACCAAGGCCAGGCAGATCAAAAAGGAACCTGTCGCCCGTACCATTGGCAAAGAAACGGGCATTGTCAGGGTTTTCCGCCATGAAATCTTCAAAGAATTCCGGCCCCACCTCGTAGGCATTTTGCGAGATCGTCGGGCCGATTGCGGCTTTGATGCGCTCTCGTTCGGCGCCCAGGTTCACCATCGCGTCGATTGTCGCTTCAAGGATGCCATCCAGCGCGCCCCGCCAACCGGCATGGGCAGCGCCAATCACTCCGGCTTCCTGGTCTGCAAAGAGAACGGGCTGACAGTCTGCCGTCAGAATTGACAGGGCAATGCCGGGAACGTTCGTGACCATGGCATCTGCGGAAACAGGCGGTTTTGTAGCCTCTTGAATCACGGCTACGTCTGCGGAGTGCACCTGGTTCACCCGCGCCAGATGCTCCGGAGAAACCTGCATGGCTGCTGCCACCCGTGCTCGGTTAAGCTCGACTGCCTGACGTTGGTCGGAGGACCCTAGACCGCAGTTCAGACCCTCAAAAATGCCGGAGGATGCACCGCCGCGGCGGGTGAAAAACCCGTGGCGGAGCGGCGACAGCAGGTCCGATGTAAGAATTTCCAGAGTCATGACTGCAGCCCCGGTGGAGGTGTCGCGGTGGCGGGGTAAAGGCCCAGCACTTTGAACAGGTTTCCCATTTCCTCGGGGTGCGTCAACCGCCTATGTGCTGCAATTAGGTTCTTCAGTGCGTCACCCTGCAGCGCCGCGGCAAGGGCGCGCGCGCGGTCAGTGATGCCAAGGCGTTCAAGGAAGACGCCTTGCGGGGTGAGACGCGAAAAGGCGCATCCTGCGGATTCTGCAGCAACGCATAGGGTTTCAAAGTCCACATGGGTGGTCAGATCGGCCATGCCAGACGCCTCCAGCGGGTCGCAAGGCGCGTGATTCCTTAAGGCCTGTAGCGTGTCTCCCAGCGAGCGCCAATCGCCATAGTCTATGATCAGCGCTGTACCGCCATGGGCGGCAATTCGCTCCGAGATGGCTCCAGTGATCGGAGCGGCGGCCTCACAGAGCTCAACCAGATCGCCATCTTGTGTGTCTTCAATGCGGTGGCTGAGCGCCGACTGTTCCACAATCGGACCAAGCCCAAAAGAGAGCGCCCCATCCGAAAGGCCGACGCGTCTTTCCCGCCAGCCGATCCCGTCGCGCAGGAACTGGCGTACTGGCAGGGCGTCGAAAAACTCGTTTGCCACCGCGAACAGGGGCTGCTGCGGCAGGGTCTCGATGCCGTCATGCCAATTCGGCGCATAGTCCTTTAGTGTGTCGGACTGGAGCTGCCGCAAGGCAGGCGACGCCTCGACAAGGTGCAGATCCAGAGCGTCGTGGAAGCCGGGAACGGCGCGGGTGGCCCGCAGCAGATCTGCCATCAGCGTGCCGCGACCAGGGCCAAGCTCGGCAAGAGTGAAAGGCGCAGGACATCCCTGATCAAGCCAAGTCTGCGCAAGGCACAGCCCGATCAGCTCGCCAAACATCTGGCTGATCTCGGGCGCAGTGATGAAATCCCCCGAGGCGCCGAGAGGATCTCGTGTGCTATAGTAGCCATACTTCGGGTTCAGCAGGCACTCGGCCATATAGTCAGCGAGGCTCAAGGGGCCGTCAATGTCGATGCGGGCGATGAGGTGATTCAGCAGGTTCATGTCGCAGGCCTTTTGCTGCGCACGGCATGGAAGGCAAAGGCAAGGCCAAGAGCGATCATCGGCAGTGATAGCATTTGTCCCATGGTCAGCCCGTAGCCATTCAAATGAAACGCGAGTCCAAGGGGGTTGCCCGGAGAAACAAATTGCGCATCGGGCTGGCGGACGAATTCGACCACAAAGCGCGCAAGCCCATATCCTGCGAGGAAGGTTCCTAGGGCAAGACCCGGCGCGAGAAAGGCCTTGCGCCGGAACACAAGCCAAAGCAAGGCAAGGCCAAGGATCAACCCTTCGAGTGCTGCCTCATAAAGCTGCGAAGGGTGGCGCGCGCAGATTTCTCCCAGCGCCTGCCCGCAGTCCTGAGCAGCCTGACCGGGAAAGGCAACGCCCCAGGGTAGGTCGGTCGGGCGGCCCCATAGTTCAGCATTGATGAAGTTTGCCAGCCGACCCAGCAGCAGCCCCCAGGGCACGCTAAATGCGACAAGGTCCGCTATCTGGAGTTTTGGGATGTCGTGGCGGCTCGCGTAGATCCATGAGGCCAGAACAACACCGATCAAACCGCCATGAAAGGCCATGCCGCCTTCCCAGATGCGCAGGATCTGCGACGGGTTTGCGAGGTAGTATTCGGGCTGATAGAACAGAACAAAGCCAAGGCGCCCGCCCAGGATGACGCCGAGAATGATCCATGTCAGCAAGTCCTCAACCTGGGCGGGCCGCATCGGAGATTGTCCGCCGGGCCAGAGCGCAGGACGTTTCAAAGCCATAACGGCAAGGCGCCAGGCTATCAAAATGCCGAAAATATAAGCCAATGCATACCAGCGCAGAGCAAACTCCATGCCAAATAGGGAGATGGAGAAAATCTCGGGCGAAAGGTCGGGGAATTTGATCATCGCGTGCATGGCCACTCAATGCCTTTGCCGGGGAAGGGAAGTCAACGGTGCTCGGCAATGGCTTGCCCATGGCCCTTAGGTTGCCCATATAGGGCATAAGCCTGAATTGGAGACAACGATGCAAAGCCGCAACAAGATCCTGGATGATATTTCCCAGTTGATGACCAATGCCATGGGTGTGGCCCACGGTGCGCGTGAAGAAGCCGAAACCGCGATGAAAAGCATGATCGACCGCTGGCTGGCGGATCGCGATTTTGTGACCCGCGAGGAATTCGATGCAGTGCGTGCCATGGCGCAAAAAGCGCGCGAGGAAAACGAAGCGCTGAAGGCTCGCCTTGATGCACTGGAGGCGGTGTCGAAGGGCTGACCGCGCCAGTGTGTCGCAGAAAGCAAGAAGGGCTTTTCTGCGCCCCATAGCGCAGGAGGCCCTTTTATTGGCTCATTCTCATGAACCTCTTGGTGGCGCTCTTTGGCTGCCACCTAACTCATGCAGGTCCTGCAAGACGTACCCAAGGCACCTTGCCGACATTTTGGGTCACTTTTCACTTCATCCACAACTTATTGCAGATATCCCCAAATAAAGGGTTGCCAGCCTGCTCCTGCACGGCCACCATATCTAGTATGGGAGCGGGGATGCCTCCCCGGTCCTTTGAGCGCAAAGCTAGCTCTTGCGGGCCCGTAGAGGTCCCATGCTAGATACCAGAGAGGTGGCATCATGGCCCTATCCGAGCATCATCTGGAAGACGACATTCACCCCATCGACATCGTCGAAAACATCGCGTCCCACCACGACTGGGATTTCGACCGTATCGGCGATGATCAGATCGCCATGGCGGTCGAAGGGCAGTGGCGCACCTACTCGGTCACCTTGGCTTGGTCTGGCTTTGAGGAAACCCTGCGTTTGGTCTGCAGCTTTGAAATGGATCCGCCCGAGGAGAAGCTGCCGCAGCTCTATGAGTTGTTGAACCTGATCAATGACCAATGCTGGGCCGGTGCCTTTACCTATTGGGCCGAGCACAAGCTCATGCTTTATCGCTATGGTCTGATCCTGTCGGGTGGTCAGGCGGCCAGCCCAAGCCAGATTGATGCGATGATCCATGCGGCCGTGTCCAACAGCGAGCGCTATTACCCGGCTGTGCAACTTACAACCTGGGCTGGCCAGTCCCCAAGCGAGTCTTTGCAGGTGGCCATTGCAGAGGCCTACGGTCGCGCATAAACCTGTGTCCCGAGGGTGAGAAACGAACACTGGGGGCAAAACCATGGACATGAATGCAATCGCTGGGCGGGGGCTCGTTCTGCTGGGCTGCGGCAAGATGGGCTCGGCCATGCTGGCGGGTTGGCTGGAGGGCGGGTTGCCTGCATCGTCGGTCTGGGTACTTGACCCTTATCCGTCTGACTGGCTGAAGGGCACGGGTGTCGCGATCAACCAGGGCCTTCCGGAAAATCCGGCCATCGTTCTGATTGCTGTCAAACCGCAGATGATGGGTGATGCGCTGCCAGCTCTCAAGGCGCTGGGCAATGGCGATACACTGTTCATTTCGGTGGCGGCAGGGATCTCCTGCGCGAGTTATGAGGCCATGCTGGGGGACAAGACGCCGATCGTGCGCGCCATGCCAAACACGCCTGCGGCCATCGGGCGCGGCATCACGGCCCTAATCGGGAATGGCCAAAGCGGTGAGCACCATATCGATATGGCCGAAGCCTTGCTGTCGGCCATCGGCCAGACTGTCCGTCTGCAATCCGAAGAACAAATGGATGCAGTAACCGGCGTCAGTGGATCTGGTCCGGCCTATGTCTTCCACCTGATCGAAGCAATGGCCGCCGCTGGCGAGGCGCAGGGCCTGCCTGCGGCTCTGGCTATGCAGTTGGCCAAGGCCACTGTGGCGGGCGCGGGGGCATTGGCAGAGGCGGCGGACGAAAGCCCTGAGCAACTGCGCATAAATGTGACCAGCCCCAATGGAACCACGCAGGCCGCGCTCGAGGTTCTGATGGACAAAGAGACCGGGTTTCCGGACCTCTTGACCCGTGCGGTGGCGGCAGCGGCCAACCGATCCAAGGAGCTGTCTGGTGGCTGAGATTACCTTTGATGATTTCCTGAAGGTCGATATCCGCGTCGGCAAGGTGGTGCGGGCAGAGCCTTATCCAGAAGCGCGCAAGCCGGCGATCAAGATGTGGGTCGATTTCGGCGACGAGATCGGTGAAAAAAAGACCTCGGCTCAGGTGACCGCGCACTACACGCCGGAAACGCTGGTGGGGAAACAGGTGTTGGCCGTGGTGAACTTCCCGCCCCGCCAGATTGGCAAATTCATGTCCGAGGTGCTGGTTCTTGGACTGCCGGATGCGGCGGGCGAGATCCGCCTGATTGGCCCCGACGGACCGGTTCCCCTTGGCGGAAGGATGCATTGACCCATGAAACTCTGGATCACACGGCCGATGACCGCCGCAGTCGAAGCACGGGCGCGGGCTGAATTCGATGTGGATATTCGCCCTGATACAGGCGTGCTCAGCCGCACGGAAATGGAGCGTGCCCTGCGGGATTATGATGTCGTGATGCCGACGCTTGGCGATCTGTTCTCGGCTGATGTGGTGTCGAGCGTTCCTAATGCGCGCTGCCGTTTGCTGGCCAATTTTGGAGTGGGATACAATCATATAGATACACAGGCAGCCGAGGCTGCCGGTATCGCGGTAACGAATACGCCCGGTGCTGTCACCGATGCCACCGCAGATATTGCCATGACCCTGATCCTCATGTCGGCACGCCGCGCGGGCGAGGGGGAGCGGCTGGTGCGCTCGGGCAAATGGGAGGGCTGGCACCCGACCCAGATGCTGGGGCAGCACGTGACCGGCAAGACCGTTGGCATCATCGGCCTTGGCCGTATCGGTGCGGCCATCGGGCGGCGCTGTCATTTTGGCTTTGGTATGAACGTGCTTTACACCGCGCGCAGCGAAAAGGAGCCGGGCTACCCTGTTACCCGCTGCGCCTCTGTGGTCGAGATGGCCTCTCAGGTCGATTTTCTGGTGGTCGCGGTGCCGGGCGGCCCCCAAACGCTGCACATGGTTGATGAAGGCGTTCTTGCCGCGATGCAGCCGCATGCACATCTGATTAATATCGCCCGGGGCGAGATCGTGAAAGAGAGCGCTTTGATTGCTGCGTTGCAGGACAAGCGGCTTGCCGGGGCGGGGCTTGATGTCTACGAGTTCGAACCCAAGGTGCCGGAAGCCCTGCGAGAGCTGGATACTGTGACCCTGCTACCACATCTGGGAACCGCGACGGAAGAAGTGCGCACGAATATGGGGCATATGGCCCTGGACAACGTTGCTGCCTTTATGGCGGGCATGCCTCTACCCAATCCTGTTTAACAGGCTCGGGAGGCGGTTCCTCTATCGCCGACGGCCTCACGCCAGTGACGGCGGCAGAGTGAAACATAGGTCTCATTGCCGCCGATCTGCACCTGATCGCCCGTCGTGATGGCGCGGCCTTGCTCGTCTTGACGAATGACCATGGTCGCCTTCTTTCCGCAGTGGCAAATGGTACGCACTTCGCGCATTTCGTCGGCGAGGGCCAAGAGCGTGGCAGATCCGGGAAATAGCTTGCCCTGGAAATCGACCCGCAGCCAATAGCACAAGACCGGGACACCCAGGTCGTCCACCACGCGGGCCAACTGCCAGACCTGCTCGGGAGAGAGAAACTGCGCTTCATCAACAAAGATGCTTGCCAGTTTCCCTTGATCCAGACGGGTCTTGATCCGCTCGAACAGATCATCATTCGCCGAAAACACATCTGCTGTCTCGCTGATGCCGATCCTCGAGGCGATCCGTCCTTGCCCGGCGCGCTCATCGATCCGTGCGGTCAGAAGGTAGGTTTCCATGTTGTTCTCGCGGTAGTTGTGCGAGGCCTGAAGCAGCACCGCCGATTTGCCCGCATTCATGGTTGAGTAGTGAAAATAGAGCTTTGCCATGCTCGCGGTTTAGCCTCTGGTTTCAAAGGAGTGAACCGCAAAAACGAATTGCGCCCTTGCACGGGCTCTGTCTGATCCGGGCCGCAGCAGGCCCTGGGGATGGATAGAACAAAAACCGACAAGGACGCAGAAACCAGAAGGCGGCGCCTTACGCCCACGCACACAGGCAGGCGTCGCCTTCGACAATAGTTAGAAGCCCAACCTCACTCACAAAGGTGCTTCTTCCCAAAGGATGCAAGAAATGGCATCGGGGACACTGGTTAAATCCCTGAAAACGCAAGGGATGGATCAAGTATTGCAATTCAGATAAAACAATAGCATGGGAAATTGATGATTTCGTTCCCCGCCCCGGGGAGCCGCGATTTAGTGAGACTACATGGCAGATATTTGTACGTACCTGAAGAAGCATACTGAGGCCCTGGTCAAGGACGTCGGCATTGAGGCTGCCTGTCAGATAACCGGCAAATCGAAGGCCACGCTGGGCCGCTATTATTCCGACAATGCCGAACATGCCGAGCGTTTCATGCCGGTGGATTCTGTCGCCAAGCTGGAAGGTGCAGCATCTTTTCCGCATGTGACCGCGGCCCTTGCAGACCTCAAGAATATCACTCTGTCATACGCCAGTTCTGACGATGAAGAGGGAACTGCGACGCGGAGCAATGGCGGTGTGAATGCCGACGTGATTGCGCTCAGTCAGCGGTTTGCGACTCTGATGAGCGAGTATCAGGAAGCCATCGCCGATGGCATCATCACTGTGAATGAGGCAAAGCGGTTGCTGCGCGAGACCGTGCTGCTGCAACAGGTCCTGCTGGAGATGAAACTGCATCTCGAAGAAGAAAGCGCCTGATCGCTGCTGGCGCAGAGGCTGCGACAATCAGGCGGCCAACTCGCGGCTTAGCTATGTCGGCGCAGCAGGACTGAGCCGACAGAATACCCTGCGCCAAAGGAACAGATAAGGCCCATCTCTTGATCGGCCATATCGTCGGAGTTCTGCGAAAACGCGATGATTGATCCGGCCGACGAAGTATTGGCGTACTCCTGCAGGATGTTGGGCTGCTCTTCGGCAGTCGGGGTGCGGCCGAGAACCTTTTTACCGATGAAATCGTTCATCGATTTGTTCGCCTGGTGTAACCATAGCCGTTTCAGATTGTCGCGTGACGCGCCGCTGTCGCTCAGATGCCGGGTGATGTGGTCGCTGACCATGGGCAGCACCTCCTTGAACACCTTGCGCCCGTTCTGCATGAACTGCATGTCGCGGCGATCCTTCACCCCATCAGGGCGGGAGCGGCGCAAGAAGCCGTTATTGTTGCGGATGTTGTTGGAAAACTCGGTGGCGCAGCGGGTTGACAGTATCTCGAAATGAGGGCCTTTGGCATCTTCGATGCGCTCCACCAATGTTGCGGTCGCCACATCGCCAAAGATGAAATGGCAGTCGCGGTCGCGCCACTCCAGATGGCCCGAGCAGATCTCCGGGTTGACCACAAGCGCTGAGCGTATGCTACCGGATCGGATCATGTCCGCCGCCACCTGCAAGCCAAAGGTGGCTGAGGAGCAGGCGACGTTCATGTCAAAAGCAAAGCCATTGATGCCAAGCAGCTTCTGAATCTCGATGGCCACCGCCGGGTAGGCCCGCTCCATGTTGGAAGCAGCGCAGATCACGACATCCACGTCCGCAGCCGTTTTTCCGGCCTGCGCCAGAGCCTTGTTCGCGGCATCCACGGCCATTTCCGCCATGATACCGGGCTCGTCATCGCTGCGCTGGCGCAGCAGGGGGTGCATCACCTCGGGGTCCAGGATGCCGGATTTGTCCATGACATAACGCTGCTCGATACCCGACGCCTTGAGGATGAATTCTTCGGAGGAATGCTGCATCGGCTCCATCTCGCCTGCAGAGATCGCTTCGGCATTCTGTGCATTCATGCGGTCGGCATAGGCGTTAAAAGCTTCCACCAGCTCTGCGTTTGTGATGGACTGTGAGGGGGTAAAGACCCCGGTGCCGGTGATGGCAGCTGTGAACATTGCGAGGAACCCAAAATGTTTGAAGTGCCGCATATGTGGGCACTTTGAGGATGGAACGTCAAGGGCCGTCCGTACTTGCCCCTGGGGCAAGATCAGCGCGATGTGTGAACTTATTCACGTGAAAAGTTCAGCTTCTGAAGTAATGTGGTGCGAATCCTTGAACCCTCCGATTATTTGCAATCTGCAACAAGGCGCACACACACCATGGCGGAGAAACAGATGAGCGAGGACGCGCCCTGCCTGTCGCCCGAGATCTGCGCCATGATGGGGATCTATGCGTTTTCCTGGAAGATGGACAATGCCATTGACGAGGCAGCGCTTGCGCCGCGTCTGGGCCGGATCGAGACACGGCTTCTGATCCAGTTGGATCGCCCGCGCAGGATGGGGGCCTTGGCGCACCTGCTAATGATCGGCGCGCCCTCGGTTACGGCGGCCGCAGACCAGTTGGAAGGGCAGGGGCTGGTCGAACGTACGGCAGACCCGGAAGACCGTCGTGCGCTCCTGTTGCAATTGACTGAGCGGGGGCAGCATGTACGCCTGATGTTGCAAAGACAGCTTGGTGATCTTTTTCGCAGTGTTTCCGGCCTATCAGCCTCGGATATCGACCGGTTCGCGGCTCTATCCAAGAAAATCCATGATACGATTCTGGGACAGGGGGCGCATTCGGCAGCTTCGGTCCCCAAAGGAGATAATGAATGAAACGGTTCAAGAAATTGACGACGCGGTATGCGTTTTTCCTGGCGATGGCCTCTTTCCTGCCAGTTGCGGTCCTGGCTGCAGAGGATGTGGCCAAACCGGTGAAACTGCTCCAGACGCAGACGGGCAGCATGACGATCCAGCGGCAGTTCTTTGGCCAGGTTGCCGCAAAGCAATCCGTGGATCTGGCCTTTCAGGTTGCCGGGCAGGTCGTGAAGTTTCCTGTCGCCCAGGGCTTTGTCGTGCCCAAGGGGCAGATGGTCGCGCAACTGGATCTGGAGCCATTCGAGCTGCAGTTGGAACAGGCGAGATTGCAGAAGGAACAGGCCGATCGTACTGTAGCGCGGCTTGAAAAACTAGCTGGGACGGTCAGTCAGGTGTCGATCGATGATGCCGAGACCCAAGCCGGCCTGGCTGGGGTTGCCCTCAGAAATGCAGAATACGAGTTGAAGCATGCAACCTTGACGGCCCCTTTTGACGCCTTGGTTTCAAGTCGCGAAGTCGACAACTTCACCACCGTGGGCGCCGGAACGCCCATCGTGCGCCTGCACGACATGTCCGAACTGCACGTCAAGGTAGATGTACCCGAGATCCTGTTCCAGCAGGCAGACCAAAGCAATGAGGTTGAATTTACCGCGTCCTTTCCGGGTTGGGATGCGACCTACCCGGTGGAGATCCTCGAATTTGATGCCGAGGCCAGCAGCGTGGGACAGACCTACCGCGTGACCTTCCGTCTGGCACCGCCCGAAGACCGGCAGATCCTTCCGGGCGCGTCGGTTGCCGTGCGCATAGAGGTGGAAACTAATGCAGAAGGCATCGTCCTGCCTGCAACCGCCATCGTGACATCCGCGGAGGGAAATACCGGTGTGATGGTCTTTTCGCCGACTGGGGCCGATCAGGGAACCGTGACCTGGCAGCCCGTAACGGTTTCGCCCACACACGATGGTGGATTTTCAATAGAAAGCGGCCTTGAAGGCGGCGAGGAAGTTGTCCTGACAGGTGGCAATGCTCTGAGTGACGGTCAAGCGGTGCGCCGCTTTGCCGGTTTCGCGAACTGAGGGCGGTACAATGGACATCGCACGCGGGTCGATCGAAAAGCCACTTTACACGTGGTTGATCATGCTGATCGCTCTTTTCGGAGGGATCTGGGGTTTTCTGTCGCTTGGACGGCTTGAGGACCCCGCCTTTACAATCAAACAGGCGGTCATCGTCACCCAGTATCCGGGCGCAACGGCAGAACAAGTCGCCTTGGAGGTTTCGGAGCCTTTGGAGTCGGCCATTCAAAAAATGGCCGAGGTGGACACAATCACTTCTATCAACCAGCCCGGTCAGTCGTTGATCGAGGTTGAAATCAAATCGACCTATGACGGCAGTGAGCTGCCGGCGGTCTGGACAAAACTGCGTGCCAAGATACGCGATGCCTCCAGATCTTTGCCCGATGGCACCAGCCAGCCCTACGTGAATGACACGTTCGGAGATGTGTTCGGCCTTTTCTATGCCGTCACTGCCGAAGGCTTCACCGACGCCGAGAAACACGAGTTGGCTACATTTTTGAGGCGGGAATTGCTCACGGTGGACGGCGTCGCTGATGTGGATGTCTCAGGCCTTCCGGACGAGGCAATCTATGTGGAGCCGGATCTTGCGGTTTCGGTCAATCTTAACGTGCCCATGAATGCCATCGCCAATGCCATCGCCACGTCAAACTCGGTGCGCGAGGCGGGTAAACTGGACGCTGGTGACACTGACACGCGCATGATTGCGCCTGACGGATCAGACAGTGTGTCCGAGATCGCCGGGCTGTCCGTCGGTGTGCAAGGCGAGGTCATCAATGTCGTGGACATGGCCAAGGTTCATCGCGGCCGTGTGGCCGACCCCAGCTTGATCGTGCGCTATAACGGCACTGAAGCCTTTACGCTTGGGGTTGCGGGCATTGCATCTGAAAACATCGTTGATGTGGGTAACAACGTCGATGCCAAATTGGCGCAGCTGGACAGCGACATCCCCTTTGGTGTGTCCCTGCAGCCGATTTATCAGCAGCATGTGGTGGTGGATCAGGCGTCAAACGATTTTCTGGTGAACCTTGCCATGTCCGTGGCCATCGTGGTTGTGGTTCTGGGACTGTTCATGGGGGTGCGGGCCGCGGTCGTCGTGGGTGCAACGCTTTTGCTGACGGTCGTAGGCACACTGCTGTTCATGAACCTTTTCAGCATCGAGATGGAGCGCATTTCGCTCGGCGCTTTGATCATTGCCATGGGCATGCTGGTGGACAATGCGATTGTTGTGGCCGAAGGCATGCAGATCGCAATGTCGCGCGGCAAATCCTCGCGCGATGCCGCGCAAGAGGCCGCAAGCAAGACTCAGATCCCGCTGTTGGGCGCGACGGTGATCGGGATCATGGCCTTCGCAGGCATAGGCCTTAGCCCGGACGCAACAGGAGAGTTCATGTTCTCGCTGTTCGCGGTGATCGCGATTTCACTGCTTTTGAGCTGGCTTTTGGCGCTGACGGCGACACCGCTTTTGGGACACTACTTCTTCAAGACCGGGACCGGCGGGGGCGGCGATGAATATGGTGGTTTGATCTTCCGGGCCTATGGCACCACCTTGCGCCTTGCGCTCAAATTGCGCTGGTTTGTCGTGGTGGGGTTGGTCGTGCTGACCGCGGCCTGCTACGTGGGCTTTGGGCAGGTGAAACAGGCCTTCTTCCCTGACTCCAACACGCCCCTGTTCTTTGCGCATCTCAAGCTACCGCAAGGCACCTCGATCCATACGACATCACATAAGCTCAGCTTGGTCGAAGACTGGCTCTCTGATCGTGACGACGTCATTTCGACCTCGGCCTTTGTGGGGCAGGGTGCGACCCGCTTCATGCTAACCTACTCGGCGGAGAAGGCAAATCCGAGCTATGGTCACCTGATCATTGAGGCCACCAGTCTTGAGGCGATCCCGGCGCTGCAGGCGGAACTCGAGGCTTTTGGCAAGGCTGCACTGCCCGAAGCGGAGTTCCGCACGAAAAGACTGGTCTTTGGCCCCGGCGGCGGCGATCCGATCCAGGTCCGCTTCTCTGGGCCGGATCCAAAGGTGCTGCGCCAACTTGGCGATGAAGCCATGGCCCGCCTCGAGCAAAGCTCCGACGACATCCTGAGCGTGCGTCATAACTGGCGTGAACAAGAGCTGGTGTTGCAGCCCATCTACGCAACAGATCGTGCCCAAACGGCTGGCATCGCGCGCGAAGATATCGCAGATGCCTTGCAATTCGCCACCGATGGCATGACGGCGGGGGTTTTCCGCGAGCGGGACCGACTGATTCCGATCATCATTCGCCGCGCGCCGGACGATCCAGCCAACATCATGGACCAACTGGTGTTTTCATCTTCGTCCAGCAGCTTTCTGCCCCTGGAACAGATGATCGATGGAATCGAGGTTCAGGTTCAGAACACGCTTGTCCATCGCCGGGACCGGGTTTTCACTCTGACCGTAGGTGCCGATATCTCGGCAGATGTGACGGCCGCAACTGTCTTTGGCCAGATCCGCTCCAGCATCGAGGACATGGAGTTGCCGCTTGGATACCAGATGGAATGGGGCGGGGAGCATGAGAGTTCCGCAGAGGCGAACCAGAGCTTGGGCGCGCAACTGCCGATCTCATTGTTGATCATGGTTCTGATATCCGTGCTTCTGTTCAATGCGATTCGCCAGCCGGTGATCATCTGGCTGCTGGTTCCGATGTCCGTGAACGGCGTGGTGATCGGCCTCTTGGGAACCGGAATGCCCTTCACCTTTACCGCGCTTCTAGGGCTGCTGAGTCTCTCGGGCATGCTGATCAAGAACGGGATCGTTCTGGTCGAGGAAATCGACCTGGTTCGCGCCGAGGGGCGCCCGCTGCGCGAAGCGATCGTCGAAGCCTCGGTGTCGCGTCTGCGGCCCGTCATGCTGGCGGCGGTGACGACGATCCTCGGTATGTTGCCGCTGCTGAGCGATGCCTTCTTCGTTTCGATGGCGATCACG
Source organism: Phycobacter azelaicus (assembly GCF_014884385.1). Lineage (NCBI taxonomy): Bacteria > Pseudomonadati > Pseudomonadota > Alphaproteobacteria > Rhodobacterales > Roseobacteraceae > Phycobacter > Phycobacter azelaicus. The sequence continues at coordinate 186,271 of NZ_WKFH01000003.1, read as the reverse complement.
ATCATGGGCGGTTTGGCCTTTGCAACGGTTCTCACGCTCGTTGCAGCGCCTGTCTTCTATCTGATCTTCTTTTCCCGCGACGAAAAACGTCAGTCGGTAGCAGCCTGACCCTGCACTATTTGGAACAGACAATACGAAAGGCCCCGGTGTGATCCGGGGCCTTTTCTACGAGTGACAGTATAGGCGATCTCAAATCAGAGGGATCAGAGGAATGTCACAAGCAGATAGGGTCAGCAGCCCGGCAATGATGAGAAACAGGCGCATTTAGATGAGCTCCTAAGTCAGTGGGGTGCTGACCATCAGACCCCAAAGCGCAGGGCTGGTCAAACCTGCTTGGCCTTTAAGGCAGCGCCAGATTTGTCATTTGCGCAAACTCATGCGAAGATTGACGTGTAAAACACACGCGCGCGAAGGTTCAACGCCCGACGAGGGAGATCCTGATGTCCTCGAGCAAACAGACGTGTTTCACTGCGGTATTCGTATCGGCCTGTGTGCTTGGTGCTGCGCCTTTTGCCGCTTCATCCGGTGCGCATGATGTCGACGACACTGTGATCGCAGAGCAGCGGCGCAGTCTCTCGGAAAATACGCTTTTTGCAGGCTACGGCCCTCAGTCCCCGCGTGATATCGACAGCAGCGGTGGTAGTAACCGTGTCCGGTTCGCGTCGGCGCCGCCTCACACTGAAATGAACCTGTGTAACATTCATTTCCACGAAAGCGCCGAGCACCGTGGAGGTGAGTTCACCACTTACGCCGGGAACGGGGACGGACAGGGACACGGCACAGGTTTCAAGTATTCGGGCGACCTTAGTATTGCGGAACGCGCGCCGCTGGATGAACCCGTGGCACAAACCGAGCATGGCAGTCTTGTGCCGGGTGACACGATCGAGCTGCATTATGTCTTCACCACAGCCCGCGTTGATCCGGGGCCAACACTGGGATCTTGCTTCAGTGAGGCGATCAAGAATCCGCAGCTGCGGGTCGAGGCTCAGGTCTTAGTGCTGGTCAATGACGAGGAGGCGCTTGATTTCACTAAACTGACACGACTGCAAAAGATGAACGGCCTGACGCAAGCCGTGAATATCCCCTCCGATACCGGGCGCCCCGTCGAATATGCCGGCTCAACCACCGGGCCGGGATACAACGAAAGAGGTTCTCCCTTTCAGGTGACGTGGTCGGTGCGGCCCAAGGTAGCCAAGGTCAGCATCCAATCAGTGGCCCGGTGGCTGGCGTATAACCCCTTTGATGAAGACCACGCCCATGGCGTGCGCAACCTTGTCATCAACCCGGATCTCTTGTCGGATTTTGGAAGGTAGAAACTGACGAGGGGACCGGTTGCGGGGCTGTGCCTGTCGCGAGCGTTCCGCAACCTGGTGTTTCGTAGGTTTGAGATCTTCAAAACTTGATAGGATCCGAGAAAGAATGAACCACTCAGAATATGTCATTGACCGTGGAGCCCGGGATAAGGCTTCGCAGATCTTTCGCGGCTTAATCTCTGGAAAAATATCCAACAATGCCTTCGCTGACGCATGCCCCGGAACGGATGATCGCGCGGTGCTTGCAATCTGGGATACGGCTTGGCTTTTCTATAATGATTTCAAAGACCATCATCTGACCGGACGATATCGGCTTTCACCTGAGCAGAGACGCGCCTGCGTGCGTTGGAACCTCTTCTTGCAGGGTGATCTTCCATACGTTTGGCCAGACATTCGCTTCTCAGGAGCAGATCCTGCCGCGCGGGTTGAGCCGAGCGTTCTTCGGCGGTTGCTCTTTTCGTCGAGTACCATTGATCCAGAGCGTGCAGCGAGTTTCCTTGCGGCCGGGCATTATCCGGTCTGGCCATTTCAAAAGGTGGCTGACTACAAGCAAAACCTGACTGCACCCAGGCTCCTCGCAGGGCACAGAGGATAGGTGTACCGGCTTGGAAGCGGGTGCGCGAACCAGCCTTTTCTGTTTCAGTCTTTACGCTTTCTAGACGCCTGCATTGAATATTCGGTCGAAAGCATTTGCCTAGAAAGGGAAGAAAAGCTTGCACCACGACCAAGGGCCTCAGGCCGCTCGAACTGCCCCTCACTCGATTTCACAAGACGTTGCGAAGCTCATGGAGAGCGCTAAGTCCACCCCGCTGACAGATGGAGGCCTGCGGACATCGCAGATCCTGACGGAAGTGCTTGAACTGGACCCCCAGCATCACGAGGCGCAGATTCTGAAAGAGAGGCTGCACCAGATGTTCGTGCCCCGCTGGCACTTTCCCATGATGGCGGACAAGGCGCGCAACAGGGCCTATGCAAAGGCGATTGCGGCCAAGGTCCAGCCGGGGGATATCGTGCTGGACATTGGCTGCGGGGCGGGCCTCACGGCCATGATGGCGGCGCGCGCCGGGGCAAAACATGTCTACACCTGCGAACAGCAGCCCCTTATTGCCGAAGCTGCGAAACAGGTCATTGCCGACAATGCACTGAGCGATCGCATCACCGTTATCCCGAAGTGGTCTCATGAAATCGTGGTTGGCGAAGACATGCCAGAACCTGCGGATGTGGTGATTTCGGAAATCGTCGATACCGTCCTGCTGGGGGAGGGGGCTTTGGCGACATTGACCCACGCCATGGGGGCGCTGGCCAAACCCGGTGCCCGTGCCATCCCTGAACGTGGAACTCTGATGGCGCAGCTGGTTGAAAGCGAAAACCTGGTGCAGCAGTGGCAGCCGCAGGAGGCCGAAGGCTTTGATATCAGCGCCTTCACGCGCCTCGTGGATGTCGCGCAGATCACCCCGAACGATTTTGCCGCATCGGGCTTGCGGCCTCTGGGGCCGACGGCGGACCTGTTCCACTTCGACTTTGCCCGGCCCAATCTCAATCCGGCCCGCGTGACCGAAGACCTGATATGTGTTGGTGCCGGAACCGTCCATGCGGTGCTTGTCTGTTTTGACATGGAGCTGGCGCCCGGCATTTCGGTCACCAATGACATATCGTCTGACGGGCACTGGGGGCGCACTGCCTATCTTTTGGACACTCCGAAACAGGCACAAGCGGGCGATTACCTACGGGTAACGGCACAACACGATTCATCCCAGCTCAGCCTGTCTGTGCATGACGTGTCCGCCAATTCAGAGGACGCTCATCGCACTGCCGCGTGGATGTCTCGCGCGAAAATGGCCAGCGCGATGGTGCGGGGGCGCGGTGATGCAGTGGCACGTTCTGCCGGTAGCAATGTCGCCTAGATCGCACCCTACCCAATAGATGAAACAAGAAAAGCCCCGGATCCTATCCGGGGCTTTTGCTCATCTGGTCAATGGGATCTTAGCCTTGCAGGCTTTTGACCTGAACCTCGCCTTCGGCCTGTGCCTTGATTGCCAGGGCGGCAGCATGGGCAGCGGCGGCTGTGGTGAAGTAGGGGATCTTGTCATAAAGCGCGACCGAGCGCATTTCCTTGCTGTCCTCGACAGCCTGTGTGCCTTCGGTGGTGTTCATCAGGATCTGCACGTGGCCGTCCTTCAAGAGGTCCACAACGTGTGGGCGGCCTTCATAGACCTTGTTGACGCCCTCGCATGGCACGCCGTGACCGTCCAGCCAGTTCTTGGTGCCGCCGGTAGCCACCAGGGTAAAGCCTTGATCAACAAGGATCTTTGCAGCCTCAAGCATGGTGGCTCCCTTGTCGGCATCCTTGATGGATATAAAGGCGCGCCCTTCTGAGGGCAGCACCATGCCCGCGCCCATCTGTGCCTTTAGGAAAGCGCCAGCAAAGGAACGATCCCAGCCCATAACTTCACCGGTTGATCGCATTTCAGGGCCAAGGATCGTATCGACGCCGGGGAAACGGGCAAAGGGCAGCACGGCTTCCTTGACCGAGAACCATGGCATGTCCGGATCGGCCAGCGTCATCGGGTCCGCCATTGGCACGTCGACGTCATAGCCCGCATCCGGCTCGTAGGGCGCGCGCTGCGGGAAGGTCGCCAGTTTTTCACCTGCCATGATGCGCGCGGCAATCGAGGCGATGGCGCTGTCGGTGGCCTTGGCCACGAAGGGCACGGTGCGGCTGGCGCGCGGGTTCACCTCGATCAGGAAGATATCACCATCCTTGATTGCGAACTGCACGTTCATCAGGCCAACCACGTTCAGCGCTTTGGCCAGCGCGTGGGTCTGGGTCTTGATCTCTTCGATCACATCCTTGGACAGGGAGTAGGGCGGCAGGGAGCAGGCACTGTCGCCCGAGTGCACGCCGGCCTCTTCGATGTGCTGCATGATACCGGCCACATGCACGTCGGTGCCGTCGCAGATCGCGTCCACATCCAATTCGACGGCGCCTGCTAGATAGCTGTCCAAGAGAACCGGGCTGTCGCCCGACACCACCACGGCCTCGTTGATGTAGCGTTTGAGTTGATCCATGTCGCGCACGATCTCCATCGCCCGACCACCCAGAACATAGGACGGGCGAATGACCAGCGGGAAGCCGATCTCTTCGGCAATCTTCAGCGCCTGTTCATCGGTGGAGGCAATGCCGTTATGCGGCTGCTTGAGCCCCAGCTTGTTCACGAGATCCTGGAACCGCTCGCGGTCTTCGGCCAGGTCGATGGCGTCGGGCGTGGTGCCGAGGATCGGAATGCCTTCGTCTTGTAGCGCGTTGGCCAGTTTCAGCGGGGTCTGGCCGCCGAACTGCACGATGACCCCATGAAGGGTGCCGTTCTCTTGCTCAGCGCGCAGGATTTCCATCACATGTTCAAAGGTCAGCGGTTCGAAATACAGCCGGTCCGAGGTGTCATAGTCGGTCGACACGGTCTCGGGGTTGCAGTTGATCATGATGGTCTCATAACCCGCATCGGTCAGCGCATAGCAGGCGTGACAGCAGCAGTAGTCGAACTCGATCCCCTGGCCGATCCGGTTCGGGCCGCCGCCAAGGATCACAACCTTCTTGCGATCGGAAGGACGCGCCTCGCATTCCACTTCGCCCATCATCGGGGTTTCATAGGTGGAGTACATATATGGGGTTTGCGCTTCGAACTCGGCAGCGCAGGTGTCGATCCGCTTGAAGACGGCATTGACGCCAAGATTCTGGCGGGCGCGGCGCACGTTGTCCTCGTCGCGCCCCGTGAGTGCGCCAAGACGGGCATCGGTGAATCCCATCATCTTGAGCGCGCGCAGGCCTTCTTCGCGCATCGGCAGGCCGTTTTTACGCAGATCGCGCTCTGCTTCGACGATCTCGCGGATGCGGGCGAGGAACCAGGGGTCGAACTTGGTGACCGCTTGGATCTCATCATCGCTGAGGCCGTGGCGCATCGCCTGGGCAATGGTGCGCATCCGGTCCGGGGTCTGCTGGCTGATCGCTTTGATCACGGCTGCCTTGTCATCGCCGGTTGCCTCGTCCCAAAGGCCCACGGTCATGCCGGGGATCGCAACCTCGTCAAAACCGGTCAGGCCCGATTCCATCGAGGCCAGCGCCTTTTGCATGCTTTCGTGGATGGTGCGGCCAATAGCCATGGCTTCGCCCACGGATTTCATCGCAGTGGTGAGGTAGGGCTCGGAACCGGGGAATTTTTCGAAGGCGAATTTCGGTATCTTGGTGACGACATAGTCGATTGAGGGCTCGAACGACGCGGGCGTCACCTTGGTGATGTCATTGTCCAGCTCATCGAGCGTGTAGCCTACCGCCAGTTTCGCGGCGATCTTGGCAATCGGGAAGCCGGTTGCCTTGGAAGCCAGCGCGGAGGAACGCGACACCCGCGGGTTCATCTCGATCACCACCATGCGGCCATCGGCGGGGTTCACCGCCCATTGCACGTTGGAGCCGCCGGTTTCCACACCGATTTCACGCAGCACCTCGATCGAGGCGGTGCGCATCATCTGGTATTCCTTGTCGGTCAGCGTCAGGGCAGGGGCCACGGTGATCGAATCACCGGTGTGCACGCCCATGGGGTCCACGTTTTCGATCGAGCAGACGATGATCGCGTTGTCCGCCTTGTCGCGGACCACTTCCATTTCATACTCCTTCCAGCCCAGAAGGCTCTCGTCCACCAGGATCTGGTTCACGGGCGAGGCATCCATACCCGAGCGGCAGTAGTGAATGTAGTCTTCGCGGTTGTAGGCCACGCCGCCACCTGTACCACCAAGAGTAAACGCTGGGCGGATGATGGCGGGCAGGCCGACCTCATCGAGGGCGTCAAGCGCCAGCTGAACGCCTGCCTCAAGGTCGGCTGTTCCGTTGTCGCGGGTGGGGGCGGTGATGATCGTGGCGCGCGGGTTCTCGAGGCCAAGGCGGTCCATCGCTTCGCGGAACAACTTGCGGTCTTCTGCCATTTCAATGGCTTCGCGCTTGGCGCCGATCATTTCGACGCCGTACTTCTCCAGCACGCCCATTTCTTCGAGCGCCAGAGAGGTGTTGAGGCCGGTCTGCCCGCCCATGGTCGGCAAAAGCGCGTCGGGGCGTTCTTTTTCGATGATCTTGGCGACGACCTCGGGCGTGATCGGCTCGATGTAGGTGGCGTCTGCCAGACCCGGATCGGTCATGATCGTGGCGGGGTTCGAGTTCACCAGGATGACCCGGTAGCCCTCTTCGCGCAGCGCCTTGCAGGCCTGGGCCCCGGAATAGTCGAACTCGCAGGCCTGCCCGATGATGATGGGTCCCGCACCAATGATCATGATCGACTGGATGTCGGTTCTTTTTGGCATGGCCTGGCTTCCTTTGATTGTGCGTGCGGAATGTGGGTCGAGTCACCGGGCGCCCCCATGCGCCCAAATTGTCCTGCGTTATAGGGACAGAGCGAAAAGGTGCAAGGGGGATCGGGGCTGCGCTGCAATTTGGCTCATTTCTCTGTCTATCTCATCGTCCGCGTCAAGGGCAGCAACTTGCAAGACTAAGGCGTGCCTGGGTGTCCAACAGCTTCTATGCAGCGTTAGGGAGCATTGGGAAACACGGCCCAAAACGCCTCAGCCCTTGACTTCCGCAGGCACAGCAGGTGTATCGGCGCAAAGCTTTCGGAAGATTTCCGACCCCAATAGCACCGTTCCAGCCGATAAGAGGCCAACCCATGCACGCATATCGCAGCCATACCTGCGCCGAACTGAACAAATCCAACGTGGGCGACACCGTGCGCCTATCCGGCTGGGTCCACCGTGTCCGCGACCACGGCGGGCTGTTGTTCATCGACCTGCGCGACCATTATGGCATTACACAGGTGATGGCGGATCCCGACAGCCCCGTGTTCGCCGAGATCGAAAAGGTGCGCTCGGAATGGTGTATCCGTATCGACGGCAATGTGCTGGCGCGCGACGAAAGCCTGGTGAATCCCAAGATCCCCACCGGAGAGATCGAGGTCTTCATCCGCGATATCGAGGTTCTGGGCAAAGCCGAGGAACTGCCGCTGATGGTCTTTGGCGATCAGGAGTATCCGGAAGAAACCCGTCTGCGCTATCGCTATCTCGATCTGCGTCGCGAGAAGATGCAGAACAACATGGTGCTACGTTCGCAGATGATCCAGTCGATCCGCAAGCGCATGTGGGACAAGGGCTTCAACGAATACCAGACGCCGATCATTACCGCGTCCTCGCCTGAAGGTGCGCGCGATTTCCTGGTGCCGTCCCGTTTGCATCCGGGCAAGTTCTACGCCCTGCCGCAGGCGCCGCAGCAGTTCAAGCAGCTGATGATGGTCTCGGGCTTTGACAAGTACTTCCAGATCGCGCCCTGCTTCCGTGATGAGGACCCGCGTGCAGACCGTTCGCCGGCAGACTTCTACCAGCTCGATATGGAGATGTCCTTTGTCACTCAGCAGGATGTCTTTGATACCATCCAGCCGGTGATGCAGGGCGTGTTTGAGGAATTCGGCGGGGGCCGCAAGGTCGATAGCGAATGGCCGCAGATTTCCTATAAGGATGCCGCCAAATGGTACGGCACCGACAAGCCGGACCTGCGCAACCCGATCAAGATGCAGGATTGCTCCGAGCATTTCCGCGGCTCGGGCTTTGCGATCTTTGCCAAACTGCTGGAGCAGGAAGGCACCGAAGTGCGCGCCATCCCCGCACCGACGGGCGGTAGCCGCAAGTTCTGCGACCGCATGAACAAGTTTGCGCAAGGCGAAGGCCTGCCGGGCATGGGCTATATCTTCTGGCGCGATCAGGGCGAAGGCATGGAAGCCGCAGGTCCGCTGGCCAAGAACATTGGCCCCGAGCGCACCGAGGCAATCCGCCAGCAGCTCGGTCTGGGCGTGGGCGATGCGGCCTTCTTCCTGGGCGGCAAGCCGAAGGCGTTTGAGGCCGTCGCGGGCCGTGCGCGCAATGTCATCGGTGAAGAACTGGGCCTTATCGACAAGGACCGTTTCGCCTTTGCCTGGATCGTGGATTTCCCGATCTACGAACAGGATGAGGAAACCGGCGCGATTGACTTCGAACACAACCCCTTCTCCATGCCGCAGGGCGGGATGGAGGCGCTGGAGGGCGATCCTCTGAAGGTTCTGGGCTACCAGTATGACCTGGCCTGCAACGGCTATGAGCTGGTGTCGGGCGCGATCCGGAACCACAAGCCGGAAATCATGTTCAAGGCCTTCGAGATTGCTGGTTATGGCAAGGAAGAGGTCGAGAAACGCTTTGGCGGCATGGTCAACGCCTTCCAATATGGCGCACCGCCCCACGGCGGCTGTGCCGCGGGTATCGACCGGATGGTAATGCTGCTCGCCGATGAGGCCAACATTCGCGAGGTCATCATGTTCCCGATGAACCAGCGCGCTGAGGACCTGATGATGTCGGCCCCGAGCGAGCCGATGGCCGAGCAGCTGATGGAACTGGGCCTGCGCGTGATCCCGCAGGACCAGTAAACCGACCGGTTGTTGCTGTTAGAACGAAGAAAAGCCCGGAGCGCTGTCTCCGGGCTTTTCTTCGTTGAGCAGGAGTTTTTGAGATAGGGGTGCTTAACGCTCGGTGCGATAGAGCACCATCGGTTCATTCGGGGAACGATCACGATTTTCGCGTATTTCACGGGCCGCCTGGCGGGCCTGCAGGTAAAGGGCAATTCCCAAGGTGGCCAGAGCGATCAGAATGATTTCAAGCATGTCAGATTGCGATTTTCCGTTCTAGACGTTCCTGCACCATCCCCGCGAGGACGGCGGTTTCCGTACCCACTGGTAGGCCTTTGACGCGTGATTTGGCGAGGTTGGCGGCTGCCGTGGCAAGCGGCGCATCGCCGGCACTGCGCGCCACGCCTGCGACGAATTGCGCGAGATAATCCAGGGTCTTTCCTTCCTGGTCCTCACTTAGCACATCGGCGGCATGGGCCATGTCATCACGGAAGGCCAGAAGGTCCGGTTCGATTGTTTCATCCGTCAGCTCGTGCAATCCTGCAGGCTGGCGATCTGCTGGCAGACGGGACAGGATTGCCTGCTGGAAGGCCGCGAGCGAGGTGATGGGCTTGGCCAGGAAACCGTCCGCGCCGGCCTCCAGTGCTTCGGAGGCCTTGGTCTCGTCGCCCGAAATTGCAAGGATGACCGAAACGCGGGGGGAAACGTGGCTGATCTCGGAGATGAGCTCGGTGCCGGAGCCGTCCGGCAATCCCACGTCGGCAATTACCACGGAGGGGCGGTATTCTTTCAGGTGGCGGCGAGCCGACTTCAGACAGTCCGCGCGGCGAATGCGTGCGCCACTTCGCAGACAGAGAAGGCGCAAGGCCTCGCAGGCAAAGCGGCTGTCCTCGACCACCAGAATGGTGAGGCCGAGAAGGGGGCGCCGCTTGGTGGGCAAACGCTGAGCGGCAGCAAACAGTTCCGAATCGTCCATAACTCATACTCCTTGCGGGATACGGGCTCGACGCTATGGATTTGAGGCTAATTACAGGTTAACGCGCGGTAGGCATGTTCGTGAGACTTTGCCGCAGGGGGCTGGAGGCAGACGCCACGTCCCGTGCGATTTGGCGCACTTGCCAGGTGGAGCGTGCTGCCCGTATTGAGGGGCGAACAGTTTGTCAGAGGAGAACACCCGTCATGATCGGTCGATTGAACCATGTTGCCATTGCCGTGCCGGATCTTGAGGCCGCTTCAGCCCAGTACCGTGATGCGCTCGGCGCCAAGGTGGGCGCGCCGCAGGATGAGCCTGATCATGGCGTGACGGTTGTGTTTATCGAATTGCCCAACACAAAGATCGAGTTGCTGTACCCCCTGGGAGATGACTCGCCGATCAAGGGCTTTCTGGAAAAAAACCCGTCGGGCGGCATTCACCATGTCTGTTACGAGGTGGAGGATATCCTGGCAGCGCGCGATCACCTGAAAGAGCAGGGCGCGCGGGTGCTTGGGTCGGGTGAGCCGAAGATCGGCGCACACGGCAAGCCGGTTCTGTTCCTGCATCCTAAGGATTTCAATGGCTGCCTGGTGGAACTGGAGCAGGTTTGACCCTATCTGTACCGCGCGCTGAGCATAGCGCGGGGCTAGTGGAGTGAAGGCGCGATGGGAATTACATCCGGACTGGTGCTGTATGCGGTGATTTGGTTCATGACCTTTCTGATCGTGATTCCGATCCGTCTGGAAACTCAAGGGGACAAGGGCGAGATCGTACCGGGAACCCATGCCGGAGCGCCTGAGCACCACTATCTGAAGCAGAAGGCCTGGATCACCACTGTAGCCTCTTTGGTCATATGGGCGGTGGTCGCAGGGATTATCCTTTCTGGCGTGATCAGCGTCAACGATTTCGATTGGTTCGACAGGATCCCCGATCCTGAATGAGTGTCGCAGGGCAGTTCGGCGGATGCTACCGTCCGTCGTCCGTCGTCCGTCGTCCGTCTTTTTGAGAAAGACTTCCTTCCGTTGGGCCCGGCGCCGCGCATCGCGAGGCGCCGGGCCCAAGCCTGTGAAGGTGTAAGAGCCTTGGGCTGTGCGCCTGCGGGCGCGGGAGTGCCTCGTTTTCCTAGTCGTGCCTTGGCAGGCCGTGGAAGATATGTGTAAACGTGGCAGCCCCGAGGATCGGGATAACGAGGTTCAGGAGCGGAATGGAGAGCGGCATCGCCATCAGCGTTCCTGCAAGCCAGATCGTGCCCATGTGCTTGCGGCGCAGTTTTCGCGCTTCTGGCATGCCAACCCTGCGCGCAGCGGCAAGCGTGAAGTACTCCCTGCCGAGGAAGAACCCATTGAGGCCCCAAAAGATGAACATGGCCACTGGTGCGAACATGAAATAGAGCGCCAAGGCCAAAAGGTTGGCCAGGATCAGGACCCCGAGGAAATTGACCGTATCCCGCAGCCCTTCAAGGAAGGTTGGCTCTGTGGCTTTTGGTAGGTTCGGATAGTGACGATCCTCTACGGCCTGTGCGACCTCGTTCAGAAAAAGTGAGGTAATGGCCGAGGCAACCGGGATCATCAGAAACACGGACAAGACCATCATCAGAAAGACCGAGCCGATGGAGAGGAAATCATCCAGCCAGGTGACCTCCCCGAGGATCGGGAGGGTGACCTGCGGGCCGACCAGCCATTGCACTCCAAAAAAGAAGAGCACGTAGGCAGCGATCAGCAAGGTCAGCGTGAGGCCGACCCCAAGTAGAAGGACCCGGCGAAAACGCGGGTCTCCGGTTTGCGCCAGCGTCTTGAAAAAGGCGTCAAATATCATTCGCTTATCCAACTGGTGATACGCTTGAGATCCGGGCGGGGTCTCTCAGGCGGTTTTGTGGCTTCAGTTGCAATGTGGATCAGCCCGGCAATCCGTTCGTTCTGAGCCAGAGCAAAGGCGTCTTCGCAGAACTGTCGGTCATGGCTGACCCAGCCAGACAGCCAGTTCGCACCCCAGCCGGCGGCAAGGGCTGCATTCAAGAGGGCGAGGCAAACGGCACCGGCAGAATAGGTCTGTTCGATCGCAGGGATCTTCGGGCTTTCTGTCGGAACTTCGACCACAACAACCGCAAGCTGCCCAAGATCAAACTGGCTGCGCCCCTTCGCGATGTCTTCGGGAGATTTGCCCAGCCGCTCTCCGGCGGCGGTTGTCAGTTCCGCCAGTCGTGCCATGGCTGGTTTTTCCACCACGATAAAGCGCCAAGGCTCCAACTTCCCGTGGTCGGGGGTGCGCGCCGCGGCAGTCAGCAGCGGCACGAGCTCTTCGCGTGTCGGGGCTGGCGCCATCAGTGTTTTTGCAGGCCGCGACCGGCGGGTCAAAAGGAACTCCAGGGCGGCATCATTGCGTTCAGGCATATGTGAAACCTTTTTACATTCGTGCTTCATATGTTGGCCAGCCAAGCTGTTTTTCAAGAGCCCGGGACCCGGCTGAGGTCGATCACGATGATGGACGTGCGCAATTTCGCACTGTGTGCGGGTGAGTTTGCAAATGTCCCGGAGTGTTCATGGTCCCGAAGCGCGATTGACCTTAATTCGCTTTGGGACGGGGTACAAAGAGGTTTTGCTGCAGCTCTTATGTGTCTGGTTTCAGGGATACTATGGACATTCCCATCTCAGGCTGACCGTTGGGAATTGTAAATCCACTGGGTCACGATTTCCACGTCAGGCGCTGCCCACTGAGGCAGGCATGCAGAGCGCCAGATGGGACCAATTCAAGCTGCTCGAAGAATGTCAGGTAGTCCATATGGCCGATATACTCGGCTATGCGGTCCCCTTCAAAACGCACCAGCAGGCAGTCGTACCCGGTAACGGTCTTGTCGGACACCAGACACTCGGCTTTGATTTCAAGGCGCAAGGATAGCCAGTCGCCTTGTGAAATGACATTCAAAGGCTCGAAAGTCGCCGGTCCCACCAGCCCTCGGATCACATGCGAGAATTCGGCCCACTCCAGCATCGGAATTCTGCGTCCGCCGGTTATGGGGCCACAAAAGGTCGCATCCTCAGTGATGCTGTTTTTTATGTCTGCCGGAGGGGTATCACCAAAGGCTGCGCTCAGGAACTTCAGGAGACGTTGTTCTTTGTCCATAAGGCCAGGCACCGAAGAAAACAAAAAATCAGATTGAAAGGCAGGAGGCACGTCACACTGTGAAGTGATGCGCGTGAACTGTATAGTAACTTTTGGATGCGGGTAGCAAAGCGTGATGCGCTTTAGCGAATATTTATCGGGGTACTTGGCCGCACGGGAGTTTATTGGAGTGTGCTGCGACAGCTCGAGGTGCGCAGACACGGTCTGTCAGGGCTAAGAGTCTTCCGGGACGAGCCGATAGACACCCTCTGGCAGGTCCAGCGCTGCTGCCAGATCACGTAGCTGCCCGTAGGACAGGGTAATTTTCTCCACGCGATCAGTTCGCGGGTCAAACTGTTCTACTGTGACGCATTCTGAAAAGGCGTTGATGACAATATCTTCCAGCAGCGGGGCCTCGCCCTCATCAACCAGTGTCACAATGGTAGAGTCGAATTCGTGTTCGATAGTAAACATATGGCGATGTTGCCACTCAGGGGCCTCGATTGGCAAGTGGCTGCTCTGGAGAAAAGGGGATGCGCCGGGTAGAACACGCTCCGTGCATCGAAATCGATGTGGGGCTGCGGTTGATCCTTGCGGTACCGGGATCATATGACTGCGTAACCAAGACAAGGATTTCAAGATGCGCTTTGTAGTTTTGAGTTTTGTCCTCGGCGTACTGGGAGCCTGTGCGGTTCCGGTGCCCCCGCTATCAACGCTGGATGCGCCCCAGGTCGGTCAAGGACCGGCGGTTGCCGGACTGTCTGAGCAGCAAGCTCAGGCAGCTTTTGCCACGGTCAAAGCGCGCGTTGAGCCTGTCGCGGAACGGACGTGCCGAGCGCAGACGAGCGGCATGAACTGCAATTTCGCCATTGGGATTGATCCGGACCCACAAGCGCCGCCAAACGCATACCAGAGCCTTTCGCGCAACGGGCAGCCCGTGATCACCTTTACCCGCGCGATGCTGGTGCAGATCGCAAATCAGGATGAGCTTGCCTTTGTCATGGCTCATGAGGCGGCTCATCACATAGAGGGGCATCTGGCGCGCCAGCAACAGAACGCGGTTGCAGGTTCGGTGCTTCTGGCGGGGCTTGCCAGTCTGGCCGGGGGCAGCGCGGCGGATATTTCTAACGCGCAGGATCTAGGCGCAATTGTCGGCGCGCGCAGTTACTCCAAGGAGTTTGAGCTTGAGGCCGACAGGTTGGGTACTCTCATAACCCACAAGGCCGGTTACCGTCCCAGCGTCGGCGTGAAATTCTTTGACCGTCTACCTGATCCCGGGGACAGGTTTCTTGGCACCCATCCGGCCAACCCAGACCGGGTGCGCATCGTGCAGGAAACCATCACACGCTACGGGCTGAACTGATCGTGGGGGAGATCCAGATAAGAAAACTGGGCGTGGTCCTGACGGATCGCGGATCCCGCTATGCGGTTAGCGGCGCACCTGTTTCATCGCGCGGGGATGTGGATGCGGTGCTTGGGGAACTCAAGACCGACCGTGCCTACGCAAAGGCAACGCACAACACCTGGGCGGCCATGCTGCCGACTGGCGGCCTCAAGGCGGATGACGGAGAAAGCGGCGCCGGCATGGTGATCCTGCGCATGATGGAACGGGAGGATATCAGTAATCATGTCATCATCGTCACTCGCTGGTACGGTGGCAAGAAACTGGGCGGGGACCGCTTCCGGCGGGTACAGGACGCGGTGCGCGCTTATTTGACAGACCTTTAACGTTGTGCGCGGGACCCGTGTTTTGCAGCCTTGACCTGTATCAAGGTGGCCGAGTCCTGTCCTGCTACCCTTATGCATGAAACGCATCTGGGAGAACGCGCGATGGATGATAGTTTGCGACAGCAAGGCGACAAACTAAGAACGCATGCGGCCCTGTTTGATGATATGGGGCAGGCGCTGGGATTGGATCTTCAGGAAGAAGCCATCGCGGGTCGGCTGAACTTTGATGAGATCGGTGAGGCAGTCTTGCGTTGCACGCGTTGCGCGCACCCGGAAAAATGCCAAAGCTTGCTGCAGACCTCAAGCAAGCCGGGTGTGCTGGCAGAGACGCCGGATTATTGTCGTAACAGGGACCTGCTCGGCTATCTGAGCGAGCCATCCTTGTGATGGGGGAGGCGTTAGGCGACATCGCCGGAGAAAGCGAGAGGGTTTGCCATGCAGCCGCTGGGTGATGCGCTCGTCCATCTGAGACTGTTGGGGCTCATGGCGAAAACAGTAGACGTGGATCTGGCCAAGGCCTTTGCCGAAGGCGAGATCACCCCGGAGGACTGGGCTAATATGGTCAACCGTTGCAGAGCCTGCGATTGCGTCGAGAAATGCGAGCGCTGGCTGGCGACGCACGAGCATGCCCTCGAAGCACCTGTGGAATGTAACAATGCAAATTGCTTGCGCAGTCTGCGCGCCTCAGAAGACGTTTCCCAAGACTGATTTTTTGGACGCGAAGCTCGCGCTTTGATCCCCGACCGCAGGGAGGGGTAAAGGCAAAGTGCTCCTGCGCCCGCGCCCGCCTTGGCTGCGCCGAAGACCCTCTGGCCGCCTTGGGCCGGGCGCTGCTGCGCAGCAGGGGGCAGCGTTTGGCATGTGGAGCCCGACAAATCATCCATTCCCAAACCCAGGCCCGCGTACTATATGCGCTGCCATGACCAGCAATCCGCCAGATCTCCGCCCCGACCTCGCCCCGAAAGCTCAGTTCGGTGATGCCCCCCGCCAGGGCCAGCCGACCCTTGGCATGGTGTCACTCGGCTGCCCCAAGGCACTGGTGGACAGTGAGCGGATCCTGACTCGCCTGCGCGCCGAAGGGTATGGCATCTCGGCTGATTACGCAGGCGCAGACGCGGTGATCGTCAATACCTGCGGCTTCCTCGACAGTGCCAAGGCTGAGAGCCTGGAAGCCATCGGCGAAGCGCTCAAGGAAAACGGCAAGGTCATCGTCACCGGCTGTCTAGGGGCCGAACCGGATTACATTCGCGAGCACCACCCGCGCATCCTGGCCGTCACCGGCCCACACCAGTACGAACAGGTGCTGGATGCCGTGCATGCCGCAGTGCCGCCAAGCCCTGATCCCTTTGTCGATCTTCTACCTGCCACCGGCGTCAGCCTGACACCGCGCCACTTCAGCTATCTGAAGATCTCGGAAGGATGCAATCACAAGTGCAAGTTCTGCATCATCCCGGACATGCGTGGACGGCTTGCCTCGCGGCCCGCTCATGCGGTGCTGCGTGAGGCGGAGAAGCTGGTGGACGCGGGCGTGCGCGAGCTATTGGTGATCAGCCAGGACACCTCGGCCTATGGTCTGGATCGAAAGTATGACGTGAATCCTTGGAAAGACGGCGAAATCCGCAGTCATATCACCGATCTGTCCCGCGCTTTGGGCGCGTTGGCACCCGCTTCTGACCTCTGGGTGCGGCTGCATTATGTCTATCCGTACCCCCATGTGCGTGAGTTGATCCCGCTGATGGCGGATCCGGACAACGCGCTGCTGCCCTATCTGGACATCCCGTTTCAGCACGCCCACCCGGATGTGCTGAAACGCATGGCGCGCCCGGCGGCGGCTGCCAAGACGCTGGATGAAATCCGCGCCTGGCGGGAGACCTGCCCCGATATCACCCTGCGCTCCACCTTTATCGTCGGCTATCCCGGTGAAACCGAAGCCGAATTCCAGCACCTGCTGGAGTGGATGGATGAGGCGCAACTCGACCGGGTTGGCTGCTTCAAATACGAAAACGTCGCCGGAGCGCGGTCGAACGATCTGCCGGACCACGTGGCGGAAGAGGTCAAGCAGGAGCGCTGGGAGCGGTTCATGGAAAAGGCCCAAGCCATTTCCGAGGCGAAACTGGCCGCCAAGGTCGGCCAGATCTGCCAGGTGATCGTAGACGACATCGATGAAGACGGCATCGCCACCTGCCGCACCAAGGCCGATGCGCCCGAGATCGACGGCAACCTCTTCATCGACGAGGGCACCGAAGGGTTGAGCGTTGGCGACCTGGTCACGGTCGAAGTGGACGAGGCCGGGGAATATGACCTTTGGGGAGCGTTGGTCGCGGGCGAGTAATCGTCGAGCAGTGCTGCCCTAAAATGAAACTGTCATGCGGCCTCAGCCGAGCCAGTCATTTTTTGGCTACTCACCCCGGCTATTGCACCCTTCCCGCCGCTCTGTATCCTTGGCTCAACAGGCAGGGGAGGGCGCTATGCGGCTGATCATTCGGGTTCTTTCGGCAATAATCCTGACAGCGGCTTTGCTGATTGGCGTGGTTCTTATGCTGCCGGGGGAAAGGGTTGCTTCGCTTGCCGCGCAGCAGCTTGAGGCACAGACCGGGCGCAAGCTTGAGTTCAAGGGCGAAGTGGGCTTCACTCTCTGGCCGGTGCTTGGGGTCCGGACCGAAGGAGTTACGCTCTCCAATGCCGATTGGGCAGGTCCTGAGCCGATGCTTGAAGCCGCGCGCATGTCCATTGGCGTCTCGGCAGCGGATCTGCTGCGCGGAGAAGTCAGGATAACGGAGATCACGGCGCTGTTGCCGCAGCTTAACCTGGCGACTCGTGCAGATGGGACCGGCAATTGGGTGATGACACCGGATGCGTCTGTGGCAGATCGCTCTGATGCGGCTCAGGTCGCGGCAGAGACCGCGACCGCACCATTGCCAGTGCAGATTGAAAAGCTCGCCCTGACAGGGGCCTCTTTGCGCTATGCGCCATACGGAGGCGAGGTCTTCGAAATGAAGGCGATCGATCTGGCGCTCAACTGGCCTGATCCAAGCGGTACCGTGAATATCGAGGCGACACTGCGGCCGGTGCAGGTTCCGGTTCAGATCAAGGGTGAGGTGGGCACTTTTTCGGAGTTTCTGGCGGGAAAGGTGTCTTCTGTGGGCGCAACGGTCACGGCGCCGGGGGGCGTAATGCGTTTTGACGGGCGCGCCGGGATCGAAGGGGCAGGCAGCGGACGCGTTACCCTCAAGACATCAGACACGGCTGCCTTTGCGTCAGCCTTCGGCGCTGCAGGTGTGAACCTGCCGAAGGGGGCGGGTCAGGCTGCCGTGGTTGGCGCCGATGCCACCTACACCCCGGATGGGCGTCTTGCGCTGCGAGATCTCTCGCTGGATCTGGATGGGAACCTGATCCAAGGCGCCATGGATCTTGTTCTCAAAGATGTTCCCGAAGTCACAGCGCAGCTCTCGGCGGGTGCCCTTTCTTTCCCGGGGCTCTCGGAGACCACCCCGGGGGGCAGTTCCGCTTCCGGCGCTGGGGGCAGTGACGAAGGCTGGCCGAAGGAACCGATCGATGCCTCTGCGCTGTCGGAGCTGAATGCGACTGCGGTCCTGTCGTTCAAAAGTCTTGATGCAGCGGGCTACAGACTTGGCGAAAGCAAGCTGACGCTGACAATTGATCGTGCCCGTGCAGTGTTGAAGGCGCAGCCCGCAGCCCTTTTCGGCGGGCAGGTGACGGGTCAGCTGGTCGCAAACAACCGAAGCGGTTTGTCAGTGGGGGGCAAGCTGGCGTTCAACGATATTCAGCTTGAACAGGCTCTGGGTCAGACTGCGGGCTATACGCGGCTGCATGGTGCGGCTTTGGGTGAGCTAGAATATTTGGGGGTGGGTAATTCGATTGACGCGATCATGCGCTCGCTCAGCGGCAAGGGCTGGCTTGAGGTGGGCAAGGGCTTCTTTACCGGCTTTGATCTGGAGGGATTGATGCGCGAGGGGCGCGGCAATGGCGGCAGCACGGTTTTTGAGAGCCTGACCGGAAGCTATGCGATCACCGATGGCAATCTGAACAATTCCGATCTTTTGTTGTCGATCAAAGGGTTAAGGGCCGATGGTGCCGGTCGGGTCGGTCTCGGGGCGCGGGATCTCGACTACCGCTTTACGCCAACCCTGCAAGGTTCTGACGGTGGGGCTGGGTTGTCGATCCCTGTGGCTATCACCGGCCCTTGGAGCGCGCCCAGGATCCGTCCCGATCTGGAGGGGGCGCTGCGCCCCAAGGTTGAGGAGATCGAAGATGAGGCCAAAGAACGGGTGCGAGAAAAGCTGAGCGAAGAGCTGGAGACCGAAATAGCCCCGGATGCGGACCTCAACGAGGTGATCAGGGACCGGATCGAACAGGAGGCCAAAGAGCAGCTCTTGCGGCTGTTGCAGGGGAACTAACGTAAAGGTGCGCGGGAAAAGAAAACGCGCCCACCAAAGGTGGGCGCGCCGGTCGACTGGCGCAAGCCAGGCGAAAAACCTCAGATCGCCGTGCGGGGATCAAATGGTCTGATCATAGTCTCCGACCAGCGGCTCGGTGCGTATCACCGCGTCGATATCGGCAAAGATCGCACGCATTTCCTCTTCGCTTTCACTGCTCTCACAGACCACCACCAAGTTTGGCGTGTTGGATGACGCACGCACCAGCCCCCAGGAGCCATTGTCCAGGATCACGCGGGCCCCGTTGACCGTGACGACCTCTTTGATCGGGCGCCCCGCAACGGTGTCGCCAGCTTCGGCCTTGGCGACCAGTTTCTCCACCAGTCGCTCCAGAACGGTGTATTTCTCGGTATCGGCGCAATAAGGGGACATTGTCGGGGTCGACCAGGTCTTCGGCAGAGCTTTCCTCAGATCCGACATCTTCATATCGGGGTTGCGATCCATCAGCTTGCAGATCTCCACCGCCACACGCATACCGCAGTCATAGCCGCGCCCGACCGGTTCAGCGAGGAAGTAGTGGCCGGATTTCTCGAAACCCGCCAGCGCGCCGATTTCCTTCACACGCCGTTTCATGTGGCTGTGGCCAGTCTTCCAGTAATCCGCCGTGACGCCATTTTTCTGCAGCTCGGGATCGGAGGCAAAAAGGCCTGTGGACTTCACATCCGCAACAAAGGTCGAATTCGGATAAAGCTTGGAAAGATCGCGGGCCATTATGACGCCCACCTTGTCGGCAAAGATCTCTTCGCCCTCATCGTCCACCACCCCACAGCGGTCGCCATCGCCATCAAACCCAAGCGCGAAATCTGCGCCCGTGGCTTTGACCGTGTCTGACATGTCATGGAGCATCTCCATGGCTTCGGGGTTCGGATTGTAGTTGGGGAAGGTGTAGTCGAGTTCATTGTGGCTGGGCACGACCTCCACACCGATCCTCTCGAACAGTTCGGGACCAAAGGCCGAGGCGGTGCCGTTTCCGGTGGCGCAAACCACCTTGAGCTTGCGGGACATCTTGAAATCGCCGACCAGATCGTCAAGGTAGGCTTCCTTGACACCATCGACGAACTCGTAAGAGCCGCCCTCGCGCGCGACCCCTTCGCCGTTCAGCACGATGTCGCGCAGCTCTGCCATCTCATCGGGGCCATGGGTAAGAGGGCGGTCAAAGCCCATCTTTACACCGGTCCAGCCGTTGGGGTTGTGGCTGGCGGTGACCATGGCCACGGCAGGAACATCCAGATGGAACTGTGCGAAATAGGCCATAGGCGATACGGCGGGACCGATGTCCTTGACCTTGATGCCTGCCTGCAGAAGGCCAAGGATCAGCGCCTGTTTGATAGCCAGCGAGTAGTCACGGTAATCGTTACCCACGGCAATAACCGGAGCGATTCCGCGCTTGTGCATCTGGGTGCCAAGGCCAAGGCCAAGGGCGGTCATGCCGGGAAGATTGATTTCCTCGGGGTACTTCCAGCGTGCGTCATACTCGCGAAAGCCGGTGGGTGTGATCATCGGATCGCGCAGAAAGGACCAGGTGTTTGGTGTAACCGGCGAGATGGGTTTAGTCATGAAAGGTCCCTTTCGGGTTCTAAATCGTAATAGGGTTTGCTTTTGCCAAGCGGTCGAATGCCATGAGCGTTTCAACCAATTTTGGCATGTCATCAAGGTAAATCATATTCGGCCCATCCGAGGGCGCGCTATCGGGATCTTCGTGTGTTTCAATGAAAACGGCGGAGATGCCCAATGAGACGGCAGCGCGGGCCATAACGGGTGCAAATTCACGCTTGCCGCCAGAAGATCCACCCTGTCCGCCCGGTTGTTGCACGGCGTGGGTTGCGTCCATGACAACCGGATAGCCGGTTTGCGCCATGATCGGCAAAGAGCGCATATCGGCCACCAGTGCATTATACCCAAAAGAGGCGCCGCGCTCGGTGAGAAGTATCTTGTCGTTGCCGGTGCTTTCGACCTTGGCGACGACATTGGCCATATCCCAGGGTGCAAGGAACTGCCCCTTCTTGATATTGACCGCCTTTCCGGTGCGCCCAGCTGCCAGCAGCATGTCGGTCTGTCGGCACAGGAACGCGGGGATTTGCAGGATATCCACAGCTTCGGCGGCCACGGCGCACTGTTCCTCGGTGTGGACATCGGTCAGCACGGGAACATCGAATTCACGGCGAATTTCGTCGAGAACCCTCAGCCCTTCCTCAAGCCCAAGGCCGCGTTTGCCGGAGAGCGAGGTCCGGTTGGCCTTGTCATACGATGCCTTGAAGACATACTGCGCCCCTGCGGCTGCACAGGCCTCTTTCATTTTGCCGGCAATCATGCGGGCGTGATCGGCGGTTTCCAGCTGGCAAGGACCGGCAATCACTGTCAGGGGACAGTCATTGCCGATGGTCAGCCCGGCGATATCGATGTGTTTCATGAGATTAAGAGGATACCTGTTCCCGGAGAATGGATGCTGTGAGCGAACACATCAGGTAGATACCGGAAAAGATCAGGAATGCCAAAATCGTATTTTCGAACTTGCGCGGTTAAGTGGCTTCTTCGCTCGGAACAGGTTCAACGGCGGTGGTCAGGTAACGCACCTGCCGGTTGGCTTCCATGCGCGTGGTTTCCACTTGCTGCAAGGCCGATTGCAGCATCAGATCGCGGGTCGCAAGGTCGGCCTGAGCCATTTGAATCTGAACGCTCAGGTTGGCTAGCGAGTTTTCGCCTGCAGAGGCGTTGGTCATGCGATCATTCAGCCGCTGGATCAGCGCTTCAAGCCGGGCGATATCCGCTTCGGCCCCATCAACCTTGGCGCGGTTGGGACGGGTGTTGTCCATGAGAGCCGCCAGTTCCAGTTGCTTTTCCTGGAGTTGCACTTCGAATGTCGAGATCTGCGAGCGCAACGACATGATCACGCCCTCGGGGTCCAGCACAGCCCCCTTTTGCTGAAGACGGACAAGGCGTTCCTGCGCTTCGCGGCGCTGGGTTTCTGCAAGCGCAAGCGCCGCCTCTGCTTCGCCCACCTGATCGGAGCGTTTCTGCTCTGACAGCTGGTTCACCTTCTCTTGCGCATAGGTGATCAGGCGGCGAGAGAATTCTGCAGAGACGCCGGGATCGGCTGCAGTCACTTCCATGCGGATCACGCCCTCGGTCGGATCATAGCCGATTTTCACGTTTCGCTGGTAGGTCTTGTAGGCTTCCTCATTGGAGGGATCCGTGGTCAAGCGCTGGATGGGATCGATCCAGTCCTGTGTGAAATGTGATTTGAAACCGGCCTCGTCGTCAAGGCGCAGCATGGCTTCTTTGGATTGCAGATAGCTTTGGACAGCGATCGAATCCTGACTGGTGGCGAATTGCGTTCCGCTGAGCAGCCCGCCGAGGCCACCGCCACCTGCGCTGTCGGCTTTGAGTACCAGAAATTCGGATTTGGCCGCATACATCGGTGTTGCGACCTTGTAAAAGTAGTATCCTGTGATCAGCGTTGGCAGGATCACGAAGAACGCGAGCCGGGCTAGGAGCAGGCTCAGCTTGCGTCGACGTCTGCGGGCAAGGTCCCGTTGGATTTCCTGGATTTCACGGTTGCGACGCTCGGCCGGGCTTAGTTCGGTCGACGGCAGTGTCGTCTTGCCTGCGGGGACCGTCTGCGGCAACTGCACCGCGCCCGGTGTCGGGGTGCCTTCAGGGCGTGCCGAGTTCTGCGGGACCACCAGTTCAAGCATGTTGGCGCGTTTGAAGGGGTCGATGCCCTTGAGGCGGAGCAGGCGCACGGCTTCGAAATCGGATGTTACGGGCAGGTTGTGCTGCTGAGCCACCCGGCGTGCAAGCCGCAGTTGCCGTCCCGTAAGCCCCTCGCGCCGGATGTCGTCGATATCGGTCGACGCCTTCATTTCGCGGGCGCTGCTGACCTGGCCAGTGCGTACGGGATCTGCAGCCCCCTGTGCCGAGGAGGCAGCCGCAGGCCGGGCAGAAGCGCTGGCAGCCTGAGCGCTGCTTCCGGGGCCTGGCGTCTCGACGGGACGTGCTGCCGCGACCTGGCCGCCTTGCCCTCCGGCAGCGCTTGAGCTGCGGCGGATCCGAAACTTTTTAGCCTTGGGTTTGGTAGTCATAGAGCTGTTTCGCTTCTTCCAAGGTTTCAAACATGTGCAGATGTCCGTCGACCAACACGGCTGCGGAACGGGCAAATTTCTCCAGCGTCTTGGGCTGGTGGGATACGATGACAATCGTTGTGGTTTGCAGACGCTCTTGCAGGATCTCACCCGCTTTGCGGTTGAACTCCACGTCGGTCGTACTGGGCATCCCCTCGTCAATAAGATAGATATCGAAGTCCAGCGCCAGCATCAAAGAAAAGCTGAACCGCGCCCGCATCCCCGAAGAGTAAGTGCCAAGCGGTTGATCGAAGTATTCGCCCAATCCGCAGAGCCAGCGACAATAGGCTTCGACATAGTCCGCGTCGAGGCCATAAAGCTTGGCGATGTAACGGCTGTTGTCCATGCCCGATAGGCGGCTGATCACGCCGCCCATGAAACCCAGCGGAAACGAAATCTTGCAGCCGCGCCGGATCTCACCCTCATCGGGCTTTTCCAGACCGGCCATCATGTTGATCAAGGTGGTTTTGCCAGTTCCATTGGGAGCGAGTATGCCGACTGATTTGCCAAGCTCGACCCGAAAGGAGACCCGGTCGAGAATCACCTTGCGCTGTTTGCCCGTCCAGAAGGACTTGCTGACATTTTCAAACTCGAGCATCGCGTCTTCCGGTCTTGCCTGTTCTTGCCCGCTCTCCGGCGCTGGTTGTTGTTTGGGCCACTTGATCTACCGGGGCGGCAGATGGGGCAGCCTGGTCTCATCCTGCTTGTATCTGTTGTGGATAGCTGAATAATATTAACGTCCTACGCGGGAAATCAGGCTTTGTTGTGTCAAATTGTGTTCCTTTTCCGAAACGAAGCCTTAACGTCTTGCTGTGCTCTTTGTCGCAACGGGGAGGGTGAGATATTTGTTCCGCCAATGAGCCTCTTTCCGTTAGTCTATTCTTTTTGTTGCCAAAAGTGAAACAGTGATGGAGCGCATGAACACTGTTCGGGCCTTGCAGCGGCAGATCTGCGACTGTCGATTGTGCGCAGATCGTTTTGCGCTGACGGCAACGCATCATGCGCCTCGTCCCGTAGTCTGGTTTCGCCCTTCGGCCCGCATTCTCATCGCAGGGCAGGCGCCCGGTGCGCGGGTTCATCAAAGCGGGCGCCCTTTCACGGACGCATCCGGTGATCGTTTGCGCCAGTGGCTTGGAATGAGCGAAGCCCAATTTTATGACCGCGACCGTGTCGCCATTGTCCCTATGGCCTTTTGTTTTCCCGGCTATAATGCGAAACAGGCGGATCTGCCGCCCCCGCCGGTTTGCGCCCGCACCTGGCGAGAACAGGTGATGCAGGCTATGCCAGAGGTTGAGCTTACCATTGTGGTCGGTGCTCATGCCCAGCGGTATCACCTTGGCGGAGCGGGGCGTGTCACTGATCGGGTCAGGGGATGGCGTGAACATGCGCCGCAGATCTTTCCCTTGCCTCATCCGTCCTGGCGCAATACCGCATGGCTGAAACGCCATCCCTGGTTTGAAACGGACCTGCTGCCTGCACTGAGGTTGCGGGTCAAGGAGCTGATATAATGTCGTTGCCTACCCAATTGGACCAAGCTCATGCCCGGATGGAGGCCGATCCCTCCTCGGATGCGGCGCGGCTGCGGTTTTACGAACGTCTGTCCGATTGTGAGCTGTTCCTGATGCTGGACAAGGAGGTCGAGGGAGAAACGATCGAGCCTGCTTTGTTTGACACGCCGGACGGGCGATTTGTTCTTGTCTTTGACAGGGAAGAGCGTCTGGCAGAGTTCGCGGGCCGTGCGGTGCCCTATGCGGGGTTGTCGGGCCGCGGGATCGTGCAGATGCTGGCGGGGCAGGACATTGGCATCGGTGTGAACCTTGAGGTGGCGCCCTCGGCCATGTTGATCCCGCCGCAGGCTGTGAGCTGGCTGCAGGAAACCCTTGGTCATGCGCCGCACGAGGTAGAGGCGGAGGTCGAGAGTTTCCTGCCGCCCAAAGGCTTGCCAGAGGCTTTCCTGACCGCGCTGGATGCGAAACTCGCCACTGCTGCAGGGCTGGCACAAGCGGCCTATCTTGTGGGCGTGACCTACCACGGTGGGGGCAGGGGGCACCTGTTGGGCATTATTGATGCCAAAGAAGGCGCTCAAAGCGCCTTGGCCAAGGCGGTCAGCGAAGCGCTGACGTTTTCCGGGATCGAGGCCGGTGCGCTGGATGTGGGCTTTTTTGCGGGAGCCGATACCGCGGCAGCAAGTCTGGCCCGCGTGGGCCTGCGCTTTGAGCTGCCCCAGCCGCAGGAGGCGCAGGTCTATCAGCCGTCCATGCCGGGCAGTGACCCGGACAAACCACCCCGGCTGAAGTAAAAAGGGCGCTCCCAGAGGAGAGGCGCTCCCGCCCGTCAAGAACCGCCCTATGGACGATCCTTTCCCGTTGGGCCCGGCGCCGCGCTATCCGCGGCGCCTTTGGTTCGGCGCGAGCAAACAAGTTTTATGAGCGTAAGACTTGTTCCCCCAAGCGATGGCCGTGCCGCTGCTTTGCTGGGTGACGCTGGGCCAAAGGGCGCAAAGGCTCAGGAGGGCCAAGGCCGACCTGAGCCTGCGTGCGTGGGAGCGTTGCGGTGTGGGACAAAAGGGGGGTCAGGATTCTTCGGCTTCAAGCTTGTCCTGCGTGCGGGTTTCAAAGTCGCTGGCGTCGTGGCGTTCGCGCAGCTGGGTGTGCAGCTCTCCAAAAGCGCGGTTTACCATGCGGCCGCGGCTGACGGCCGGGCGGGCGTCAATGACCTTGGCCCAACGCATCACGTTCTTGTAGCTTTCCACGTCCAGGAACTCGGCTGCCTCGTAGAGACGGCCCAGAACCAGTTGGCCGTACCACGGCCAGATCGCGATATCCGCAATGGTGTACTCGTTTCCGGCAATGAATTCGTTGTCGGCCAATTGGCGATCCAGCACGTCAAGCTGGCGTTTGGTTTCCATTGCAAACCGGTCGATGGGGTACTGCCATTTTTCCGGTGCATAAGCATAGAAGTGGCCAAATCCGCCGCCCAAATAGGGCGCGCTGCCCATTTGCCAGAACAGCCAGTTCATAACCTCTGTGCGCTCAGGCCCGGACGCTGGCAAAAACTCCCCGAACTTTTCCGCCAGATGCACCAGGATCGAACCGGACTCAAAGACACGCACCGGTGCATCGCCGGAGCGATCCATAAGTGCCGGTATCTTGGAGTTCGGATTGATATCGACAAAGCCCGATCCGAACTGATCGCCCTCGCCGATATTGATCAGCCAGGCGTCATATTCGGCGTCGCCATGCCCTTTGGCCAGCAGCTCTTCGAACATAACTGTGACCTTGACGCCATTTGGGGTCGCCAGCGAATAAAGCTGGAAGGGATGCTTGCCTACGGGCAACTCCTTGTCGTGAGTCGCGCCCGAGATGGGACGGTTTATGGAGGCAAAACGTCCGCCGCTCTCCTGATCCCAAGTCCAGACTTTCGGCGGGGTGTAGCTGGTGTCGCTCATGTGATGGGCCCTGTTTGGTTTGCTGGCTGGCCGCAAGATGCGGTTGCCGGTTCAAGTGATCGTCTTCGACGTAGGATAGTTTCGAAAAATTCCAATGACTGGAAGGTGTGGTTGGCCTCTTTTTCGTGCAAGTGTGCAGAGAAGAGCCTGCACTCACGCAGGGACACAGGGGCGTGAGGGCCGGTTCGCAGAGCGGATGAAGGCGATATGCTGAAGCGATCGGTAGGTGGTCCGCAGATGGGCCGGGAACAATCTGGAAAGGACGAGCTATGAAAAGTATTGCATTGGGCGCCGTGGCAGCGCTTGTTCTGTCAACCGGCGCATTCGCTGGAGAGCAATATTTGGATGGAACGGGTTTTGCCGTCTCGGGCTATGATGTGGTGGCCTATCGCAACCTTGAACAGGCGCCGGTTGGAACGCCTCAGCCCGCTGCGGTTCCGGGGCGCGCCGATATCACGGCCAACTACAATGGCGCGCGCTTCGCTTTCGCCAACACTGAAAACCGGGATCGGTTCCTCGCCAACCCAGGCTACTATGCGCCTCAGTACGACGGCCATTGCGCTTATGGTGTGGCCAAAGGGGGCAAGGCGCCCGGCAACCCGAACCTTTGGCGGATCGTGGACGACAAGCTGTACCTGAACGTGACCCGCAATGTGGTGGGCTTCTGGGAACAGGATATCTCTGGAAATCTGAATCGCTCAGAAGCCAATTGGCCCGGTATCGAGCCGCAGTCGGCCTCAGATCGTTCGATCCCAGGCTTTCAGTCGGCCGCGCCCACAGGTGGCTAAGCGTGGTCGGACTGAGACAATGGGGAAGGCTTCCGTTTTGTCAGCAGATAGAAGGGTCTACGCAACAGAGTTGTGTCATGAAAACGAGGGTGGCGCGAACAGCCGCCCGTTCAGGCTTTGTGGCAATACAATCGGGTTTTGAGCGCACGCGTTCTTTCCCGGGACACGCTTATCCCGCGAGCGCTGTGACGGGTATGCCAAGCGCGGTTTGGCGGTCTAGCGCCGCGATCCAGATCTGGAGCTCAGTGACCTGTCGGTCGAAGTCGTGGGCCACGATGCTTTGGCCAGCAAGTTTGACTCAGTTCATCTTCGTCTCTGCGCGGCTTCGGCGAAAATATCCAGTCATCTTTCGACAGAGTGTCTGTTCAAGCCAGTTGCAGACCCTCACTGCTTCGTCTCGCGCGATGGTTCCCGCCGTGGCTTACTTGCAAAGTCGGGCATTCTTGCGCTGCGGGATGGGGCGGCGGCTCCGCGAGAAGTAACCGAATTGCGGCATCTGCGCGTGTCACAGGCCCCAGTCTGCGGTCACGGTGGCAATTTCTAGGTCGGGTGGGCTCTGATCCAGCAGGTCCGGCAGCATAGATGCGCCGTCGACAGTGCCGATCGTGACGCCAACCGCGTGGATCTCCAGTGTTTCTTCATCCATGCCGAGATGCCGCTTGCGCCACAGGTGCTTCTTTTGACCAACACGCTTGTGGCGTTCCACTCTCCTTGACCCTCCTTTTTTCCCGCGCGGTATTGTCCTCGGACCAATTGCAGAGAATGCCTTGCTGTCGATCAGCAGGTGCAAGGAAGCTATTCCTCCGCGATAGGAGATGGTGACGCTCAGCGTGTTCTGGCGGCGACAAAGGGTGCACAAGTCTGGCCTTGTCCGGTCAAGACCTGCCAGCCGCAACAAGCCCTCGACGGCCTTCGTCGTCTGTTGGAACGGCATGCTGCACAGCGACTTCATCTTAAGACAAACTCGGATTGCCGGGTCGCTGGATCCGCGCTGGCGACCGCGCTTGGCGGGGGCGCCGGAGCATACTATTTCACCTCGACATCAAACCAGATCGACAGCCAATCGCGCTCCCTCAGTGGGGCGACCATCGTGCTTGAGCCAATGGCGCATAAATGGCCGACTGTCCGCAGACCAGTTTCTGATCTTGTGCATCGTAGAGGGGCAAGCGCCTGTACCCGTTGCTAACCCACTGAATTCAAGCAAGGGAAACCGCATGCCCGTCGTGCAAGAAAAGGGGTCTCCGGTAAAGAGAGCCCTTACCGTTTGCGGTCGCGGCGCGCGCTCATGGGCTGGAAGGCGACGCCCACATGCGCTTCGCAGTAGGGTTTGCCTTGCTGAACGGGCAGGCCACAGAACCAGAAATCTTCGGTCGCGGGATCGCCCACGGGCCATTTGCAGGTGCGCTCTGTCAGCTCCATCAGCGTCAACTTCTTCGCCTTCTTCTCGACTTCGTTGACTTTGGCCAGAGCTTCGGGGCTGATCTCATTGGCCGAAGGCTGAGGCGGCAATGGCTGCCCGGCCGGGATGATCTGCTTGCGCGCTGGAATG
Source organism: Phycobacter azelaicus (assembly GCF_014884385.1). Classification (NCBI taxonomy): domain Bacteria; kingdom Pseudomonadati; phylum Pseudomonadota; class Alphaproteobacteria; order Rhodobacterales; family Roseobacteraceae; genus Phycobacter; species Phycobacter azelaicus. Next base: position 157,332 of record NZ_WKFH01000003.1, on the reverse strand, counting down.
GCCGCCTTGGTCTCTGCCGAGGCTGCCGGAGCCGGGGTGGCAGGGCGCGCAGGCTCTGTCTTTGGCTGAGGCTTGGGCTTTGGCGCGGGTTTGGGCGCTGCTGCTGCGGCAGGCTTTTCCTTGGGTTCGGCGGCTTTCGATCCGCCGGTCGCGCGATTGGACAGACCGAGGCGATGCACCTTGCCGATCACGGCATTGCGGGTCACCCCGCCCAGTTCTTTGGCGATCTGGCTAGCCGACTGGCCTTCGCCCCACATTTTCTTGAGCAGTTCGACGCGCTCGTCTGTCCAGGACATATGTTGCCTTTCCAAGCTGAAAGCGGCCCCAGAATCCTGCGGCCGCCATCGAGTTCCGATTTAAGCGTCTATTTTAATCACTGACGCACGAGTTACAAGGCGTCTTGCGCCTCGCCGCTCAGGGGTTATGCAAAGGGGGTCCATTCAACCTTTCGGGCGGCATATAGGCAACGGCACAAAAGGAGCGAACCCCATGAGCGAGATGAAAACCACATATCGGGTCGGAATGGGTGAGCGTCGCTTTGGCGCCGTCAACTGGCTTGGCCTTAAGACACTTGCCGGGCGGGAGATCAAGCGCTTCACCGTGGTCTGGACGCAGACCCTACTTGCGCCTCTGGTGACGGCGGCCCTGTTCCTCATGATCTTCAATATTGCCATCGGGCCAAAACGGGGCGACGTGATGGGAGTGCCCTTCCTGACCTTTCTGGCGCCTGGCATCATGATGATGACGGTTATCCAGAACGCTTTTGCCAATACCTCGTCTTCGATCGTGATTTCCAAGGTGCAGGGCAATATTGTAGACACCCTAATGCCGCCCTTGTCGGGGCTTGAACTGCTGCTCGGTTATCTCGCGGGCGCTGTGGCGCGCGGTGTGATCGTTGCGGTGGCAATCGCAGCGGGATTGATGCTTGCACTGCAGATCGTGCCCGAGCACCCCCTGATCGCTCTGCTCTTCGTGATACTTGGCGCGGCCTTTCTTGGTGGGCTTGGCATCGTTGCGGGTGTCTTTGCGGACAAGTTTGACCAGATGGCGGCGATCACCAACTTCATCGTGACGCCGCTGGCCTTCCTGTCCGGCACATTTTATTCGGTCGAGTCGCTGCCGCCGGTGCTGCAGGCAATTTCCCACGCAAACCCGGTCTTCTACCTGATCGATGGCGTGCGCTACGGGGTGATCGGCACCTCGGACAGCTCGCCAATGCTGGGCTTTGGCGTCTGCCTTGCGGCGACAACTGCGATTTGTTTTTTGGCATGGGTGATGCTGCGCAAAGGCTACCGGCTCAAGGCTTGATCGATATTCATGCCATCTTTGCTTGCCGCCCTTCGCGCCAGGCAAGGATGGCAGCCCCTGCAAGGATAATGCCTGCTCCCAAAAGGGTGATGGCATCCGGCACCACGTTGAAGCCCATGAAATCATAAAGCGCAGCAAAGATAAGCGTGGCATAGCTGAAGGGAGCAACGAAGGACGCGTCTCCGCGCGCCATCCCGTTGACGAAACAGGCCTGTGCGCAGGCCATCAGCAGGCCAAGAGTGGCAAGCGCTGCCCATTGCTCAGGGGTTGGCATTTGCCAGACCGGCAATACGGCCAGGCTGGCAATTAGCACCCCAATGGTGTTGTTGATCCAGAGGATCTGGAGTGGCGCCTCGCGCCCCGACAGCTTCTTGATGAAGATCAGCTCCATTCCCATCACGACGGCTGCGCCAAGCGCCATAAGGGCGGCGGGCTGAAAACTGTCCGGGGTTGGGCGCAACAGGATCATCGCGCCGACCAAGGCGACCCCTGCCGCGCCCCAGCGCCAGGGACCGACGCGTTCGCCTAGCAGCGGAATTGCCAGCAGCATGCAGAACACGGGGTTGAGAAAAGTAATCGCCGTTGCATCGGCCAGCGGGATATAGGCAACAGCTGCAAACATCAGTGTCACGCCACCCCAGCCAAAAGTGGTGCGTCCGATGTGCAGCCCCCAGTGTGGGCGCTGCAGCCTCGGGCGCAGGGCGATCACCACCGAGGAGATCGCCATGAATGCGAAAAGGAACCGCCCATGAGAGACCTGCAGGGGGTGGAGCGGCGGACCCAGCGCATCACTGCCCAGTGTTTTGGCCATCAAGGTGGTGCCCGCGATAAAGGCTGTCGCCAGCAGGATAAGCGCGGCTGCCAGCGTCGGGTTCTGAGGGGGTGAATGGGTCATGACGCAAGCGGTGCGCCCGTTATCGTCAAAGTGCAAGAACAAAAGCTGCGGCTTCAACTGAAGCGGTTCATTTCACCAGATACGGCAGGGCAGGGTGGCTGCGCCATTTTGAGCACTATGGTGTGACAAAAGGGGTTTCATTTTGCTCAAAGCTCCCTTATGGACCCATACCATGATCAAACGTGCACATATCACAACGCTACGACGCCGACGCTCTTTTGCGTAACCGGCCGCTTTGATCTTGCGTGCCCGAAAGAGGGCACAGACACCCTTCTACAGTATTGACCCTTCGGCCCGGCTATGCACAGCTTTGGCCTCCATGTTTGAAAAGGATGATCCTGATGATCCCGTCCGTTCTGCCGACCTACAATCGTGCTCCGCTTCAGTTCGTCAAAGGCGAAGGCGCCTGGCTGATCGAGGCGGACGGTCGACGCTTTCTGGATCTGGGCGCCGGGATCGCGGTCAATGCACTGGGCCATGCCCATCCGGCACTGGTTGAGGCGCTGACCACCCAGGCGCAGAACCTCTGGCATGTGTCGAACCTTTACCAGATCCCGCAGCAGCAGGCGCTGGCCGACAAGCTGGTGGCGCATACCTTTGCCGATACGGTGTTCTTCACCAATTCGGGAACCGAAAGTTGCGAACTGGCCGTCAAGATGGCGCGCAAGTATTTCTACGACAACGGCCAGCCCGAGCGGGTGGAGATCATCACCTTCGAAGGCTCCTTCCATGGGCGGTCCTCTGCCGGGATCGCGGCGGCGGGATCGGAAAAGATGACCAAGGGGTTCGGCCCCCTGCTGCCGGGCTTTGTCCATCTGCCCTGGAACGATCACGATGCGGTCGCCGCCGCGATAGATGAAAAGACTGCTGCTATCCTGATCGAGCCAGTACAGGGTGAGGGCGGGATTCGCCCGCTTCCGGACGCCTGCCTCAAGGGGCTGCGCGACCTGTGTGATGAACACGGTATCCTCCTGATCCTGGATGAGGTCCAGTGTGGCGTCGGCCGTACCGGTAAGCTTTTTGCCCATGAATGGGCGGGGATCGAGCCGGACATCATGATGGTGGCCAAGGGGATTGGTGGTGGTTTCCCGCTGGGTGCGGTGCTGGCGAGTGAAAACGCAGCCAGTGGCATGACTGCGGGAACTCACGGCTCGACTTATGGCGGCAACCCGCTGGGCTGCGCTGTGGGCTGCGCGGTGATGGACACGGTTGCGGATCCCGCATTCCTGGCTGAAGTGAACCGCAAGGCGGGTCTGTTGCGCCAGAAACTGGAGGGGCTGATCGCAAGCCATCCCGAGGTATTTGAGGGAGTGCGCGGCTCCGGCCTGATGCTGGGGCTGAAATGCAAGGCCGCGAATATGGATGTGGTCAATGCAGGCTACGACAATGAAGTCATAACCGTGCCTGCAGCCGACAACGTGGTCCGCCTGCTGCCGCCCTTGAACCTCACGGATGAGGACATCGCCGAGGCCTGTATGCGCCTTGACAAGGCCGCATCGCAAGTGAGCGCCGCTTAATCCACCTTTGAATTGCAATATGACAGGCAAGGCCCGGCTTTTGGCTGTCAGATGACTAGAAGTGACATGACATGAACCATTTCCTCGACATCCACAAAACCGACGCGGATGCCCTGCGGGGCATCATTGATAACGCGGGCGCGATGAAGCAGTCTCGACTTGGTCGTCCAAAGGGCGCGCCTGATGACGAGCAGCCGCTTGCGGGCCGCATGGTTGCGCTGATCTTTGAAAAACCCTCGACCCGGACGCGTGTCTCCTTTGATGTGGGCGTGCGCCAGATGGGCGGCGAGACGATGGTGCTATCGGGCAATGACATGCAGCTGGGACACGGTGAGACCATCGCCGATACCGCCCGCGTCCTGTCGCGCTATGTGGACATGATCATGATCCGGACCTTCGATGAATCGGTGCTGATCGAAATGGCGGAATATGCCGATGTGCCGGTGATCAATGGCCTCACTGACCGTACCCACCCATGCCAAATCATGGCCGACATTCTGACCTATGAAGAGCACCGCGGCCCGATCAAGGGCAAGAAGGTGGTCTGGACCGGCGACGGCAACAATGTCTGCGCCTCGTTCCTGCATGCGGCGGCTCAGTTCGGCTTTGACCTGACCTTCACCGGCCCCGCACAGCTGGATCCCGAGGATGAATTCGTGGGTCTTGCGCGCAAGGCGGGTGCGAAAGTGGTGATCGAACGTGATCCGGTCAAGGCCGTGGAAGGCGCCGATCTGGTGGTGGCCGATACTTGGGTCAGCATGCATGACAGCCAGTCCTCGAAAGAGCGCCGCCACAACATGCTGCGCCCTTACCAGGTCAACGATGCGCTGATGGCCCACGCCAAGGAGGACGCCCTGTTCATGCACTGCCTGCCTGCTCATCGCGAAGAAGAGGTGACTTCTGCGGTGATGGACGGGCCGCAATCGGTGATCTTTGACGAGGCTGAAAACCGCTTGCATGCCCAAAAAGCGATCATGCGCTGGTGCCTGGGCGTCTGATCCGCCTGACGAAACCAAGGTGGCTTGGCCCGGACTGAAAACGATGAACCCCTCGCAGCGATGTGCCGCGAGGGGTTTTCTTGTCAGATCTATTCTGGGTGTCAGCCGATGATCGTCGTCAGCACCCAGAAGGTTACGCCGGACAACAGGGCGGCTGCAGGCACAGTGATTACCCAGGCAGCAACGATCGTCATGAAATGGCTGCGGCGCACCAGTTTGCGGCGGCGGCGCTCCTCGGGGGCGATGCGCAATTCCGCAGGGCGTTGCAAAGCGAACTTGCGCAACCGGTTCTCGGCGTGCCATTCGCGGAAAAAGCCGACGCCAAAAACCGCGCCGACCGCGATATGGGTCGAAGAAACAGGCAGGCCCAGCCAACTGGCGACAATCACGGTAATGGCCGCTGAAAGCGACACGCAATAGGCGCGCATCGGGTTCAGCTTGGTAATCTGGCTGCCGACCATTCTGATCAGCTTGGGGCCGAACAGGAACAGGCCAAATGAAATGCCGAAGGCGCCGATCACCATGACCCAGGTCGGTATGGCGACCTTCGTGGCGAAGTCTCCGAACTCGGATGCGTGAACGATTGCTGCCAGCGGTCCCACCGCATTGGCCACGTCGTTTGCCCCGTGGGCAAAGGACAGCAGCGCGGCCGAGATCACAAGCGGGATGCGGAACAGGATCTTGAGCGACTTGTTGCGGTTCTCAAGACCGACAGACTGGCGCGCGATCAGCGGCCGGGTGATCATCCAACTGCAGACCCCAAAGGCCAAGCCGATCAGGAGAGCGGAATGTAGGTCGATCTTGACGATCTTCTTGAGGCCCTTCAGGGCCAGGTAAGAGGCAAAGGCACCTGCCATGATCCCGACCAGGATCGGAACCCATTTCCGGGCCGCCGCGATCTTGTCTTCCTGGTAGATGACCTTCGCCTTGATGATAGCCAGGAACAGGGCGGCTATGATCCCGCCCAACACAGGAGAGATGACCCAGCTTGCGGCGATCTTGCTCATAGTGGCCCAGTTTACCGCGGACATTCCTGCGGCTGCGATACCAGCTCCCATGACGCCGCCCACGACCGAATGGGTGGTGGAAACCGGCGCACCGATCCAGGTCGCCAGGTTGACCCAAAGCGCCGAAGAGACCAGCGCAGCCATCATCGCCCAGATGAAAACATTTGTCGTGGCAACCGCCTGCGGGTCGATAATGCCTTTGGAAATGGTGGAGACCACATCGCCACCCGCCAAGAGCGCGCCTGCGCTTTCGGCGATGGCGGCGATCACGATTGCGCCGCCCATGGTCAGCGCATTGGCGCCCACCGCAGGCCCCATATTGTTCGCCACATCGTTGGCGCCGATGTTGAGCGCCATGTAGGCGCCAAAGACGGCGGCCACGATGACCACGTAGTTCACCGGGGCGCTGCCCAGCAGCACTGCCGCCGCAATACCTGCGAGAACGATGAAAGCCAGGGCAATCCCCGGACCGACCAGCGGTCGGGCAACATAGGCGGTCGCCAGCTCCAGCTGGGAAATCCGGTTCAGATCCCGGTCGAGCGTTTCCCAGTGTTTGCTATCTACTTTTTCGCTTTGTTGCTCATCCGCGCCCATGTCGATGCCTCCGAATATTGCTTGGAGGTGCGGTAGACGTATAGACGCAAGCGAGCAAGGGCGCTGTTACAAATAGTTTACAATACCGTTACAATTGACGCAGTATGTCCTGCAGTTCCGGCTCCTGCACCAGGTTGGCAGCCTTTTGCGCTGGCATCCACACGCGTTTGCGCTGGTGCGCCTCGGGATAGTCATCCTTCATCCGTTTGACTTCGGCGACATAGACCAGCGTTTCAACCGGCTCGCTCACCCCGTTGTTACGTTCCTTCGAGTAGGCATAGGTGCCAAGCGGCGCCTGCTCGATGCGGGCGTCGGCAACACCAGCCTCTTCCCAGGCTTCCTGCAGCGCGGATTCAGGGCCGTTTTTACCGCGGATGGGCCAGCCCTTCGGAATGATCCAGCGGCCGGTTCCGCGGCTGGTGATCATCAGCACATCCGTACCAGCGCCGGTCTTGCGGCAGCAGAGTGCCGCGACCTGCACCCTTTTGGGGCGGAAGATCATGGGGCGAAGGAATTCTTCCCATGCCTGTGCAAGGAGCGTGGTCATGCCTGAACTGCTTTCGGTCGTATTGTTATTGTCGTCTTGCTCGTGCCGTCTGAACGCGTCTCGCGCTTTATTGGGATGCAAACATATGTGGATAAGACGCATTTTTCAATCCCAGCTTGAGTTTGCACCGAAATTGTGAGTTTTTCGCAGCATCTGTGCCCACGCCGGAGGCTCCGAGGGCGAGCAAAGCGCTACGGCACAGATCACTTTGCGGAGGAGGCGGAAATGAAAACGGCTTTGATCACCGGGGGCGCACGGGGGATTGGCCTTGCGACGGCAAAAGGGCTGGTTGAGATGGGCTGGAACGTGGCCATTCTCGATCGCGACGTCGAGGCCTTGGAGGCTGCTGGACAGGAGGTCGAGACCGTGACCCAGATTGCAGCGGATGTGTCGCGCCCTGAGGATGTCGCGCGTGCGGTTGCAGAGATAACGGAGGATTTCGGGCGGCTTGACGGCTTGGTGAACAATGCCGGCGTTGCTGATTTTGGTCCCATACGTGAGACGACATTCGAACGCTGGCGTCGGGTGATGGAGACGAACCTTGATGGCCCTTTCCTGATGACACAGGCCTTCACGGATCTGCTTGCCGCCGACGGAGGCGGGGCCGTGGTCAACATCACGTCGATTTCCGGCCTGCGTGCCAGTACGTTGCGGGTGGCTTATGGGACGTCCAAAGCGGCGCTTGCGCAGCTTACTCTGCAACAGGCGGCAGAGCTGGGCGAAATCGGGATTCGGGTCAACGCAGTGGCTCCCGGGCCGGTGGCGACCAAGCTGGCGATGGCGGTGCACAGCCCCGAGATCATCGCGGCCTATCACGATGCCTTGCCGCTCAATCGCTACGGCAAGGAAGAGGAGATCGCGGCTGCAATCAATTTTCTGCTGTCAGACAAGGCGAGCTTCATCACCGGACAGATCCTGGCAGCGGATGGCGGGTTCGAGGCGACGGGGATCGGCCTGCCCGCCTTGCGTGCGGATGCAGCAAAGGAATGAACTTTCGCGGAGACGGCGGGGCTCCGGCCTACGGCCCGCCGCATCAAAGATGCAACAGCCGCAGTTTGGCCCGGCAGCGCGCAGGGGCGCTGCGGTTGTGCGATATGCTGCGTATGCGTTGCTCTCAGGACTTGCGCCGGTTGGCGCGTAGCGTGGGATCGGCCTCGGTTGGATCTTCGGGCCAGGGGTGTTTCGGATACTGAGCCCGCATATCCTTGCGTACATCGGCGTAGGATCCGGCCCAGAACCCCGGTAGATCGCGGGTGATCTGGATCGGGCGTTGGGCGGGCGATAGGAGCGTTACCTTCAGAGGCACGCCCGCGACGGTGGGATGTCTCGTGACGCCAAACATTTCCTGCAGGCGCACGGCAATCTCGGGCACCTCCTGTCCGTAGTCTATGGGGATCTTGCGCCCGAGGGGTGTTTTGAAACTGCCCGGTGCTTCCCGGTCCAGAAGCTGCGTTTGCTCCCAGCTGAGCGCGCCGCGCAGGGCGGGTAAAGGGTCGAACTGTTTCCAGTCCTGTGCGGTTTTTACACCAGTCAGCATGGGCAAGAGCCAGTCGTCGAGCGCATCCATCAGGCCACTGGCCGAAAAATCCGGCAGATCGTGCCCTTCGGCGCGCAGCAGTTCGACCCGGGCCACCAGCCGCGCCGCGGCGCCCTCTAACCGCAGGCCGAGGTCGCGCACCCCGTCGAGCATGGCCTCTGCCACCGCCTCGTGAGGGACATCCTTCCAGATGCGATCCTCCAGGACGATGGCGCCAAGACGTTCCTGGCTCCGTGCGATCACACGGCGCTCGCGTTTGGACCAGGCGCAGCCGTCTTCCCATGCGATCTGATCGGCAAAGAGATCGCGGATTTCTCCGAGGGTAATCTGCGCCGCCATGCGAATTTTTGCTTCTCGCGGGTTTCCGTCGGTATCCAGCGCCACGAGGAAGGAGGCTGCGGATAGGGTATCCTCTGGCGGCAGCACGGCGCCCTTTCCGCCAGAGAGCACGTAGCGGGGCGCATCGCCCGTGCGGCGCTGGCCGATGCGATCGGGGTAGGCCAATGCGGCAAGAGCCGCGGGAGTCAGGCGGGAGTTCCTGGCCAGGTCGTTCTTGCGCAAATGCTGGCCAAGCCTGCGGGCCTCGGCGCGGATGCGCTCGATTACGGGCAGCGCGACCTGATAGGGTCGTTTGCGCTGAAAGCCCTTTGCATCCCTGATAGCCTCAAGCCGCAGCATCAGGTCCGATGGGGCGCCGCGCAGCGGATCGCGCTCGGCCAGAAGGGCGGCGAGAGTGGCCGCCTCTGCGTGCTGCGCCGGGCCGACCTGCAGGAGCATATGCCCAAGGCGCGGGTGCAGGGGCAGGGCAGAGAGCGCCTTGCCGTGATCCGTTATGCGCCCCTGTTCATCCAGCGCGCCGAGAAAGGTCAGTAGATTGCGGGCCTCCTGCAACGCACCTTCCGGGGGCTGGGTCAGAAAGGCAAGATTGCTCTCCGATGCTCCCCAGAGTGCCAGCTCCAGCGCCAGGCCCGCAAGGTCGGCAGAGGCGATCTCGGGCGGGGGAAAGGTGGCGAGTGCGCCGTCCTCGCCCTTGCTCCAGAGACGATAGCAGACCCCTTCGCTGACGCGCCCGGCACGACCCTGCCGCTGGGTGGCCTCGGCGCGGGTAACGCGGTCTGTCACCAGCCGCGACATGCCGGAGCCGGGATCGAAGCGAGCACGGCGCGATTGGCCCATGTCCACCACCACGCGCACGCCTTCAATGGTCAGCGAGGTTTCCGCGATGGAGGTAGCCAGAACCACTTTGCGCCCCGATGCGGCGGGCTGGATGGCAGCACGCTGCTGGGCAAAGGGCAGGGCGCCGAACAGGGGGTGGACCGAACAGTCACCTGGCAGGCGGCTGTCCAGCGCAGCTGCGGCGCGGCGGATCTCGCCTTCGCCCGGCAGGAAGACAAGGATGCCACCGCCCTCCTTGCGCGTTTCAGCTTCGGCCTGCACAACCAGATTCACCAGCGCGTCGATGCGGCGCACGTTCGCGGGCAGGGGGCGTTCCAGCCAGCGTGTTTCGACGGGGTAGCTGCGTCCCTCGGAGGTTACAAGCGGCGCCTCCATCAGGGTGCTTACCGGTTCCGCGTCGAGCGTTGCGGACATGGCGAGCAGGATCAGATCGTCCCGCAGGGCTCCCGCCACTTCAAGACATAGCGCAAGGCCAAGGTCGGCGTTGAGCGAGCGTTCGTGGAATTCGTCGAAGATCACTGCGCCGACGCCGGGCAGATCGGGGGCCGATTGCAACATGCGCGTCAGGATGCCTTCGGTGACCACCTCAATTCGGGTTGCCTTGCCGATCTTGGCTTCGCCGCGAATACGGTAACCGACGGTTTCTCCGACCCGTTCGCCCAGGGTATCGGCCATGCGCTCAGCGGCGGCGCGTGCGGCAAGGCGGCGTGGCTCCAGCATGACGATGCGACCGTTGCAAAGCCCCGCCTGTTGCATGGCCAGTGGAACCTTGGTCGTCTTGCCGGCACCGGGAGGTGCCTGCAAGACGGCACGGCCATGGGCGCTCAGGGCAGAGATCAGATCGGGCAGTACGTCGTCAATGGGCAGGCGTGTCATATGCGCCTTATCGCCAATGCTCTGGTCCGGGTCCAGAGGGCGACTGCGGCCGCCTGGGTACTGGACAACCCGGCCCCGCCTGCGTCAAGTATGCGAAACTTTCTAAGACGGGGCAGGCCATGGATATCGCGCAGATGGAAGAGAGGATCCTTAAGGGGGACCGGCGGGCACTGGCGCGGGCCATCACCTTGGTGGAAAGCGGCCGGAGCGATCACCGCGAACAAGCCCTTGCCCTGCTCGAGCAATTGGCGAAATCCGGGCGGCAGTCTTTGCGCATTGGTCTTTCCGGGACACCTGGGGTGGGAAAATCCACCTTCATCGAAAGCTTTGGCATGATGCTGGTAGAGCGAGGCCTCAAGGTCGCTGTGCTGGCCGTAGATCCCAGTTCGGCACGCTCAGGCGGGTCCATTCTGGGCGACAAGACACGGATGGAGCATCTCAGCCGCCAGAAGAATGCGTTTATCCGCCCATCGCCCAGCCAGACGACCCTTGGCGGGGTGGCGCGCCGCACGCGCGAGGCGGTTTCCCTGTGCGAGGCAGCTGGGTTCGATGTGGTGTTGATTGAAACTGTCGGGGTCGGGCAATCGGAAACCGTGGTGGCACAGATGTCGGATCTGTTCCTGCTGCTGCTGGCGCCTGCCGGCGGGGATGAACTGCAGGGGGTCAAACGCGGCATTATGGAAATGGCCGACATGATTCTGGTGAACAAGGCTGATGGCGATCTGAAACCGGCGGCCACACGCACCTGCGCCGACTATGCCGGGGCGCTGCGGCTTTTGCGCAAGCGCCCGCAGGACCCGGAAGGTTTTCCCAAGGCGATGATGGTTTCCGCCTTGGCGCGAGAGGGGCTAAAAAGCGCGTGGTCCGACATCGAAGCGCTGGCAGGCTGGCGGCGAGAGAGTGGCCACTGGGACCGTACACGCGCCGAACAGGCCCGCTACTGGTTTGCCGAAGACGTGCGTCAGGCTTTGCTGGCAAGGCTGGAGACACCCTGGGCGCGCGGGCGCATGGCGGAGTTGTCAGAAGCCGTTGCGGAGGGCGCGCAGACACCTGCGGCAGCGGCGCGCGACATGCTGAAAGGCCTGGGGCTGGAGTAAGGCGGCACTTTCCTGCGAAGGAGGGCAAAAAACCGGCCATATGGCTTGACCCTGCCGATGATTCCTCCTAAACGCATCCAACCAGTTTTCGGGCGCAGCCAATGGCAGCGCCCCTTGTGATTTGGCGGCAGATACGGGGGTATTCCCGGCACGCCGCCCCAGATACGAAGGAAGAACCCATGTCGCGCCGTTGCGAACTGACCGGAAAAGGCCCGATGACTGGCAACAATGTCAGCCACGCCAACAACAAAACCAAGCGTCGTTTCCTGCCGAACCTGAACGACGTTACCCTGCAGTCCGAGATTCTGGGCCGTGGCATCAAACTGCGCATCTCCGCAGCTGCCCTGCGTTCGGTCGATCACCGTGGTGGTCTGGACGCCTTCCTTGCCAAAGCGAAGGACGAAGAGCTGTCCGCAGCAGCCCTGAAAGTGAAGAAAGAGATCGCCAAGGCGCAAGCTGCTCAGGCCTGATCCGCTGCACTGATCCAATTTTGAAGCGCCGCGCCGGATCGTCCAGCGCGGCGTTTTGCCGTTATGTGGGCGGTGAGATGTCGCTTGCAGTTTTCCTCGCCGATGGGCATATCGGCGAATGATGATGCAATCCCTTCGCATATTCCTCGGGATCTTCCTGTCCTTGGCCGTGGTGCTGACCGCCCATAGCGCAGCTGCGGCGCGCGGGGCGCAGGATGTATCCGGTCAGATGGTGATCTGCACCGGTACGGGGCCGGTGACGATCTATGTCGATAGCGAGGGGCAGCCGACCCGTCCCCCTCATTACTGCCCCGACTGCATTATGCACCTCCTCGATGTGGCTGCGCCTGTCGCTTTGGGGCTGCCCGTGCCGGCTGATCTCGGAAGCTATACACTTGTATTCTATGTTGGCGCTGACTGGTGCGCCTCCCGGGCGTCTGGTGCCTTCGCGCGTGGGCCTCCTGTTCCTGTCTGATCTCCAAACCAGATCTTTTCCGGCCAAACGGGCCGGGTGTTCAGACAGACTATGATAACAGGAGACCTCTGATGTCTTTCAAATCCTTCGTATTCGCAGCCACTAGCGCCACCGCAATAACCCTGGCTGGAGCCGCCATGGCAGGGGGCATGATGGTGCAGGACGCCTATGCGCGCGTTTCCACCAAGATGTCTGCAAGCGGCGCCGCCTTCATGCAGATCATGAATCACACCGGTGCAGATGACCGGCTGGTCGACGCCCGTTCGGACGTGGCAGAGCGGGTTGAGCTGCACACGCACCTGAGCGACGCCAACGGTGTTATGAAGATGGTTCACGTTGAGGAGGGCTTTGCCATTCCCGCAGGCGAAACTCACATGCTCAAGCGCGGTGGCGATCACGTCATGTTCCTTGGCCTCAAGGAATCCCTTCATCACGGAGACTTGGTGTCGCTGACACTTGTGTTCGAAAAGGCAGGCGAAGTGAGTGTGGAGGTTCCGGTCGATCTGGAGCGCAAGCCCAACCACGGCGGTATGAAACACGGCAAGCACTCAAACTGACGCCGTGTTGAATCACTGTCGCGCAGCTTGCTGCGCGACCCATTTGGCCAGCCCAGCAGGTTGGCCATTTGCATTGCTACGATACGGTCGTGCGGCCCCTTAGGCCCCGGACAAAAGCTCGTTTGTCCAGGCCGGAACAATCTGCGTGGCGGGGCCTAGGCGGCGTTCCCCAAAGCTGGAAGCCCCGGCAGATGGCTCAAGGTTCAGCTCGATGGTATGCGCCCCGGCCATGCGCGCCTCTTGGACAAAGGCGGCGGCAGGGTAGACCTGCCCAGATGTGCCGATCGACGCAAACATCGTTGCATCGCCCAGGTGATCGTAGATCTCTTCCATGTCGTAGGGCATCTCTCCGAACCAGACGATATCGGGACGCGTGCTGGTCGCACGGCAGGCCGGGCAGGTGTCCGACGGGTGCATTTCGTCCGGGGCTGGCCAGCGGTGGTCACAGCTGGCACATAGTGCTCCGTCCAGAACACCATGCATGTGCAGAACCTTTGAAGCGCCCCCCTTCTCATGCAGACAGTCCACGTTCTGGGTGATGATCACAACTTCGCCGGGCCAGTTCTGCTGCAGGTTTGCAAGCGCAATATGGGCCGCGTTCGGTGTGGCCTCTGCCGCCTGTGCCCTTCGCGCGTTATAGAAGCGGTGCACCAGTTCTGGATCGCGGGAAAAGCCCTCGGGGGTTGCAACATCTTCGATCCGGTGCTGTGCCCAGAGGCCGCCTTCGTCTCGAAATGTCCCGAGACCGCTTTCGGCAGATATTCCGGCGCCGGTTAGAATGACGATTTTGCCCTCGCTCTTTCCCATCGCAACCAAGCCTCCTACTTATGAAGGTTCGAAAAGGAGTATTTATGATGCGTAAACGGATTTTGTTCGTCTGCCTAGGCAACATTTGCCGCTCGCCTGCGGCTGAAGGAGTGTTTCGGGGCCTGGTGCCAGAGGCGGAGACGGACAGTGCGGGCACGGCGCGCTATCATGTGGGTAAGCCGCCCTATGGCCCAATGCAGGCCGCCGCGCGGGCGCGCGGGGTCGAACTTTCGGATCTGCGGGCGCGTCAATTTCAATCGGATGACTTCTTGCGTTTCGATCTGATCCTGGCGATGGACAGCGAAAACCTGGCCGATATCGAAGCACAGCGTCCGCGCGACAATAATACTCCAGTCCAGCTGTTTGCGCCCTTTGCAGCGGGGGATGGCGACCAGGATGTGCCGGACCCTTACTACACGCGAGATTTTGAAGGATGTCTTGACCTGATAGAACGCGCGGCGTCGGGACTGGCATCACATTTGCAGGGCGGCGCGCTGTAAAGCGGCCTTACGGATCGATGACATGAAAATCATTGGTCAGCCAGGGGAAGCGGGTCAAGGCCGGTTCGATGATCTGGCTCTGGATCAGGTGCCGCATGGTCTGTGACACGTCCCGCGGTACACTGTCGGCCCAGTCCGAACTGGTGAAAAGAGAGATCGTGCGGGCTGCGCTGCCAAAAGGCAGGGCATAGGCTTCGATCTGATCATGGAAGCGTGCGGCGCGCATCAGCCCAAGAGGCGTCGTGATCGCCCAGCCGACTCGCCGCGCTACCATCGCCATGAGCGCCAGGTGGGAGCCGATCTCGAAGCGGCTTTCAAAGCTGAGGTTCTGCTGTCTCAGGTGCGTGTCGATTTGCTGGGAAATCAGCTGCTCGGAGGCGTATCTCAGGAAGGGCAGAGTGTGCATCTGCTCCATGTCGGTGCGCGCCGAACCCTTGGCATGGGGCTGGATGAATCCCTTGGGGGCCACCAGGATAAATGGGTCCCGCACCAGCGGATATTCGATTATGCCATCGCGCGCGGTTCCAAGGCTCGCGGCAACGGCTATATGAAGCTCCTTTGCCTCCATGGCGCGGATGATGTCGTGGCTTGGCGCGGTAATCATCTTGAAGCGGCATTTGGTCAGGCTGTCCGCCAGGATGGAAACCAGCCGCGGGGTCAGGTCGTTGTCGAAATCATCGATCAATCCCATTGCGAGGGCTGGAAGATGGCTGAGGTCCACGACGGTCAGCTCGCTTTGCGCAAGGCGCAGTTCGGACAGGACGGCCTCGGTCCTGCTCAGGAAGGTTTGTCCGGCGGGTGTCAAGACCATCGGCCGTCGGCCATGGTCCACCAGATCGGCTGCTAGGGCCTTTTCCAGATTGCGCAGTTGCTGGCTCACGGCGGGTTGGCTCAGTCCGGTGATTTCGGCCGTCTGTGCAACGGATCCGGTCTTGGCCAAGGCTTCAAAAACCTCAAGACCTCGCAGGGTTACGCCCTTCATCAACATGAATTAGCTCCGAAAAATGCCGTTCCTTTTTCCGCGAGCGCATGCCGTCAGGTCAAGGGGGCGAATGCTTGGGTTTTTCCCATGTTCGGGTGAAACCGGGGCAAAATGGGTATGAAGAGGCGATCCTGCCGTGTTTTTCATCACAGCAGGAGCCCGAGGCATGATCGTATCGGGATATGCGTGGATCGGCTGCTTTGTTATCCGCAGGCGCGAGCTGCGGTTTCGCCAAAGGCCTTGTAGCGCTCCCAGAGGCGCTCGTCACTGCGACGGTCGGACTGGCGGACCACCTGTGCCTGATGGGGGTCCGCAAACCACTTGGAGACAGTGACCCGCTCAGAGCGCGTGAGGCGTTGGTCTGCAACAGCCTGGATGCAGCTGCACAGGCCTGCCTTGTTATAGGCCCGCTCGGACTTGCGGCAGGCCTGCTCGATCACGCCAGCCTGGGCGGCGGGCAGGTTGACGGTCCAAATGGCCGCAGCACATAAAAAAGAGGTCACAAAACGCATAAGGATTGTCCCGTCCACTGATCTGAAGAAGGCCCGCTGGCAGGCGGTTGGAGCAGACTATGCCGCAGGGGGGGCAAGCTTTCAATCGTGGTTAAGCGCAGATGAAGAATGCGCGGGAATCTGCCGCAGGTCCCGTATGGGGGAACGTCCTGCCCGGACGCAAGACCGGGCCGCGCATGCCTGCCCCCCAGCAGGCGCACTGCGCCCGCCCAGTCAGGCGCGGACCTTGGTTAGAGGACGCCCAAGATCCGCAAGCCGATCTGGACCAGATTGTAAAGAATAGCGCTGACGCCGCCGAGTGTTGTTACGGTGAGACCGCCCAAGCGGATGGTTTTCACAAGGTCGCTGTCAAAGGTCTGCGCGCCTGTCTTTGCCAGCTTCTTTGCGTTGTCGACAAGCAGCGCCATCTTGGACACCCGGCTGAAGATGCGCGTTGTTGCGTCGGCCCCGGGCAGGACGGGCGCACCGGTGGGCAGGGGAAGAACCGCGTCGTTGATCAGCTCGGGAATGTCCTCGGCAAAATCTTCAGCCATGGCGCCTTCGCTGATCGCGATGAGCAGCGGCTGGGCCTGTTCCAGAACCTGTTTGTCCTCTGCCGAGAGTTCGGTCAGAGCCTGCTGGGCGAGCTGTTCCCGGTTGGCAGCGACCTCGGGGTGGTTGGCCCGGATCCCGCGCACGCCGTCCTCAACCGCATCCAGCAGTGCAAGGTTGTCTTCATTGTCGGGCAGCTCACGGCTGTCATGGATCTGGCGGCGCAGACTTTTGGCGACGGTGGTCAGCGTCAGTTCCGCCTGCTGTGGATCGTTGCCATAGCGAGTAATTACGCGGCCCAGCTTGCGGATATCGCCGGAGCGTTCCGTCAGTCCGTTATGGCCATGCAATGCGTCTTCGGTGGCATCCGCAATCTGGGTCAGCAGCGCCGACATCAGCGGGGCATTCTCCACGGGAATAGGCACCGCACGGAACTTGGAGGTGTCCGGGCTAACCTCGATGGTTTCGGCCAGGGGGAGGCGCTCGGTCAGATATGCGGCCTTGATGCGCTCGATCTCTTTGGCGACCGCCTCGGGGCCTTGATTCCAAATGGCATCGTCGATCAGGGCAACGCGGCGTTGTAGCTCCCAGTCAAGTGGTTTTCCGTCTAGGAAGCCTTGGTACCAGTCTCGCCAGAAGGCCCACACGGATTGCTTTTCAGAAGTATTACAAAAGGTCGCCCAGCATTCGCTAGCTGCATGGTTGATTGAATACTCAAACAGGTTTTGATCGAAGAGAGTTTTGCCGTGGGTGATGAACGAGAGATCACGTCCGCGATCCTCCAAAATTGAAGAAAATACCTCTTCATGGCCAGTGGAGATGTCCGAAGGCAATTGTTCATAGAAGTAGGAGCACTCACCGACGACCTTATGAACGTCCTCGGCGGCTGCTGGGTTTCCATCCCGAAGGCCAAAATACAGCCTTGGTGCTGCGGAGGCTCCAAGAAGCTTGCTGGCCATGTAGGCAGGGTTGATGAAACCTTGGCTTTCGCGTGGGGTAACAAACTGTCCGAGCAGAAGTGCTTCTCTCGTTATCGCGGAGAATATTGGTTTGTTGCAGATAGCCCCCTGCAAGACGGCTAGCATCGCAAGCCGAAAGGTGTTCAGGAAATGTCTGTCACCATAGCGTTTAGGCTCTATCGGCTTGCTTGGAAGTAGATAGGGAAGCGCCCGAAGCATCATCCTTTTGCTGACGCTCAGCAACCCTTCGAGGTCATTTGACAAACCGTCGAACTCTGGAGGCAGGTGTGAGTCCTGAACGTCTTGTGCCACTTGTGCAAACTACCTTGACCAATGCGTGATTCCGAACCATATCCCCAAACCATGACAGAGCTCTCCAAGATCCGCAATTTCTCCATCGTCGCTCATATCGACCATGGCAAATCCACCCTCGCTGACCGGCTTATCCAGGAGACCGGCACGGTTGAGACGCGCGATATGAAAGAGCAGCTTTTGGACTCGATGGATATCGAGCGCGAGCGCGGCATCACCATCAAGGCCAACACCGTTCGGATCGACTACAAGGCCGACGATGGGGAGACCTATGTTCTGAACCTCATCGACACACCCGGCCACGTAGACTTTGCCTATGAGGTCTCCCGCTCCATGCGCGCGGTTGAAGGCTCACTCTTGGTGGTGGACAGCACCCAAGGGGTGGAGGCGCAGACGCTCGCGAATGTCTATCAGGCGATCGAGGCGGATCACGAGATCGTGCCGGTGCTGAACAAGATCGACTTGCCGGCCTCCGACTGTGACCGTGTGGCCGAGCAGATCGAGGATGTGATCGGCATCGATGCGACCGACGCCATTCAGGTTTCGGCCAAGACGGGGCAGGGCATCCACGAGACGCTGGAGGCCATCGTCCAGCAGCTGCCCGCACCCGAAGGCAACCGCGATGCGCCGCTCAAGGCGATGCTTGTGGACAGCTGGTATGATGCTTACCTTGGCGTGATAGTTCTGGTGCGCATCATGGATGGCGTGCTGAAAAAGGGCATGCGGGTCAAGTTCATGTCGAACGACACTCTGCACCACGTGGACCGGATCGGCGTCTTCCGCCCCGCGATGCAGGTGGTGGACGAGCTGGGGCCGGGCGAGATCGGCTTCCTCACCGCCTCGATCAAGCAGGTGCGCGACACCCGCGTCGGCGACACCATCACCAATGACCGCAACGGCACCGAAGTGGCTCTGCCCGGCTTCAAACCGGCGCAGCCCGTGGTGTTCTGTGGTCTCTTCCCGGTGGACAGCGCCGAATTCGAAGACCTGCGCGATGCTATCGACAAGCTGGCCCTCAACGATGCGTCGTTTAGTTTCGAGATGGAGACCTCGGCGGCGCTTGGCTTTGGCTTCCGCTGCGGCTTCCTGGGTCTGTTGCACCTTGAGGTGATCCGCGACCGGATTGAACGCGAATACAATATCGAGCTGATCACTACCGCGCCGAGCGTGATCTACCACGTTTACATGAAGGACGGGGAGCAGATTGACCTGCACAACCCCGCCGACATGCCCGACATGTCAAAGGTGGACCATATCGAAGAACCGCGCATCAAGGCGACCATTCTGGTGCCGGATGAATACCTTGGCGATGTGCTGAAGCTGTGCCAAGACCGCCGCGGCATTCAGGAAGACCTGACCTATGCGGGCACCCGCGCCATGGTGGTCTATGATCTGCCCTTGAACGAGGTGGTCTTTGACTTCTACGACCGTCTCAAATCGGTGACCAAGGGCTATGCCTCCTTTGACTATCACCTGACCGGTTATCGCGAGGACAACCTGGTGAAGATGTCGGTGCTGGTGCACGACGAACCCGTGGATGCACTGTCGATGATGGTGCACCGGGACCGCGCCGAGATGCGCGGCCGCGCCATGTGCGAAAAGCTCAAAGACCTGATCCCGCGCCATATGTTCAAGATCCCGATCCAGGCGGCCATCGGCGGCAAGGTGATCGCGCGCGAAACACTCTCGGCGCTGCGCAAGGACGTGACCGCGAAATGCTATGGCGGCGACGCCAGCCGGAAACGCAAGCTGCTCGACAAGCAGAAAGCGGGCAAGAAGAAGATGCGCCAGTTCGGCAAGGTCGACATCCCGCAGGAAGCCTTCATCTCGGCGCTGAAGATGGATAACTGAGGCTATCAACCCTTATGGAAGTTGAGGGGGCGCCTTCGACTAGGAGTGTTTTGCCCCCAACAGCCTTTTCGCGATGTATATCTATACTCACTCTGCGAAGCTTCTGTCTCCGAACACCAAAATCCTTCCATCTGCCTCTTTGATGCAGCTGATTGTAAAGGATATGGATCCGTCTTCGTATCGCGAGGTGAGGGTAAAGGCCAACTCCAGTTGACCCTCTTTCATAGTTTCAAATTCGAACTCTGTTGTCAGTGTGACCTCAGTCATCTCCTGATCTGAGATGTGAATCTCTGCTTCCTGATCGGCGCAGCGGCTTAAGAAACTGACAATCTCGACCGGGTTGAATGAGGCGAAGATTGGACCTTCCGGATACATGTTCAAAAGGTCAGTGTCTATTTGTGCACCCTTTAGCTCAGATAGCCATGATGTTGCGATTTCTGTTTGCCGCTGATGCTTCGTAGATATGTAATTCAATAGTCATGTCTTATGAATGTTGTGAGATGCCTTTGTCTCGCAATAACTAACTGAAAATAAATGAATAATATTTCATTCTTGGCTATGGGAAGTGGCGGGACCACCAGGCAACCGTGCGGTTTTGATTCCCGAGGACCTGTATGTACAGGTGGGCGCCAGGTAAACGGACCAGGATCCGAACAGAGCCAGCTCCCTCGGAATTGCTTAAGGCCACTGGAATGCTACCTGTCACGAGAAGGGCAGAACCCGCCGCTGTTCTAGTTAGTGTGCCCCGCGGGCCGGAGCAAGGGGCAAGTGCCTAGAGTTTTTCGGGGCCGGCCGGGCTTGCATTTTGTTCCCCAATTGTTCACATCTGGTGCATGGCAGACGATCACGACTTGGCAGGGTTTCAGGCGGGGCAAAGGCTGGCCCGCGGTGTGGCGCGATATTTGCGCTCGCTGGGGTTTGTCTCGGTCGAGGAATTTGTGCCCACGCGGGGCCTGCGCGTCGATCTGATGGCGCTGGGGCCAAAGGGAGAGATCTGGGTAGTGGAGTGCAAATCCAGCCGCGCCGATTTCCAGTCCGACAGCAAGTGGCAGGGATATCTGGAGTGGTGTGACCGCTATTTCTGGGCGGTGGATACCGAATTCCCGGTGGAGATCCTGCCCGATGAAACCGGGCTGATCATTGCGGACGCCTATTACGGCGAAATCGTTCGCATGGGGCCCGAGGACAAGCTGCCAGCCGCGCGGCGCAAGAAGATGACGCACAAGCTGGCCATGGATGCGGCGCGGCGCCTGCAGTCCTTGCGCGATCCACGCTTTGGCCAGGAGGGTATTCTGCCGGGATCTGAAGGGGGCGAAGCCTAGGGCGGGGGCACTCCCGCGCCCGCAAGCCACCCGGCTGCGCCGGATGTCTTTGGCGGCCTTGGGCTCGGCACCGCTGACGCGGTGCGGTTGCGCTTATCCGCTGATGCTGCGGGCGGCCTGGGCGGCAGCGCGGATCTCGTCGGCGATTTCCTCGGCCTCTTCGGGCTCGAAATCCATCGGGATCTCCACGCCGTCGGCCTCGATATAGATGCGCACCATGCCAAGGTCGGTCGGGCCGATCTGCATGTTCGCCTCGATATCGCGTTCGCTGTTGATACCCATCGCAGCCTCCTTCGTGCGGTCTATTGACGCCATTCCTGTCTGGGGATCCCTGCTAGCCCGCTGCCTGTTGAAAGGCAAGCGCGCTTCGTGGTGAGGTGAGCCATGAGCGAAGTGACCCTGCGCCGATTCGAACCTGATGACAGCGAGTGGCTGGTGGAGCGTCACCAGACTCTTTACGCTCGGGATGAAGGCTTTGATGACACCTTCGGCCCGCTGGTGGCCGAGATCCTGAAAGAATTCTGCGCCTCGCACGATTCGACCTGCGAGCGCGGTTGGATCGCCGAGGAAAACGGGCAACGGCTCGGCTCGATTTTCTGCGTGCGCTTGACGGACACCACTGCCAAGCTGCGCCTGTTCCTCTTGACGCCGGAGGCGCGCGGGAAGGGGTTGGGCAAGCGCCTGCTGCAGACTTGCATGCAGTTCGCGCGCGATGCGGGCTACAAGGACATGACGCTCTGGACCCATGAAAGCCACGAGGCGGCCTGTGCCCTATACGCGGCTTTCGGCTGGGAACTGGCAGACAGCAAGCCCGTGCATTCTTTCGGACAGGATTTGATCGAACAAAGCTGGAAAACTGTGCTTTAACCCCCTTGCGCTCGGGTATCGGACAGGCTAAATCGCCCCCCAGTGCCGCCTTAGCTCAGTTGGTTAGAGCGCTGGATTGTGGATCCAGAGGTCCCCTGTTCAAGCCAGGGAGGCGGTACCATCCTATCCCGATGAAACTCTGGTTCACAGCTTGCTGGTGCTACAGTCCAACTGCCGTTTGGGGGCATAAGGAATATTGCTTCGTGCTATCGTGCAGGTTGCAGGGCTATCTCCTGCCGAATGGCGCCGGTCTCGGAATCCAGAATAAGGATGCGCTGATCCTCGGTAACCACCGCCATCCAGCCGGTGCCAAAGGTGACCGCTTGAGCTTTCACTCCCGCGGGCAGGGTGACCTGGCTCGGAAAGCTGGGGCCGTCATCAGACAGGCGGATGACAAGCAGTGTGATTACCACTACAAGCCCGCCAATCATGACCGCGGTCAGCGTGGTCACCAGTCGGCGCAGGAACTTCAGCTGCGGCGGCTCGTCTTGCAATTCGGGCTGGGAAGGATCTGTCATGGAGCGCCGCCGGATAGAGTTCGTCATCGCGGAAAACCCGCCTAAGCGCCTTGATAAAGCGGTTTCGCGCGATGTGCCAGAGGAGGCGACGCTGTCGCGCACCCGGCTGGCACGGCTGATAGACGAAGGGGCCCTGTCGGTCGATGGCGTGGTAACGCGCGATCCCAAGGCACGGGTCGAGGCGGGCGCGGTGATTGCCGTCACGGTCGAGGAAGCCAGCGACAGCCACATCGGCCCTGAGGATATCCCGCTCGATGTGATCTATGAGGATGACGATCTGATCGTTGTCAATAAACCGGCGGGCATGGTGGTGCACCCGGCGCCGGGAACGCCCTCGGGCACCTTGGTAAACGCCCTGATGCATCATTGCGGGGAGAACCTCTCGGGCGTCGGTGGCGTGAAACGCCCCGGTATCGTGCACCGGATTGATAAGGAAACATCGGGCCTGTTGGTGGTCGCCAAGTCGGATGCAGCGCATCAGGGGCTGGCCGTACAGTTCGAACGTCACACGGTGGAGCGCTACTACCGCGCTGTCTGTTACGGAGGGCCCGATGGCAATGATCCACGCCTGCGCGGAGTGAAGGGCGCCAGTTTCGAACCCGGCAATATCCTCAAGCTCACCACCCAACTGGCGCGTCACAAGACGGATCGCCAGCGCCAGGCCGTCTTGTTTCATGGCGGGCGTCACGCCGTCACCCGTGCGCGCATTGTCGAACCCTTTGGAACGCCACCGGTGGCGGCGCTGATCGAATGCTGGCTGGAAACCGGGCGCACCCATCAGATCCGAGTTCATATGGCTCATGCAGGTCATGGCCTGATTGGCGACCCCACCTATGGCGGCAAGCGCAAGCTACCCCTCAAGGCTCTGAGCGAAAAAGCCATTGCGGCGGTGCAGACTTTCCCACGCCAGGCGCTCCATGCAGCCGTTTTGGGCTTTACCCATCCGGTCAGCGGGGAGGAGATGCGGTTCGAAGCCCCTCTGCCGCAGGACATGCGTGACCTGCTGGACGCGCTGCGCACCCCTCAATGTTGACGGATCGCATTTTTGTGATGTCCCCTGTGATCAAGGTTACAGACCGCATCAGACCGGTTAGAATAACGTAAGGTTATCGGAAGGGCTTGAAACGGGAGATCCTCCTCCCCATATCCCTTCCACAACGACGCTGATGTTAAGTCCTTAAACATTGGGAGGGACAGACCGAATGGCGAATTATGCGAACCTGCCTGCACCGACTCCGGAAGGTGGCCTCAACCGTTACATGCAGGAAATCCGGAAGTTCCCGCTTCTGGAGCCGGAAGAGGAGTACATGCTGGCCAAGCGCTGGGTGGAAAAGCAGGATACCGAAGCGGCGCATAAAATGGTCACCTCTCACTTGCGCCTGGCGGCAAAGATCGCCATGGGCTATCGCGGGTATGGGCTGCCTCAGGCCGAGGTGATTTCCGAGGCGAACGTGGGCCTGATGCAGGCGGTTAAACGGTTTGACCCGGAGAAAGGCTTCCGTCTGGCCACCTATGCCATGTGGTGGATCCGTGCCTCGATCCAGGAGTATATCCTGCGGTCCTGGAGCCTTGTGAAACTGGGCACCACCTCGGGGCAGAAGAAGCTGTTCTTCAACCTGCGCAAGGCGAAGGCCCGCATTGGTGCTTTGGAAGAGGGCGACCTGCACCCCGACAACGTCAAGAAGATCGCAACCGATCTTGGCGTGACCGAGGATGAAGTAATCTCGATGAACCGGCGCATGTCCGGCGGCGATGCCTCGCTCAATGCCACCGTCGGCAGCGAGGGTGAAGGCACCATGCAGTGGCAGGACTGGCTTGAGGACGAGGATGCTGACCAGGCCGGCGATTACGAAGAACGCGATGAGTTGGAAGCGCGGCGCGAGCTGCTGGCGCAGGCCCTGGACGTGCTGAACGACCGTGAAAAGGACATCCTGACCCAGCGCCGTCTGGCAGACAAACCGGTGACGCTGGAAGAACTGAGCACGCAGTATGACGTCAGCCGCGAACGCATCCGCCAGATCGAGGTCCGCGCCTTTGAAAAGCTGCAGAACAAGATGCGGGAACTGGCCTCTGCCAAGGGCATGCTGACCAGCGCCTAAGGGTGCACAGGCTCATAGATAGTTGATGAAAGGGGCTGTCCATCGGGCAGCCCCCTTTCATTGGTGCCGCCTCAGGCCGAATAAACAAGTTGGATGGCCTCTCGCGTGACGGTCGAAAGCCTGACTATGAGGCGCATCCGGATGCGGGAGGGCAAGTCCGCGAACGAGCTGATCAAGCTTTTCGGAGGCATAGAGAAGGCTCAGAGCTGGCAGGGCGGGCGGCTGGCTTTCTGAAAGACCTCTCGGAGCCCTCTGATCAACTGCTTGCGAAAGGCTGGCTGGGATCGGTGTGCGCTGGCGAGATGCTGGCGGTGTGTGGCTGGCTGGAATTCGGGTGGCTGGCGGTGCTGGCTGTCTGGCTGGGAGCCGATGCGGCGTCCTGGCTGGAGTAGCTGGCTGCGTGCTGCCTCTGATTCTGGCTTGCTGCAGATCTTGAACGTTAGATAGGCCCTGCCGCGGGTGGGGTCAATAAAAATGTTTAAATTCAGATAGTTGACTAGTTTTGTCGGGTTTGGGCTGGGGGGCTGCCTCAAATAACAAACGCCGCCCCGGAGGGCGGCGTGCAAAAAGTCATCAGGAGCAGTGCATGGTCAATCCAGCCGCGCCCTAACAACGCGCAGCATGTTTTCTCCGGCCACTTTGCGGATCTGCTCGGGGCTAAGGCCCGCCTCCAGCATGGCATGGGTGAGGGCCGAAAGTTCTGAGGTGTCAAAGGTGGTTTCCACCGATCCGTCAAAATCCGAACCCAGCGCGACGTGATCCTCCCCGACCACCTCGATGCCAACCTTCACGGCCGCTGCGACCCCTGCGGGGCTGTCATCGCAGATTGCGTCTTTCCAGTAGCCGATGCCGATCACACCGCCGTTTGCGGCGATGGCGCGCATCAAATCATCTTCGAAGTTGCGCTTGACCGGGCAGCCCTTGTGGATGCCGCCATGTGAGACGACCAGTGGGATATCGGTCATCGCCAGCACATCCCGGGCGACCTGTGGGCTGGAATGCGCCAGGTCCAGGATCAGGCCCCGGTCCACCACGGCCTGCACGACGCTGCGGCCAAACTGAGTTAGCCCTGCGTTATTGGCGCCATGGAGCGAGCCGCCAAGGTCGTTGTCAAAAAAGTGGTGCAGCCCCACAAGCCTGTAACCTGCGTCCTGCAGCCGTTGCAGGTTATCGAGATCGCCCTCCAGCGGATGTGCGCCTTCGATGCCAAGGATGCCGCCCACAACGGCTTCACCCGACAGTTTGCGCTCCAAGAGCGCGTCCAGATCGGCCTCTGATTTGATGATGCGCAGCTGGCCGTTTGAACGTGCCTCGAACCCGTGCAGTTTTTCCGCCTGATAAACAGCGCGTTCGAATAGCGATCCCCAGGTTCTGATCGGCCACATCTGGGCGAGGGCGAGCAGGGTGATATTGTCCATCGCGTCGGCCTCGTTGTGGTCGTAGTTCTGGCCGGCAGGCGATTTGGTGACCGCCGTAAAGACCTGCAGCGCCACATTGCCTTCGATCAGGCGCGGGATATCTACCTGACCCCGATCGCTGCGCTTAGTCAGATCGCGCTTCCAGAGCAGGGGATCGGCGTGCAGATCTCCGATCAGCAGGGTGTCATGCAGGGCCGCGGCCTGCGGACTGACGGGGTAGGGGGCATGCTCGGCAACCACATTCCGGCCACGCTCGATGTATCCGGGAACAAAGATCAGCGCGCCGATCACCAGAAGGACCAGCAGGATTGCCAGTCGGCCCACCCATTTCAGAAATCCACCCATGACATTATCCTCCCTGAAATCACGTATATGAAACTGGGGGCAGGCTACTGCGGCCAAGGGATGGCGCAAGGAAAACGTAGGGGCAGCCGCCGGTCTTGCGGTGCGGTTCCCTGCGGCCTAGGCTTCCCGGCACCCGAGAGGAGAGCAGGAGGGCAGAGCATGGCAGGCGGATGGGCACGCGACGGCGCGGTGACCGAGCAGATCGAAGCTTCGATCAGTGACGAGTTGGCGCGGATGAAGGCGCAGAAACAGCCCGTGGGCGACAGCCTGACCCATTGTGCCGACTGCGAAGAGGAGATCCCCGAAAAACGCCGCCTCGCCCGCCCGGGTGTAAAGCTCTGCATCGATTGTCAGGAAGAACGTGACGGGATGCGCGCACAACGCGGCGGCATAAACCGGCGTGGATCGAAGGACAGTCAGCTCAAGTAGGGCGCGTGAAGCAGGAAATGTCCCGTCTATGCGCTTAGTGGTGTCTGGACATCGTTTGCCATTCTCTGACACATCTTCAACAGGGCGGAAGCGGTCATCAACTCGGGTTGAAACCGCGCTCCCGCGAAAAAGCCGCCGTATGTGGCAAGCGAGGCCTGATTGTGGGCCACATAGTGCATATCCCAGGCGGAGAACAGGCGTTCATCGACCTGCTCAAACCTGCGCAGTTGAAGCCTTTCATGCCGTTGGTCATGTCCAATCAAGATCAACCGTCGAGACAATGCGTCACAATTACCTTCAATAACCTGCAAAAAGAAGTCGCTGGTAAACACGAGCATTCCGGTCAGGTTGTCGCGCTTATTGTTCCGCCTCGATGTCTTCAAGATGTCATCTATGTCGGCCGGTCCAATGGATTTGGGCACAGACGTGTAGATAAGGCGATGTAACGACATAACTGGTTACCTCCACATACAACACGTGCAAAGGGTAGCCGAAAAGTCTTTATCTGAGCTTAAGCTGTGCCAGGCGACCGAGCGTGGGCCGCCATTGAGAGGCCAAAGCATGCCGCATTGCCTGTCTCCCTCAGGCCCCCCGAAGCCCCATCGAGTATTTGCAACGAGAAAGGCTCAGGCGGGCGCTGGGCACCCGCCTGAAGCGCGGGATCAATCTTCCATCGCCTCCAGCTCGTCGATCATGCCAGAGATCATCGACAGGCCCTTGTCCCAGAACTTGGGGTCCGAGGCATCAAGGCCAAAGGGCGCCAGAAGCTCCTTGTGGTGCTTGGAGCCGCCCGCCTTCAGCATGTCGAAATACTTCTCCTGGAAGCCCTCGGGGTTCTCCTCGTAAACCGAGTAGAGCGCGTTGACCAGCCCGTCGCCGAATGCATAGGCGTAGACGTAGAAGGGCGAGTGGACAAAATGCGGGATATAGGCCCAGAACGTCTCATAGCCGTCCATGAAATCAAAGGCTTCGCCCAAGGATTCGGCCTGCACCGACATCCAGAGCGCATTGATATCATCGGGGGTCAGCTCTCCGCCGCGGCGCGCTTCGTGCAGTTTGCACTCGAAGTCATAAAAGGCGATCTGGCGCACGACCGTGTTGATCATGTCCTCGACCTTGCCCGCCAGCAGCACGCGGCGCTCGTTCTTGTCCTTGGCTTTCTCCAGCATCTTGCGGAAAGTCAGCATCTCACCGAACACAGATGCGGTTTCCGCCAAGGTCAGCGGGGTGGAGGACAGCATCTCACCCTGCCCGGCGGCCAGCACCTGGTGCACGCCATGGCCCAGCTCATGCGCCAGCGTCATCACATCGCGCGGTTTGCCGAGGTAGTTCAGCATCACGTAGGGGTGCACCTCGGTGACGGTGGGGTGGGCAAAGGCGCCCGGCGCCTTGCCGGGTTTCACGCCCGCGTCGATCCAGCCCTTGTTGAAGAAGGGATCGGCCAGATCCGCCATGCGCGGATCAAAGGCTCCATAGGCCTCCATCACGATATCGCGGGCCTCGTCCCAGCCGACGGTGCGGGTGACTTCCATCGGCAGGGGGGCGTTGCGGTCCCAGACCTGCATGCGGTCAAGGCCCAGCCACTTGCGCTTGAGCTCATAATAGCGGTGCGACAGCTTGGGGTAGGCGGCCACGACCGCCTCGCGCAGGGCCTCGACGACCTCTGGTTCCACGTCGTTGGACAGGTGGCGGCCCATCTGCGCCGACGGCATGCCGCGCCAGCGGTCGACGATTTCCTTTTCCTTGGCTTGCGTGTTGTGCACGCGGGCAAAGATCTTGATGTTCTCGGCAAAGACACGCGCCAGTTCACGCGCGGCGGCCTCGCGTTTGCTGCGGTCCGGGTCGGTCAGGAAATTCAGCGTGCTTTCGATGTTAAGCTCTTCACCGCCGACGGTGAAGGTGAGGCCCGCGATGGTTTCATCGAACAGCTTTTCCCAAGCATCGCCAACCACGCCCAGATCGTGCAGGAATTTTTCCAGCTCATCGGACAGCTGGTAGGGCTTCATCGCTCGGATGCGACGGAACACCGGCTCATAGCGGGCAAGGTCGGCGTTTTCCGCAAAGAGCGCCTTCAGCTTGTCGTCCTCGATGCGGTTGATCTCCAGCGTGAAGAAGACCAGCGGCGTGGTGAATACGGTGACCTTTTCCTGGCAGTCCGACAGAAACTTGGCGCGGTCCGCATCTGTGGTCAGCTGGTAATAGCGCAAGCCCGCATAGGACATCACGCGCCCGGCGATGGCGTTGATCTTCTCGTTGCGCAGAACGCAGTCCAGCAGCCCTTTGGCATCAAGATTCGCCAGCTTGCCTTCGTAATCGGCTGCAAAGGCGCTGCACTCCTGCTCCAGCCAATCCAGATCGCGGGCCAGTTCGGGGGCGTCGACCGCCGTGTAGAGATCGGTCAGATCCCACTCGGGCAGATTGCCGAGGCTGTCGGGGCCAGAGCCTGCATTGGCGTCGCGAAGGGGGAAAGGGAGTTGGAACATGGGGCCTCCTTGAAGGGTCATGTGAAAAGACGGGGCGCAGTAGCTTGCGCCATTTCCCAAACATCTAAGCAGGGCTGCACGGGATCACAAGCAATCAGCCGTTGCCAATAATTGATGCGATCTCAGCCACGGTACTGATCGAAGAGCGCGCACATGCGGTCAAAGGTATGCTGGCGGATGGCGGGGCCTTCCATCACCACCTCGTGCTGGGCGCCCTGAACCAGATCCAGCTCGCCTCCGGGCCAGCGGCGCATGCGGTCGTGAATGGCTTCGGTGTTCACGATCTGCTCGTCACTGCCAAGGAAGGTGATGCAGGGCAGCGCTGGAGAGGGCAGAGCAGCTAAGCGGGCGCATTCTTTCAGGCTTTCGCTCAGCCAGTGCACCGTCGGGCCACCAAGCGTGAGGTCAGGCTCAGCTTCAAGCTGCTCCTGCATGAAGCGGTACATGTCCGCATCGTTTGTCAGGGTGTTGCCCTCGTAAGGGGCGGTCTGAACGTAGTGGGCCTTGGTGGTCGTCGGCGCGCGCATGGCACTGAAGCCAAGGACAGGGGCCAGCGCGCCCAGCACGTGCGCCACGGGTTTCATGGCAGCGGGGATCTGGATCCCCCACATAGGCCCGGTAAAGGCGCAGGCCTTGACCGGCAGCCCTTCGATCAGGGCGCGCAGGCCGATCGCGCCCCCCATGGAGTGTGCCAGCAGGAACCAGGGTTTGGGCAACTCCAGCGCCTCGGCCAGTCTTACCATCGCACGCACGTCGCGCTGGAAATCGGGGAAGTGATCCACGTGACCCAAAAGTCGGTCGTCCAGCATGCGATCTGCGATGCCTTGGCCGCGCCAGTCAATCGCAAGGCTGGCAAAGCCGCGCTTGCCCAGATCGACCGCAGCGGGGCCGTATTTTTCAACATATTCGGTGCGGCCGGGAAAGATCAGGACGGTGCCCTTGATCGCCTCGCGTGCCGTATCCTGTGGCAGCCAATGGCCCACGCGAATGCGCAGGCCATCTTCGCAAGAGACCCAATGCGCCGCTCCCCCCTCCGGTCCGTCAGCGATTTCACCGAAATACGGGGCAGGGGTCAGCTCCATCAAGGGTCTCCTTTGGTCGGCCCAGTGCTTGGACCGTAGTGTAGGGTTCAGCGATCAGGCCAGGGCCGAGGCCAGCTTCATCGCGGTGCCCATGTCGCCGTCCACGGTCAGTTTGCCGGACATGAAGGCGGCGGTGGGGTTCAGTTCGCCCGACAGGATCGCCTCAAATGTTTCAGCATCTGCGGACATGGTCACGTCAGTCTCGTCATCGCTGACACGCGCGCCGTCGCTGTCCAGCACGATTGCACCCATGTCTTCGATCTGGAACTTGGCGCTGCCGTCAAATCCGCCGCCGTCCATTTTTGCATTCAGGGCTTCCGCGGCTTGTGTCAGGGTGTCGGTCATCAGTTTTTCCTCGCTCATTTGCAGGGGCATCGCATTTTTGTGTGAAGCATTTGTCTACGCCACTGGTAAATACGCTGCCTTGGGTTACATTGAACCATCATGATTGCAAATGTTCTGAACCTCAAAGCTATCGTGGCGGCAACGGCGCTGACAGTCACGTTTTCCCTGCCTTCCATGGCGGCGGGGCAGCCCGGTGCAACTGTTCAGGAGGCTGAGCTGCTGAGTGAGCTGTCGCGGGCTGATCCGGTTGATGCGAATGCCATTGAACGAGAGTTGCAGGCGATTTGGGGAAAAAGCGGATCGCCAGCCATGGATCTTCTGCTGAAACGGGGCATGCAAGCGATGGAACGGGGGGAGACCGCAGTCGCAATCGAACACCTGACCGCGCTGACCGATCATGCACCGGGCTTTGCTCGCGGCTGGTATGAACGCGCGCGGGCCTATTTCGTGGCGGGGCTTTATGGCCCGTCGGTGGCGGATCTTGAGCGGGCGCTGGCGCTCAATCCCAATGATTACGATGCGATCTTTGCGCTGGGCACGATATTTGAACAGTTCCGGGATCCCGAAAACGCCTATCAGGCTTACTTGCGCGCCAAGGCTATACATCCGAACCACGAGGAAGTAACCAAGGCGCTCGACCGATTGGCGCCCCTGGTCGAGGGCAAGGAACTTTAGGCCCCGCCGGGGTGGCTCTTATGGCAAACGCATCACGGGTCGTGGCCGTTCTTGGTCCGACCAACACAGGAAAGACCCACTATGCTATCGACAGGATGCTCGGCTATCGCACCGGCATCATGGGCTTTCCTCTGCGCCTTCTGGCGCGTGAGGTCTATGACAAGGTCGTCGCGGCGCGTGGCCCATCCGTTGTGGCGCTGGTCACCGGCGAAGAGCGCATCGTGCCGCCCCGTGCCCAGTACTGGATCTGCACTGTCGAGGCGATGCCCGAAGGAATGGGCTGCGATTTCCTTGCCTTGGACGAGATCCAGCTGTGCGCCGATCCCGAGCGCGGCCATGTTTTCACCGACCGCCTTTTGCGCGCGCGCGGCACCCATGAGACACTGTTCCTGGGCGCCGACACCATGCGCGGGCCGATTCAGGCCTTGGTGCCGGGCGTGGAGTTCGTCCGCCGCGAGCGCATGTCAGATCTGGTCTATGCGGGATCGAAAAAGATCAGCCGGATGCCGCCGCGCACCGCCATCGTTGGGTTTTCAGTGGACAACGTCTACGCCATTGCCGAGCTGATCCGCCGCCAGAAAGGCGGCGCTGCCGTGGTGATGGGGGCGCTCAGCCCGCGCACGCGCAATGCGCAAGTGGAACTCTATCAGAATGGCGAGGTCGATTACCTGGTGGCCACCGATGCCATCGGCATGGGGCTGAACCTGGATATCGACCACGTCGCCTTTGCCTCGACCAGCAAATTCGACGGGCGCCGCATGCGCCCCCTTGCCCCCAATGAGCTGGCCCAGATCGCGGGGCGTGCCGGGCGAGGGATGAGCCATGGTTCGTTTGGCGTGACCGGCGATGCCCGGCCCCTGGATGAGGGCACGGCACAGGCGATCATGGAACATCGGTTCACGCCGCTGAAGAAACTCAACTGGCGCTCTGCCGCCTTGCAGTTTGGCTCGGTTGAGGCATTGATCCGTTCGCTGGAGGCCAGCCCGCAGGATGAGGTTCTGATCAAGGCGCGCGAGGCGGATGACCTGTTGGCGCTGAAGGCGCTGTCGCAAGACCCTGAGATTCTGGCTCGCACCACCAATGCGCCTTCGGTTCGCCTGTTGTGGGATGTCTGCCGAATCCCCGATTTTCGCGGTATCAGCCACAGCGAACACGCCTCTCTTTTGCGGGGGATTTTCGATCATCTACATGGTGGCGGCGTTGTGCCCGACGATTGGATGGCACGGCAGATCAAAAGGATCGACCGAATGGACGGAAATATTGACGTTCTGTCCAAACGGCTGGCATTTATCCGCACATGGACCTACGTGGCCCAAAGGAAAGTCTGGTTGCGTGATGAAAGTCATTGGCGCGAGCACACACGCGCTGTAGAAGACAGGTTGTCGGACGCACTGCACGAGCGGCTGACTGAAAAATTTGTGGACCGGCGCACATCCGTGCTTTTGCGCCGGCTCAAACAGAAGGAGGCCCTTTTGGCCGAAGTGAATGACAAGGGTGAAGTGACCGTCGAAGGCGAATTTGTCGGACGGCTCGATGGGTTCCGGTTCTCGCCTGACAAGGGCGCAGAAGGCGCCGAGGCAAAGGCGCTGAAATCCGCGTCTATGCAGGCGCTGGTGCCGCATTTTCATCTCCGGGCAGACCGGTTCTACAACGCACCCGATACCGAGATCGATTTCACCGAACAGGGCGGCCTCATGTGGGGCGACAGCGCGGTGGGCAAATTGGTTGCCGGGGCAGATCCGCTTACGCCGGGTGTGCAGGTCTTCGTGGATGATGCCGCCGGTAGCGAGGTTGCTCAAAAGGTCGAACGCCGCCTGCAGCATTTCATCAGCCGCAAGATTCAGGCCCTGTTCGAGCCGCTTTTGAACCTGCAGAAGGACGAAGAGCTGAACGGTCTGGCCCGCGGGTTTGCCTTCCGCATGGTCGAGGCGCTGGGCCTTTTGCCTCGCCACACCGTCGCGCAGGAGGTCAAGGATCTGGATCAGGACGCCCGCGGCGCCCTGCGCAAACATGGGTTGCGCTTTGGTCAGTTCACCATCTTCATGCCGCTGCTGCTGAAACCCGCGCCGACGCGGCTGCGCCTGGTGCTCTGGTCGCTTGCGAACGGCCTGCAGGAATTCCCCGAGGCACCACCTCCGGGCCTTGTGACCGTGCCGACGATTAAGGATGCGCCGGAAGGCTATGACACCATGTCTGGCTACCGCGCCGCTGGTGAGCGGATGATCCGCGTTGATATGCTGGAGCGTCTGGCCGACATGCTGCGCGCCGAGGACAGCCGGGGCGGCTTTGAAGCCAAGCCTGACATGCTGTCGATCACTGGCATGACGCTGGAGCAATTCGCCGACCTGATGCAGGGGCTTGGCTACCGCGCCGAAAAGGGGGAGCGGGAAAAAGTCAAACCCGTGGATGCGGTTGTGGCCGAGACCGGCACGCCTGCGGAAGGTCAGCCCGTGATGGACGCCGCAGCCGAGGCAGAGAACACGCCTGCGGCCGCTCCGGCGGGCGATGGGGAAGTGGCTGCGGCCGATGTTGTACCCGAAGCGGCTGCCATCGAGGACGCAGGCGTTGCGCCCGTCGCCGAAACAGCACCCGAAGCTGAAGCTGCAGAAGCTGTTTCTGAGGTCGCCGAGAACGAAACCCCAACGGGCGCTGCTGCGGATGCCGCAGTCGATGCGCCTGAAATCGAGGTCTTCTACACCTTCACCTGGGGCGGTCGTGCCCGTCAGCAGGGCGCTGGCAACCGTGGCCAGCGCCGGGGGCAGGATGCTCGCGGCGGTGCAGGCGGCAAGGGCAAACCCCGTGGTGCCAAGGGCGGCCCGGGCAAGCCCGGCGGCAAGAAGGGCGGACGCTCGCAGCAGGGTGGCAAGACCTATTCGGCCCGTCCACCCAAGAAGGAAAAGCAGATCGATCCCGACAACCCCTTCGCCGCAGCGCTGATGGGGTTGAAGCAGGGCGACTGATTCGCGATGGAGGGCGGAGCCGCCAAGATCCGTATCGACAAGTGGCTATGGCATGCGCGGTTCTTCAAGACGCGCAGCCTGGCCGCGAAACAGGTCGCTGCGGGGCATGTTCGGCTCAACTCCGACAAGATTTCGAAACCGGCTCAGAACGTCTCTCCAGGGGACGTTCTGACCTTTCCGCAGGGACGGCAGATTCGTGTCGTCCGCGTTGAGGCCATCGGTGAGCGGCGGGGTCCCGCCCCCGAGGCGCAGGCGCTCTACCATGATATGACTGAAAAGCAGGAAACCGTTCCGGACAATCCCCGGTTCGAGGGAAAGGGGCGGCCTGACAAGAAATCCCGCAGAGCGCTTGATCTTACCCGCGGTCGAGACATCTATTGACGTCTTGAAGATGACGCCGCGCTGGATTAGCTAAGCGTCAAACAGAAAACGGGACCTGGCCTCATGACCTATGTCGTTACGGAAAACTGCATCGCCTGCAAATACACCGACTGTGTCGAAGTGTGCCCGGTCGACTGTTTTTACGAGGGTGAGAACACTCTGGTGATCCATCCAGACGAATGCATCGACTGCGGCGTCTGCGAACCGGAATGCCCCGCCGATGCGATCCGTCCCGATACCGAGCCTGACATGGAAAAATGGGTGGAGTTCAACCGGAAATATTCTGAAATGTGGCCGGTGATCGTTTCAAAGAAAGACCCGCTGCCGGAGGCCGAAGAGCGTGACGGCGAAGAAGGCAAGATGGAGAAATACTTCTCCGAAGCGCCCGGCGAGGGGGGCTGAGACTCGGGGATTAGCGGCCGGACCGATTGTTGGATCTGTGTCCTCGCGCGATTCGCTCAACACGTCCCTTCGGCATGTGTGTGTGTCCTTTACTGAAGAGTCTTTCACCTGTGAAATGCCTTTAAATTAAGCGTTTGCGTCAGGTGCCTGCCGCTGAACGCGGCCGCCTTCCGACAGGCCGCGTTTTGTGGTATTATTGTTTTTAGATACCCAGAATGAGAGAGATGTGCCTGACCTGCCGGATGCGTTCTTGTGCAACTTGGGCAGTTTTTCTGCGGCTATAGCGTGAGCGCGGATCGCGCGAAGTGATCCGCCTTAGGTGCTTTTGTCGTTGTTGTGTCGGCCGGCCAGCCGACGAAGTGCAAGGAAAGACCTGTATGACCAAATCGAAGAAGCTCGAATTCCGCCCTAATGATTATGTGGTATACCCGGCCCATGGTGTCGGGCAGATCATCTCGATCGAGGAGCAGGAAGTGGCCGGCTTTGCGCTGGAGCTTTTCGTGATCACCTTTGAAAAAGACAAGATGACGCTGCGTGTGCCGACCAACAAGGCGGTCGAAGTGGGCATGCGCTCGCTCAGCTCGCCCGATGTCATTAGCCAGGCCATGAAAACCCTCAAGGGCAAGGCCAAGGTCAAGCGGGCCATGTGGTCGCGCCGTGCCCAGGAGTACGAGCAAAAGATCAACTCGGGCGACCTTATTGCCATCGCGGAAGTGGTGCGCGACTTGCATCGTACCGATGATCAGCGCGAACAGAGTTACTCCGAGCGTCAGCTCTATGAAGCCGCGCTGGAGCGTCTGACCCGCGAGGTTGCGGCGGTATCGGACGGGGATGAGATCTCCGCCGCCAAACAGGTGGATGAGGTCCTGACCTCGCGCGCGGCCTAAATCAGCGCTAAGACTTTTGAAACAGGGGTCGTGCCGGGAACTGCGCGGCCCTTTGTCGTGCTGGTCCCTGCGTCTTGAAAGACCAATCCCATGCTAAAGCTGAAATCGCGCCTCGCCGCGCTGTATGAGGGCACATCAAGAGGTGCCGTGCGCTTTCGCTACAGCGTCATTACCTTTGATGCGCTCACCATTCTGTTCTTTATCGCCACGGCTCATGTGGAACACGGGCTGCTGCTGATTGCGATCAGCCAGCTGCTGGGCGTGATTATCGGTATGGACCTGACCGCGCGGCTGTGGATCGCCAAGAACCGCAAGGCCTTCTTCTGGCAGGTCTACACTCTGGCCGACGTTGTGGTCATCGTGACCCTTCTGCTCGATCCCTTGTTTTCGGGCAGTCTCGCCTTTTTGCGGATCTTGCGGGCTTTGCGCCTGATCCATTCCTACCATTTGCTCCGGGATCTGCGGCGAGACAGCACCTTCTTTCGCCGCAACGAGGATGCGCTGTTGGCGGGGATCAACTTGTTCGTGTTTATCTTTGCCACCACGATGGCGGTGCTGATCTTTTTTATTGATGAAACCCAGACCCAGTCGCCTTACATCGATGCGCTCTACTTTACCGTCGCCACGCTGACCACGACCGGTTTTGGTGACATCACCATGGCATCGCCTGCAGGCAAGATGTTCTCGGTCTTTGTCATGGTTGTCGGGGTGGCGCTCTTCGTGCGGTTGGCACAAGCGATCTTTCAGCCGCAGAAGGTGCGTTATACCTGCCCGACCTGTGGTCTGACCCGCCATGACATAGATGCGGTGCACTGCAAGCACTGCGGGGAGCAACTAAAAATCCTGACAGGCGGCGTCGACTGAACCGTCAGAGGGCCAGCAACGCCAACAGGCCGGCGATCTCGCAGATCTGCTGTGTCGCGCCCAGAGTGTCGCCTGTTTGTCCCCTGATCTTGGCACGAGCAAGGGCTGCCATTCCTAGCGTCGCCGCAAGCATCGCTAGGGCTGCACAAAAAAGGGCGACAGGCCCCAGGACCGGCATCGAGATGCCCAGCGCGATTCCAGCGCCAAGGATCACAGGATTTTTTCCGGGGCGGCCAACCCCGTGGGACAGTCCCGCCTGCCGTGCGTTTGGAAGGGCATACATCAAAGTCGGCATTGCCGCGCGGCTGAGGGCGGCCAGTGCCAGCAAAGGCCACGGGCCGAGGGCCTCCAGAAGCGTGGCAAAGGCTGTCCAGCGCAGTCCCAGCCCCAGGATCAGCGCCAGAACACCATAGGTACCAATCTGACTGTCCTTCATGATCTCGAGCCGACGCGCAGTGTCAAATCCGCCCCAGAACCCATCTGCGGTATCAGCCAGCCCGTCCTCGTGCATGGCGCCGGTGAGTAGGATCTGCACGGCCAAGGCCAGCCCGGCCGCAACCATATGGGGCAGGCCGAGGCTCAGGGCGAGCGAAGCCACAAGGCAGGCGGGCAGCGCAACGGCAAGGCCTGCTACGGGAAAGGCCCAGACCGCAGAGGATTGCCGTTTGAAGGCCGCTTTTGGCAGATGCGGCAGTGGCAGGCGGGTCAAAAGAACCAGCGCTAAAAGGATATCGGCGGCGCGGATGTCGTATTTTCGCATTTGCGGGCCTCTTGCGGGACTTGCGGCGCGGGGGCGAGCGGTTAAACAGGTGCGCAACCGCTTTACCCGCGTCACGCCAACCTTTGCAACGAGGCTGATCCATGCTGCCCCAGATATCTTCCCTTGATGACTTTCGTGCCCAGCTCAATGCCGCACCGAATGCCGATGGCGCTGCGGCGGCCGGGGCAGAAGCGCGCAATGGCCAGCTGACCAAACCGCCGGGGGCACTGGGTCGGCTCGAGGATCTGGCGATCTGGTACGCAGGCTGGCGCGGCAGCGAGCGCCCCGAGATCACGGCCCCGCAGGTGATCGTCTTTGCGGGCAACCATGGCGTCACCGCGCAAGGGGTGTCTGCCTTCCCGGCCGAGGTGACGGCACAGATGGTGCTGAACTTTGATCATGGCGGGGCGGCGATCAACCAACTGGCCAAACTGGCCGGGGCCCGCATGGATGTGCACGCTCTGGATCTGGATCGCCCCACGCAGGATTTCACCAAAGCCCCGGCGATGAGCAAGGATGAACTGTTGTCCTCCCTGCAAACCGGCTGGAATGCCGTTGATCCAGAGGCCGATCTTCTGGTGGTGGGCGAGATGGGCATTGGTAATACCACCGCCGCTGCCGCACTTGCCTGCGCGCTGTTCGGGGGCGAGGCCGCGGACTGGACTGGCCGGGGCACCGGCGTCGACGATGCGGGGCTGGCGAACAAGGCCCGCGTCGTGGCAGAGGGCGTCGCCCTGCATGGGGCCGATATCAAGGATGGGCTTGATGCGCTGATGCGTCTTGGCGGGCGCGAGATTGCCGCCATGGCGGGCGCGATAGCCGCTGCGCGGGTGTTGCGTATCCCAGTGATTCTGGACGGCTATATCTGCTGCGCGGCCGCCGCCTGTTTGATGAAAATCGCTGGGGGCGCGCTGGATCACGCCGTTGCGGGCCACAAGGGGGCGGAGGCGGCCCATTTCGCGCTGCTCGAGAAACTGGGAAAAGAGCCGCTTTTGACACTGGGCCTGCGCCTTGGCGAAGGGTCAGGGGCCGCACTGGCGATCCAGATCCTGAAAGGCGCAATTGCCTGTCACAGTGGCATGGCGACCTTTGCCGAAGCAGGGGTTTCGGACGGCTGAGCGGGCTGGGGCCGGGATCAGGAGGATTTGTGGTCCTTCTGCTCGGCCAGCTCCAAAAGGGCCGTTTCCAGATCCTTTTCCAGCTCACGCGCCCGTTTGATATAGGCCGGGTTCTCGCTGGCTGGTTTGCCGGGGATCCAGTGTTTGGCGAGTTCGCGGATGGTCAGGCGGTCATGGGCATAGAAAGTCTGTTCCGCCTGTGCAGCCTCGTATTCGCTGAGGCCGATCCGCTCCAAAACATAGCGACCGGCACGTAGCGAGCTGTCGAACATTTCGCGGACGATGTCATTTGCGCCGGCCTGGTACAGTTCGAACACGTGGTGGCGGTCATAGGCGCGGGCGATGATGTGAATGTCCG
Organism: Phycobacter azelaicus; assembly: GCF_014884385.1. Lineage (NCBI taxonomy): Bacteria > Pseudomonadati > Pseudomonadota > Alphaproteobacteria > Rhodobacterales > Roseobacteraceae > Phycobacter > Phycobacter azelaicus. The sequence continues at coordinate 118,511 of NZ_WKFH01000003.1, read as the reverse complement.
GATAGTTGCGGCGCACGTATTCCACAAGTTTCACGGTGTTTTCCGGATCATCCAGCGCCACCACCAGGATTCGGGCTTTGGCGATCCCGGCGGCTTTCAGAAGCTCAGGCCGCGTCGGATCACCGAGGAAGCTCTTCACGCCAAAGCGGCGCATCAGTTGCACTGCTTCCATATCGTTGTCCAGCAGGACCGTCTTGAAGCCGCTGGCTCGCACCAGACGGTTCACGATCTGCCCAAAACGGCCAATTCCGGCAATGATCACTGGGCCTTGCTCGTCGATCTTGTCCGGTTCCTCATCCGCGGTGCGCGGGTCTGTCACGCGCTTGGACAAGAGGTCATAGAGAATGAACAGCAGTGGCGTGATGAGCATCGACAGCGCAATGATCAGCAGAAGTTTTTCTGACAGGGCTGCAGGGATGACGTTGAGCTGCCTTGAGAAAGCCAGAAGGACGAAACCGAACTCCCCGGCCTGGGCCAGGCTCAGGGTGAACAGCCAATGGGCACGTTTGCGCAGGCCAAAGGCACGGCCAACAAAGAACAGCACCAGTCCCTTGGCCACGATCACCAGCAAGGCCAGTCCGATCAGATCGCCGGGGCTAGCAAGGAACAGACGGTAATTGATCCCGGCACCAACGGTTATGAAGAAGAGGCCAAGCAAGAGCCCCTTGAAGGGGTTGAGGTCGCTCTCCAACTCATGCCGGAACTCCGAGTTGGCCAGAACCACACCAGCCAGAAAAGCACCGAGCGCGGGCGAAAGTCCGACCAGCGTCATCAGGAAAGAAATTCCGACAACGATCAAAAGGGCCAGGGCTGTATACATCTCGCGCAGGTTAGAGGCGTGGATGAAGCGGAACAGCGGGCGCGTCAGGTAGATGCCCGCCAGAATGATGAATGCAATGGCACCAATGGTAATCAGGGTCACCGCCCAGCCGGGCATGCCTTCGACGAGCGACAGCGATCCGTGTCCGCCGCCATGCGCGGCCTCCTCGCCGCGCCGGATGGATCCGTCATTGCCGATTTGAGGGCCCAGCCCGGTCGCAAGCAGCGGCAGGAAGGCCAGGATCGGGATCACCGCGATATCCTGTGTCAGCAGCACCGAAAAGGACGCCCGCCCGCCGCCGGTCTGCATGAGACCCTTTTCCGAGAGGGTTTGCAGCACGATCGCGGTTGAGGACAGAGATAGGGCGAGGCCAATTGCAAGGCTGACCTGCCAGGTTTGGCCCGCCACCATCGCGGCGCCCATCAGGGCCAGGGTGCTGAACAGGATCTGAAGGCCACCAAGGCCCAGCAGCTTGTGCCGCATCGCCCAAAGCGCGCGCGGCTCCAGCTCCAGCCCGATCAGAAACAGCATCATCACAACGCCGAATTCGGCGAAATGCTGCAGGTCTTGCGTCTCAGATCCGACCAGACCGAAGACCGGCCCGATCAGAATGCCGGCGGCGAGGTAGCCAAGCACCGACCCAAGGCCGAGGCGCGCGGCGATTGGCACAGCGATGACTGCGGCCGCAAGATAGATCGAGGCTTGATAGAGAAACGTGTCCATACTGTTGGTATCGCAAGCGTCGGCGGTCTTGGCAACGCAATTGGGCGCGCCTCCGCCGGTGCGTGTGCGGATGTCACAATACTGTTTCGGCAGTGGGCGCTGTTGTTACTTTTCGTGAATGCGAATGTCGCCGGACAGCTTTTCGATCCGCTCCAGCCTTTCGGAAATGCGGCGCTGGAAGACACCAAGCTGATCGATGATGTCAGACAGGGTTTCGCCCGATTCGGGCAGGCGCGCGCTCTCGATCTTGCACAGTACGCGTGTGGAGCTGAGGCCCAGGAACTGACGGTGCATGACCTGACAGGCGTGCATGATGCGATCGGCTTCGTGGTTCACGTCTTCCTGGCCCTTGCGGCCGCGCGCCAGCAGATCGGCCACCATCTGTTTCAGAACAGCGCGTTCATGGGCCATGTCGATGCCTTCAATGGCGCGGCGTTCCATGCTGAGCTGATCGTCGCACTCCTTGAGGATGCGGGTTGTGCATTGCACCATAAGGCTGGTGTTCACCGTCGATTTGATGGTGGCAAAGGTGCTGTTGTCGCCCATGACATGGGCCGCAAACCAATCCGACATCTCACGCGACATGGCGCCATAGTTCTGGGACAGCACGGTAACCGGCCCGCCTGCAGGCTCGATGCGGGATGCAATGACACGCAGATTGTGCGGGATGGTGTGCATCGCGTCGAAATCCTTGACCAGACCCTCGGTCTGTTCGACTAGGGTTTGCGCGCTGTTGAGCATTTCAGCCAGAGAAAGAAGGGTTTCATCCTCCGGGTTGCCGAGCGCGGCATCACGGCACTTGAACTCTTCGCACAGGGCATGGGCGCAGAACTGATCGTAATCTTCAAAACCTTTGCTGCGTATCCACTCCATCATCATGGCCGCGCTTTCCTCGGGCGAAAGACCCTCCTGCTGCTCGGCAAGCAGCATGGTTTCGTAGGATTTGCGCACGTCTTCGAACAGTGGGCTGGACGGTTTTATACGCGCTGACAGATAGCCATCCTTGTAGGGGACGACGACAGCGAAAACCCAGTAATGCAAGCCATCCTTGGCCTGGTTCTTGACGTAAGCGCCGATGGTCTTGCCGGCCTGGATGGTTTCCCAGAACATATGAAAAACACCGCGCGGCATGTCTGGGTGGCGGATCAGCTTGTGCGGCGCACCAATCAGTTCTGACCAATCGAAGTGGGCGACACGTTTGAAAATATAGTTCCCGGCCTGGATGACACCCCGTTTGTCCGTGCGGGAGAAGAAAACCTCATTCAGTTTGAATGGAGCTTCACCGCTGGAGGGGCGGGATTCAAGACGGCGATCGACAAATGACATAGGTGTCCCCAGAATTAGGCATGCGCCCTGCATCAATATCTGGAGAATCTTCCTGTATCGTTAAGTGGGCAGCGGTGCGTCGCGCTTTAATTGGGCCATGACAATCTGGCTTTGCACGCGGGCAACTGCAGGATGTGTGAGCAATACTTCGTGGATCAGAGTGTTGAGCGCCTGGAGGTCGCGACAGTAGACGCGCAGCAGGTAGTCTGCCTCGCCGGTCATGGTCCAGGCCGACGTGATCTCGGCCCGCGTGCTGACAAGCCGGGCAAAGCTGGCCGATTGCTCCGGCCCGTGACTGCCCAGGTGAACCTGCACGAAGCCTTGAACGCTCAACCCCAGTTTCGCCGCGTCCAGCCGGGCCGCATATCCTTGAATGTAACCTTCGGCTTCAAGGCGCTGTCGCCTGCGCCCGGCTTGGCTGGCCGAGAGGTTCAACAGCTCTCCCAGCTCTTGTGCGGTAAGGTGGGCATCCTTTTGCAAGGCAGCCAGCAGTCGAGTGTCGGTGGAATCGAGCACGTGCGGAACTTTCCTGTAATTTCGCCATTTGGCGCGGGATATACGCATACTTTCTTATCATGCTGTGGGAATACGCGCAAATATTGCGTTTGGAATGCGGTACGCTCGGGATCAGAAACGAAACGCGCAAGCCAGGAGGAGCTCCCATGGGTCCGTTCCCGCACAATGCCCCGAAATCCGTTATCAGCGAAGAGAACCCCGCAGGCACCGACGGGTTCGAATTTGTAGAATTCGCAAGCCCCGAGCCGCAGGAGCTGCGCGATCTCTTCACCAAGATGGGCTATGAGCTGGTGGGGCGTCACAAGACCAAGCCGGGGATCGAGCTGTGGCAGCAGGGCGACATCACCTATATCCTGAATGCTGAAAAGGGCAGCTTTGCCGAAAAATTCGTTGAAGAGCACGGCCCCTGCGCCCCGTCCATGGGCTGGCGCGTAGTGGATGCGCAAAAGGCCTTCGATCACGCCGTTGCCAAGGGCGCCGAGCCCTATGAAGGCAACGACAAGACCATGGATGTGCCCGCGATCAAGGGCATCGGCGGCTCGCTCATCTATTTCATCGACCAGTATTACGAGACCTCGCCCTATAACGAGGAATTCGAGTGGTTGAAACAGTCCAAGCCGCGCGGCGTGGGCTTCTACTACCTCGATCACCTGACCCACAATGTCTACAAGGGCAACATGGACAAGTGGTTCAAGTTCTACGGCGATCTGTTCAACTTCAAGGAAATCCGCTTCTTTGACATCGAGGGCAAATACACGGGTCTTCTGAGCCGTGCGCTGACCTCGCCCTGTGGGCGCATCCGTATCCCGATCAACGAGGATCGCGGGGAGACCGGCCAGATCGTCGCCTATCTCAAGAAATACAAGGGAGAGGGCATCCAGCACATCGCCGTCGGCACCGAGAATATCTACGACTCCACCGATGAGATTTCCGAGCGCGGCATCAAGTTCATGCCCGCGCCGCCGGAAACCTATTATGATCTGAGCCACGACCGCGTGGTGGGCCACGAGGAGCCGCTGGAGCGGATGAAAAAGCATGGCATCCTGATCGATGGCGAAGGCGTCGTGGACGGCGGCGAGACCAAGATCCTGCTTCAGATCTTCTCGAAAACCGTGATCGGCCCGATCTTCTTTGAGTTCATCCAGCGCAAGGGCGACGACGGCTTTGGTGAGGGCAACTTCAAGGCGCTGTTCGAATCCATCGAGCAGGAGCAGATCAACAACGGCGAGATTCAGGCCGCCGAGTGATCCGGTTCAGGTCCGGCTTGGCTCTCACCGGACCCGTGGCAATAAACCGTTTGGTTTGAACGTGGATAGACCGGCTCCTTCGGGGGCCGGTTTTTTGTTGGCGCAGATCGCAGAAAACTCGAATGCCGACAAACGCCTTTGCGCCAGATCAATCACTTGTAAGTTGTAGCCGCTAGTATCGGCTGTGTTTACAATCTTTGATTCTGGAATTTTCGGAAGGGAAGGCGAATGGCCGAACAAACAGGTTTGTCGGGTAGCTGTCTTTGTGGAGCGGTCAAGGTGTCAGCCGTGGCACGCAAGCCAGAGGTGGCCGCCTGTCACTGCGATATGTGCCGCCGCTGGTCGGCTGGCCCGTTCATGGAAGTGACTGGGGAGGAGGTTAAATTTGAAGGGGTAGAAAACATTGGTCTTTACCAGTCGTCTGAATGGGCCGAGCGTGGCTTTTGCAGGCAATGCGGGTCAAACCTGTTCTACCATATCCTTGGAGCCGATGATTATCAGCTGTCGATGGGCTTGCTGCACGACACCTCGGACCTGAAGTTTGCGTTACAGGTGTTCACCGATAGCAAACCTGCGGTTTATGAGTTCGCGAACAAGACAGAGATGATGACCGCAGCAGAGGTCATCGCAGCTTTTGCCCCGCCGCCTGAGGATGCTTCATAGGCTGAGTGAGCAGGGACAACTGGGAAAGAGCGGTTCGAAATACGCGGGCAGGGAACTTCATTGCGATAGCGGTAAACGAAACAGGCGCATCCGGTTTCGCTTGGGACTTTGGCAGCCCCGATGAAGCCCGTGCAGCGGCGATCAGAAGATGCGTGGGAAATGCAGCCGCTCTGCCCAAAGATGGCACCGCACGCGTTGTCGCTGCGAATGAGGCGGCTGTAGTGTACCAGTGCCGCATCGTTGGGGGGCTTTCGATAGACTGATCCGGTGCGAGTGAGCAGAGGAGATGTCGCTCAAGCCGATGCGGCCTGACGATACCAGTATCAGTTACTTCTGCTCCGTGGTAAACTCAATCAATCCGGGATCTTGAGCGTCTCGTTGCGACCGCTTTTCTGATACTGGAGCTGTGCCTCTCCGATGGCAACGACCCGGCCGCCGTCTAGCCGGTCGCCCACCTGTACTTTGCGATACCGCCCGCTGGGCAGGCGCACCAGGGCACGCCGGTCGGCGGCGGTACCGTAGACGCCGATAAGGTTCAGCTTGCGTAGGTTGATGGCGTTGGTGATCGTGGCCTGACGCGACACCGAAGCAGAGCTGGGGATCCGGGGGGTAACGCTCGCGGCTGGCGCTGCGGCTGCAGTCGCCGCTGGCGTAGTGCTACGTTGTGCACGGTCTACGATATTGGCGAAATTTGCGGGGCGCTGGCGTGGATTGAGCGAGGTGGAAACCGCCTGTTCCGTGGCGGGCTGGTTTTCTTCTTCGTCGGTTTTCAGAGTTGCGGGACGCGCGCGGGGGCGAAGACTTGCCAGTTCGGCGCGGCTACGCCCGCCAAGCTGGGAGCGCTCTACCTGTTCGGTCAAATTTGCCGGACGCGCACGTGGGCGCAGCCGTGACAGCGTTTCCAGACGGGCGGCCTCGGCTTCTGCGGCCGCGGCTGCGGCTTCTGCATCGGGATCTTCGCGCGGCGGTGTGGGCGGTGGCACCACGGGGGGGCGGCCAAGATAGACCATTACTCCGTCTGGGTTTACGGTGCCCTCCGGGGTCGCCTCGACCAGACCGCGCTGATCAAGGGCAATGGAACTGCCCGCTGCCGCTGGTGAGCTGACAACGTCCGGCGCGTCGTCCAGTTGTAGATCCGGCTGAGGCGGCAGGGCGACGGCGTCTTGCGACAGGTTGGTGTGGTCGATGGAGGCAACATAGATGTTGTCGAGGTCCACCACGGCGGGCACTTCGGCGATTTGCGGCCCGGCCTGCCAGATCCCTGTTGCTGCATATTGCGCCGCTTGCTCCATCGCGCTGAGTTGCGCGGGCTCGGTTTCAGGTTCGTCAGCAATGCCATCTGCGATGGCTTCCGGGTCAATCGCCGTTTCGGAGGCCGGATCATCAAGACGCGCAAGCTCGGTGTCGGCTTCATCGGGCGCCGCTGGCTCTTCGGGCAGTGCAATCACTCCGGGATCGGGCTGATCCGGGATCGGGCTGACCTGCGGGGCTATGGGGCGGGTGTCGGGGTCGATCAGGGCCAGGGGAGCGGGTGTGGCTTCGCCGACGGGCGCGCTGTCCGAGGGAGCCGGACGCTCGGAAACGGGTTGCTGATCCGGCTCCGGGACAGTGATTGCCTCGTCCGGCACATCTTGCGCAGGGGGAGTGGCTGTTGGCTCTGCCTCAAGACCTTCGGTGACCTCCTGCGTATCGGAGAAGCGCGCGAAAGGCCCGGTTCCGGTCACATAGGCCAGCGCGGCAACGGCAAGCATGAAGATCAGCAAAAGGACGGTCAGGATCAGTCCCATGTTGCGGGGTTTTTCCGCTGTGCGCTGTGGCTTTGAGTTTGCAAAGAAACGGGAAATGCCGCTGGTTGCCGCGGCCAAGGTCGATACGGATTTTTCGTCCTTGGAAGATGGCTTTGCCGGCCCGCCGGAAGTCAGCGGAGGGGCCGCCGGAATTGGGCTGGCAAGAGCGGCGGCAGCCAGGTCTTTTGCCAAAATCTCTTCCTGCGTTTTCAGTGGCGGAGAAGTCTTGGGCGCCTGGCTGTCGGGTTGCTCTTTTTCTTTGCGCGCGGAAAGTCCGGTGTCCGCTCCGGCGGCCGGCGGTGTCCTTGACGCACCAGCGAGCGCTGGCGACGGCGTCTTCGAGGCTTCACCCCGACGGCGACGTGTGCTGAAGCCAAGGGCGGGGGTGATGTCCTCAGCCGGACCCACATCCAGCGTTTCTTCTGTACCAAGCGAGGCGGTTGCGGTGTCCGCGCTCAGGGTTAGTCCGCCCTTGGGGCGAGCCGGTTCGCGCTCAGTGCGGTCCTCGGCGGGTTGATCCGTTGTACCTTTCTGCGGGGCAGGCTTTTCAGCCGGTTTGGCTTCAGGCTCTGTCTTGCGAGTACTCGGCGCAGGGGCAGGGGGGATTTTTGCCTTGGGCTGTTCCGCAGGACCGACATCGACAACGGCGATCCCGTCAGGCTCGATCGGGCTTTCGCCGATCGCCTTGGCGGGGCCAAAGAACGGCTCTCCCAAGAAATCCATGTCGCCCGGAATCGCAACGAAGCAGGCAGGGGTAAAACCGTGATCGACGGCGAAGCCCTCGGCTTCGGCAAGGGTTTCTCGAGCGACGGCGGCAATATGGGTCCGTGTGCCATCCTCCGAAATGTCAAAGGCCAGATCGGTAACTGCGTAGGGCGTGGCCCCTTCCAGCGCCTCAGCCGCCAGTGCGCGGCGCTCCCGCGGATCGGCCATGCCGGTTTCGATGGTCAGGTAACGGATCTGATCGTTCGGGATCACCAGCTTGCAGCAATCCGGCTCGCTCAGCTCCAGCGCGTCACCCTTCTTGCGCAGTGCCTCAAGCGCCCCCTTGAGGTCGGAATGATCCAGCGTCACCATACCTATGTTGCGCCATCCCCCGGCAGCGCGATGCAGGTAGGTGATACCGTCAGAAGACAGCGAAAGAGCAAACCCCGGTTTCATTGTGCGGTCAAACCATCCAAGTTCCTGTTGCCCGGACCGCGTTGTGCCCGATTGGCCTTGTGTGCAGACTTTAAAGCAGGAGTTTGCCGAGTAAAAGGAAAAGACAGAAACTGCTCTTGTCTGCGGCAAGGAAGCGCCCCCATTTTGGATTGGCAAAAGGAGGCAGTGCCCATGAATGCGAAAATGACAGCAATACTGAATATGAGGGCCGTTGTGGCGTCACTGGCCCTCATGGCCTGCACAGCGGCGCCGGTCCTGGCAGAGCAGGTTCTGCCACTGCGCCAGATTACGGTCACGGGCGACGCGCGTACAGAGGTTGCGCCGGACCGGGCCAGTATCACCCTTGGTGTGACGGTTGAGGCGGAAAGCGCGGCAGAAGCGATGCGCACTGTTTCGCAGGACATGGCGGCGGTGATTGACCGTCTGGCCGCAGGCGGTATCGCCCCCGAGGACATGCAGACCCAGCGCATTTCGGTGGATCCGGTCTGGAGTGGGGGGCGCTATGACAACGGATCCGGCAAGCGCGTGATTACGGGTTTTGTGGCTTCAAACACGCTTTTGGTGCGGGTGCGTGACCTCGGGAACCTTGGAGCAATCCTGGACGACGTGCTGGATGCGGGCGCCAATGAGTTTCGAGGCCTCAGCTTTGGCGTTGCGGACCGCGCGGCGGTGCTGGATCAGATCAGGGGCGATGCGGTGCGCGACGCGATCCGAAAGGCGCGCCAACTGGCCGAAGCCGCTGATATGACCCTTGGCCCGGTGCGTTCCATTAGTGAGCATGGCGGGGGCGGCGGGGTGCCGATGATGGCCATGGAAATGGCGCGCTCGGGCGACGTTCCTGTACAGGCGGGCAGCCTGTCGTTTGAACACAGCGTCACGGTCGTCTTTGACCTTCTGGAGCCGACGTCAGAGTAAAACCCATTTGGGCGAACGGAAAAAGGCCGGGGCAACCCCCGGCCTTTGGTGTTTTGTCTGATAAAGAACTTAGCCGCAGGCTTTGCTTAGGGCCTGATCCAGATCGGCAATCAGATCGTCCGCATCCTCGATCCCGATCGAAATGCGCACCACATTGGGGCCTGCGCCAGCCGCTTCCTGCTGCTCGGGTGTCAGCTGGCGGTGGGTGGTGGAGGCCGAGTGGATGATCAGCGAGCGGGTATCGCCGAGGTTCGCCACATGAGAGAAGATCTCAAGCGCATCCACCAGTTTGATGCAGGCGTCATAGCCGCCCTTGACCGCAAAGGTGAACAAGCCGCTGGTGCCCTTGGGGTAGCAGGCTTGGGCGCGTTCGTAGTAGGGCGAAGAGGGAAGACCGGCGTATGTCACGTAATCTACGCGGGCGTCCTGCTCCAGCCAGCTTGCCACTTTCATCGCGTTTTCGCAGTGGCGCTGCATGCGCAGGGACAGGGTTTCGATGCCCATCAAGGTGTAATGGGCGGCCTGCGGGTTCATGGTCATGCCCAGATCGCGCAGACCGATTGCGATACCGTGGAAGGTAAACGCGAGGGATCCGAAGGTCTCGTGGAACTTGAGGCCGTGATAGGCAGGTTCGGGTGCGGAGAGGGACGGGAACTTGTCTGAGGCCGACCAGTCGAAGTTGCCCGAATCGATCACCACGCCGCCGGTCACGGTACCATTGCCGGTGAGGTACTTGGTGGTGGAGTGCACAACCAGCGTGGCGCCCTGGGCAATCGGGTTGCACAGGTAGGGGGTTGCGGTGGTGTTGTCCACGATCAGGGGCAAACCTGCGGCATCGGCGACATCGGCGATGGCGCGGATATCGGTGACATAGCCGCCGGGGTTTGCGATGGATTCGCAGAACACTGCGCGAGTATTTTCATCAATGGCATCGCGCACCGCGTCCAGATCGTCTGTATCCACGAACTTGGCCGACCAACCAAAGCGTTTGATGGTCTGGCTGAACTGGGTGACGGTGCCGCCATAAAGACGGGTCGAGGCCACCACATTGCAGCCTGGTGCCATCAGCGGGAACAGCGCCATGATCTGCGCTGCGTGGCCGGAGGAGCAGCAGACCGCACCGACGCCGCCTTCGAGCGTGGCCAGGCGTTCCTGCAGGACCGCAACCGTGGGGTTGGTCAGGCGCGAGTAGATGTAGCCGACCTCCTGAAGGTTGAAGAGCGCAGCCGCGTGGTCGGCGTCTCGGAACACATAGGAGGTGGTCTGGTAGATCGGTGTCTGGCGGGCACCAGTGGCCGGATCGGGCCGGGCACCGGCGTGAATTTGCAGCGTGTCAAAACCATAGCTGGGCGCTTCGGTCATTGGTCTCTCTCCCTAAGGTCATTTCTTGCCACAGGTGTACGGCAGGTGGGCGCGCCAGACAACGTGCTCGATCGAATTCGGAACAGCCTACCCCCGGCGTTGCGGGTTTGGGGGAAATCGTTCCACCACCGGTCGAGGCTGCACAGCCGCAGCCTGCTAGGAAACGTGCAGCGGGCGAACAGCCGGAGCGTGCCTGGGTCGTATCCATATGGCTTTGCGAGCAAAAATAGAGGCGTTTATGGAGGCCTTCTGTGCGCCTCATCGCGTCTGATACTGGCGATCCCTGAAGGACTCGAACCCTCAACCTGCTGATTAGAAGTCAGCTGCTCTATCCAGTTGAGCTAAGGGACCGCTGCGTTCCAGTTACGACACCGGCGACCGAAGGGTCAAGGCGCCGCGCGCAGGTCCAGATGCATAAAGGTGGACCAGGGATCCTCGGAATAGTCGCCGAAGGGTGCGCATTCCTTGAAACCGTAGGATTCGTAGAGTTTGCGCGCGGGCAGGAAATCGGGGGTGGAGCCTGTTTCAAGGTAAATCCCAGCAGCGTGCTCGCAGCGGGCAAGATGCAAAAGATACTCCAGCATGGCACGACCTGCGCCGCTGCCGCGCGCCGCGGCCAGAGTGTGCATCGATTTCAGTTCGAACGCGTCGCCCTGCAAACGCTTCAGCGCTCCCATAGCCAGCGCGCTGCCGTCGCGGCGCAACAGAAAGAATGCGACTGACGGATCTTCTAGGTCGCTGCCGTCCATCGCGTGGCAGCTTTCTTGCGGCGATTGGGCCGCCATTTGGTCCAGGTGGCGACGGATTAGGCCTGCAGCCTCAGGATCACTGGGGCTTGCTGGTGCGATCTGGAATTCCGTCATCGCGGACCTCAATGGGTCCAGGGACCGCGGCGGTTTGTTGCAAAGTTGTCTCCGTAACCACCGGGGCGGATATTGGCTTTGCGCACCTTGGGTTCGATCACTTCGGCTTCGATGCCGTGATCCTTGGCGTATTCGAGCGCTTCTTCCTTGCTGTCGAAACGCAGGCGGACCTGGCTTTGGGTATCGGCCGAGGAGGTCCAGCCCATCAGGGGATCGACTTCACGCGCACTGGCCTGTGCAAATTCCAGAACCCACTTGCGGGTCTTGGCCATACCGGAGGTCATGGCGTTTCTCGCTGGCCGGTAAATACGCGCTTGCATCGCAGTCTCCTGTTCATCCGCTACCGCATATATGCGACGATCGGCGCGCTGCGGCAAGATCGATTTAGTCATGTGTTTGAGACAAACATGACCAAGATACGCTCTGCGCCTGCGTTGCAACACTTGCTGAAACAGCGGTGTCGCAGGGCAAGTGCGTAGGGTGGGAAAGGCAGGGCCTGGGCAAGCCCTCCCCGCTGTGCTGGAATGGGCATTTTTTCGGCAACTTCCGGCGCGGCCTCTTGAATTGGAACAAAAAGAGATCAACTGTGATGCCGCAAGACACAGGACCGACCATGCCCTACGCACATTCCGACAAATCGCTGCCCATGATGACCGAGCGCGCGGCCCAGCAGCGTCCCAAGCTGGAAGGCGGAAAGCGATTCGTCATGAACACCGAGTTCGACCCGGCAGGCGATCAGCCCACAGCCATTGCCGAACTGAGCCAGGGCGTGCGGGAGGGAGAGCGTAGTCAGGTGCTGCTTGGCGCGACGGGCACCGGCAAGACCTTTACCATGGCCAAGGTCATCGAGGAAACTCAGCGCCCTGCCATCATCCTGGCTCCGAACAAGACGCTTGCGGCGCAGCTTTACGGCGAATTCAAAGGCTTTTTCCCGGAAAACTCGGTCGAGTATTTCGTCTCTTTCTATGATTACTACCAGCCCGAAGCCTATGTGCCGCGCAGCGATACCTATATCGAGAAGGAAAGCCAGATCAACGAGCAGATCGACCGCATGCGCCACTCGGCCACGCGGGCATTGTTGGAACGCGACGATGTGATCATCGTTGCCTCGGTCTCCTGCATCTACGGTATCGGTAGCGTCGAAACCTATTCGGCTATGACCCAGGATCTGAAGGTGGGGGAGATGTACGATCAGCGCCAGGTCATGGCCGATCTGGTTGCCCAGCAGTACAAGCGCAATGATCAGGCCTTTCAGCGCGGCTCCTTCCGGGTGCGGGGCGATACGCTCGAAGTCTTTCCGGCCCACCTGGAAGACCGTGCATGGAAGCTGTCGTTCTTTGGCGAAGAGCTGGAGGCGATCACCGAATTCGACCCGCTGACAGGTGAGCGCACCGGATCATTTGACCAGATCCGGGTCTACGCGAATTCCCACTATGTCACACCAAAACCGACGCTCAATCAGGCGGTCATCGAGATCAAGAAAGAGCTGCGCATGCGGCTGGATCAGCTGGTGGGCGAGGGCAAGCTGCTGGAGGCGCAGCGGCTGGAGCAGCGCACCAATTTCGACATCGAAATGCTGGAGGCGACGGGCCATTGCAACGGGATCGAGAACTACTCGCGCTACCTGACGGGCCGTGCACCGGGAGAGCCGCCGCCGACCCTGTTTGAATTCATTCCCGACAACGCCATTGTCTTTGCCGATGAAAGCCATGTATCGGTGCCGCAGATCGGCGCCATGTACAAGGGTGACCACAGGCGCAAGTTCACCCTGGCCGAGCACGGCTTCCGGCTGCCCTCCTGCATGGACAACCGACCGCTGAAGTTCGAGGAATGGGACGCCATGCGCCCGCAGTCGGTCTTTGTTTCGGCCACGCCCGCGGCCTGGGAGCTGGAGCAATCGGGCGGTGTCTTTGCTGAACAGGTGATCCGCCCCACCGGCCTGCTGGATCCGCAGGTGGAAATCCGCCCCGTCGATATGCAGGTGGACGATCTGCTGGACGAGATCCGCAAGGTCTCGGCGGATGGCTTCCGCACGCTCTGCACGGTTTTGACCAAGCGCATGGCAGAGGATCTAACCGAATACCTGCATGAGCAGGGCATCAAGGTGCGCTACATGCACAGCGACATCGACACGCTGGAGCGGATCGAGATCCTGCGCGACCTGCGCCTTGGGGCGTTTGACGTGCTTGTGGGTATCAACCTGTTGCGGGAAGGTCTGGATATCCCCGAATGCGGTCTGGTGGCCATTCTGGATGCCGACAAGGAAGGGTTCCTGCGCTCAGAGACCTCGCTGATCCAGACCATCGGCCGCGCTGCGCGTAACGCCGATGGTCGCGTGATCATGTATGCCGACCGCATCACCGGCTCAATGGAGCGCGCCATCGGCGAGACCGAGCGCCGCCGCGCCAAGCAGATCGCCTACAACGAAGAACACGGGATCACGCCGGAGACGGTGAAAAAGAACGTCGAGGACGTGCTGGCGGGGCTCTACCAGGGCGATGTGGACATGAACCGCGTCACCGCCAATATCGACAAGCCGATGCATGGCGCCAACCTTGAAGCGCACCTGAATGGTCTGCGCGAGGAGATGCGCAAGGCCGCAGAGAACCTTGAATTCGAAGAGGCAGCGCGATTGCGGGATGAGATAAAACGGCTCGAGGCGGTGGATCTTGCCGTTTCGGACGATCCGCTGGCGCGCCAGTCGGCTGTTGAGGCGGCCTCGGAGGCCGCAACAAAATCGCGTGGCCGCTCGACCGCGGGGCGGGCGGGCCAGAGAGGCGGAAATGTGAAGCGACGCGGGCGTTAAGGCAGGGCATCCTGCGCGCGATCACCACGCTGGACACGCCATAGGCGCGCTGGGCTCCAAGCGCCTGGCAGTCTAGCGCGCGCCGCGTTGCGATCCGGAAGTTGGATTGTGCTTTTTTGGTGGCTGTCCGCTTTAACCGGATGTGACGGCGGGATCTTTGCGTTCGATTATCTTTTCCAGCAAATCCAGCAATGCATCCATCTCAAACGGTTTTGCCAGGGTGGCCGTCGCTCCCAACCCCGCAGCAGTGGTCAGGATGTTCTCCATGCCTGAATGCCGTGTAGATCCGCTGATCGCGACAATGGGTACCTTGCGCAGCGCGGGCTGTTTCTGTCCCGGAGAACGCATCCAGCCGATCAGGGAAATGCCGCCGTCGGGCAATGGACGACCATTGGCTTTTACGATGATATCCGCGATCACCACGTCATAGTCACCTTCGGACAATAGAACCTTTGCCCGTGAAGCATCCGGCGCAACATCCACCAGATACCCGGTTCGACGCAGGCGCGCTGCGACGAAGGAGGCAAAGGCGACCTCATCGTCCATAAGGAGTATTTTCCCCAAACTGCGCCCCTTCTTCATCTTTTGCCTGAGCCCTGTTGCTCTACGTGGCGGCTCCCATGCTACTCTTGGCTAGCATACGCCTATTTGGCGCAAATGACATGAATTCTTGAAAGGCGTTCAACATGTCCCAGGATCTGACGGACCAGGAAATCCAGAACGCTTTGGAACAATGCGCCGCTGAACCTGTGCATATCCCTGGGACCGTGCAGCCCCATGCATGCCTTGTTGCAATTGAACCTGAAACCACCAGAGCGCGGTATGTGAGTGAAAACATCAATACGATCCTGCCGGTCACGGCCGATGCCCTGCTGGGCGCCCCGGTATCGGACCATTTGGATCGATCAGTCTGGCACGCGCTGAGCAATGCCCGAGCGCTGCCTGGCTTTACAGCAAAAGCCCGGGGACTTGGGTCGTATTGTGTGCACGGGCAGATGGTCGCCATATCCGCCTTTCAAAGCGGCGACGTCGTTGTTCTGGAAATGGAACCTGAACCGGACATGGATCTGGGTGGGGCGGACAGTCTCGCGACGTTAAACTTTCTGGTAGAGGAATTGGAAAGCTGCACGTCGCAGAGCGCGCTTTTTGAGACGGCAACTGCACTGTTTCAACAGCTTAGCGGATATGACAGGGTCATGGTCTATCGCTTTGATGCTGAATGGAATGGCGAGGTGCTCGCCGAGCACACGCGCATTGGTCTAAAAAGCTATGTCGGTCTGCGCTTTCCCAGCTTTGATATCCCTGCGCAGGCGCGCGCGATCATGGGGCGCGTGCCGCTTCGGTTTATCACTGACGTTGGACAGGTGCCGGTGCCCATTCTGGCGGCAGACGAGAGCGCAGCGCCCCTGGATATCACGCTTGCCTCGTCACGCGGTGTGTCGCAGGTGCATATGGCATACCTGCGCAATATGGGATCTGCGGCCACGCTGACCTTGTCGGTCATGGTGGGCGGCCAGCTTTGGGGCATCATTTCTTTCCATCAAAGCAGGCCACGTGTCCCGGCACCAGCGCTGCGCACGTTGCTTCAAGGCGTTTTGCGCGCCTTCTCCACCAAGCTGCAGCTTTTGATCCAGCAGGAGCGTATCGCGATGATGGAAAAGGTCGAGCGTATCGGCGATGCCATCTTGGGCGATCTCGATGACGCCGCTGGCTTTTCATCTTTTGCCAGAACCGTACAGGATATTGTCGGAGGCTGCGGCCTGGTTGTCTCGCAAGGGGGGAGGCGTCGCCAATTTGGCAAAGTTCCGGCAGAGCCGTTGCTCGAATGCCTGGTGGAGCGCGCGCAGGGGGCCGATGATCTGGAGAGCTTTGAAAACCTGAGTGAAGCATTCCCTCGGTTTTCCAATGCCTTGAACGGATGCGCCGGTGCTGTGTTGTTTGCGCCGGTGACAGATCGTGCGGTTCTCCTGTTTCGTGCAGAACACGCGCGTGAGGTTTCCTGGGCGGGAAACCCGGAAAAGACCATAGACAACATCGATGGTGTCTCTCGCCTGACCCCGCGGGGCTCTTTCTCGACCTATCTGGAAGAGATCCATGGCTGCTGTCGCCCCTGGAGCGAGTTGGACCTGTATTTCTGCCGCAGGATCTGGTCGCTGGCCAATTCGGTGGAGCGCCGTGTGCTGATCACCTCGCTGAATCGTCAACAGAAAATCATGATCGATGAGTTGAACCACAGGGTGCGCAACATCCTTGCCCTGATCCGATCCGTATCGCGCCAGGCCCGTGCGAGCAGCTATGGATCCTTGGCATCCTACTCCAAATCGCTCGAGTCGCGCATTGAGGCGCTGGCGGCCAGTCACGATCTGGCTTCGGGGCATATGGTTGCGTCGGTCCCGATCATCGATCTGATCACACAGGAATTCGATCCCTTTGGCTCAGATCGCCTGAGCCGCTGCAAGATAAGCGGAACTGCAGGAGCGCTGCGCGCAGATGTTGCGCCCATCTTTTCGCTGGTGATCCATGAGTTGGTCACGAATGCGGTAAAATATGGAGCCCTGTCAAATGAGGAGGGACAAGTTGGCATCACCTTGAACCAAACAGAGCACGGGCTGGAGATCGACTGGGCCGAAAAAGGCGGGCCGCAGGTCATCGCGCCAAGGACGCTCGGCTTTGGATCTACCTTGATCTCAGAGGCGATTCCGCATGAGCTGGATGGCCGTGCTACATTGTCCTTTGAAGCCGGTGGCGTTGAGGCCCACCTGTTCCTGCCTCGGACACAGTTGGATCCGGAGTTTCAAAGACCGGACACGTCCAATGCACCACAGCATGCGCAGGCTGGCCATAGCGAGCAATTGCGCGCGCTGCTGGCCGGAAGGACCTGTCTTCTGGTCGAAGACAATTTTGTCATTGCCCGCGCGATGCGGGATCAGTTGATCGAACTCGGCGTTGCCAATGTGGAAATCGTGGCGCAGGTCGATGATGCGCTTGCCTTGCTTGACCGGCTTGGTCGGCAGGATTTTGCCGTGCTCGATATCAATTTGGGGCACCGTGGAACGAGCATCCCGGTGGCTCAGAAGCTTGCGGAAAAGAACATCCCGTTCCTGTTCGTCACCGGGTATGGTGACCGGGACAGTCTGCCGCCTGATCTTCGGGTCTATGCACAGTTGACCAAACCGGTGACCAACGCCGCGTTGACGGCGGCGCTTGTGGAAATCCTGCAAGGCAAGGGCTAGCGGCTGGTTTCACAGGTGCACCGGGGCAGAGGTTTGGGGGAGCACTTAATCCGCTGCGGTGCGGTTCTGCACGACTACGGGCGTGTCATAGTACTGGAAATGCGGCGTGCTGCCGAAGGTCTCGGCGACGCGGGCCAGAAAAGCCTCACCATGCGCTTCCTGCGCGTCTGCAATACTCTCCCACGTATAGACGCCGCCAGCTACGCCACTTTCGGGGTCATAAAGGTAGTTCTTGCGGTGCAACTTCGGGTGCGCGCGCCAGATCTCCGCGCTCTCCTCGAACAGCGCAATCACGCGCTCCCGGTTCATGTCCTTGTTGATCTTGAACGTAACGATTTCGGTGATCATCGTGGATCCTCCCTGTTGCAGTCATGATGGCACGGGCTTCGATCCAATGCCAGCGGTGCGGTCCCAACCTTCGTTGGCCCCGAATGCGAGGACCCTGAGCGATTGAATGGATGACCAGAACGATAGAGTGTGTGGTCAGACGCGTCGGCTACCGCGACTGAGGGAAGACGGCCGTCCTTTTGACCGTTCCGTAGACAAAACTGGTGTCGATGGATGCGATGCCGCCGATGGGGTGGATGCGATTGCGAATGAAGTCTTCATAGGCTTCCAGGTCAGGCACAAGAACCCGCAATTGGTAATCCATCGCCCCTGTCATGACGTGACATTCCAGCACTTCGTCGATCATGCGTACGCGGCTCTCGAAATTCTTCACATCGGCCTCGTTGTGGCGCTCCAGACGGATGCGCACGAAAACCATGATCGACAGCCCATAGGCGGAGGCATCCACATCGGCGCTGTAGCCCTGGATGATGGCGTTGCGTTCGAGGTTGCGGACCCTGCGCAAACAGGGGGAGGGTGACAGGTTTACTGCGGCGGCAAGATCCTGGTTGGTCATGCGGCCATCCCGTTGCAGGGCACGGATGATCTGGCGATCTTTGTCGTCCATAGGGACCCCATATTGGCATAATATTCCAATATTTGGCATCCAGAGGGCAATATTGGCAAGCAAATAGCCGAAGGAATTGTGACAATGGCCAAAATAGATACAGGAGATCCCAATGTCCGCCCCCAAGAGTTTTGCTACACGCGCCATTCACCATGCCTATGATCCGATGCAGAACGAGGGCGCGCTGACGCCTCCGTTGCATCTGACGTCCACCTTCGCTTTCGAGACTGCCGAGGCCGGTGGTGAGACCTTTGCCGGTGACCGTGCCGGGCATATTTACTCCCGGATCTCGAACCCGACCTGCGATCTGCTTGAGCAGCGTATTGCAACCTTGGAAGGGGCAGAGGCCGGTTTGGCCATGGCCAGCGGCATGGGGGCGGTCACGGCCGTTCTTTGGACCCTCCTGTCGCCGGGGGACGAGGTCATTGTGGACAAGACCCTTTATGGCTGCACCTTTGCCTTCATGCGGCACGGGCTGGCAAAATGGGGCGTGACCATTACCCATGTGGATATGACCGACGTCGAGAACCTGCGCGCGGCAATCTCGGATAAGACCCGTGTGGTCTATTTCGAGACACCCGCCAATCCAAACATGCGCCTTGTCGACATCGCCGCCGCCTCCGAGATTGCTCATGCGGCAGGTGCACAAGTCGTGGTCGACAATACCTATGCCACACCATACCTAACGCGCCCGATCGAACTGGGCGCCGATATCGTCGTACACTCGGCAACCAAATATCTTGGAGGTCACGGTGATGTAGTGGCGGGCCTGGTTGCGGGCACGGCCGAGCAGATTACTGAAATCCGCCTTGTGGGCATGAAGGACATGACCGGAGCGGTAATGGCGCCCTTCAACGCCATGCTCATCCTGCGCGGTCTCAAGACCCTTGCCCTGCGTATGGAGCGGCACTGCGCCTCGGCGGAAACCGTGGCTGAATACCTCCAGGCGCATCCCGCTGTTCAGCAGGTGCACTTTCCGGGTCTTGAGTGCTTTGACCAGTTTGATCTGGCGGCCCGCCAGATGGATGAGCCCGGCGCGATGATTGCCTTTGAAGTCAAAGGCGGCATGGCTGGCGGCATTGCGTTCATGAACCGTCTCAAGATGATCCAGCGCGCGGTTTCTCTGGGCGATGCGGAAACACTGATCCAGCACCCGGCCTCGATGACACATTCGACCTACACGGCCGAAGAGCGCGCGCTACATGGCATCAGCGACGGGCTGATCCGTCTCTCCGTGGGGCTGGAAGACGTCGACGACATCCTGCAGGATCTGGAGCAGGCCCTGCCGACTGCAACGAAACACGCCGCCGAATAAGGAAAGCGCCATGTCCGCCGATCTGACTCACCTCAAGACCGTTGAGCAGCGCCTGTTGTGGCTGTCCCACTGGATGATCCACAATGCCAATCACCTGCGTCCCAAGGTGGACGGGATCAAGATCGGCGGGCATCAGGCGTCGTCTGCCTCAATGGTGTCCATCATGACCGCGCTCTATTTCTCGGCCCTGCGGCCCGAGGACCGGGTGGCTGTGAAACCCCATGCCTCTCCCATTTTTCATGCGATGCAATACCTGATGGGCAATCAGACCCGCGAGAAGATGGAAAACTTCCGCGGCTTTGGCGGCGTGCAATCCTACCCCAGCCGCACCAAGGATATTGACGATGTCGATTTCTCCACTGGCTCTGTCGGGTTGGGCGTGGCGATCACCTCCTTTGCTTCGCTCATCCAGGACTATGTCGCGGCCAAAGACTGGGGCAGGGGCGCTCCGATGGGGCGCATGGTGGCGCTGGTCGGCGATGCGGAACTGGATGAGGGCAATATCTACGAGGCCCTTCAGGAAGGCTGGAAAAACGATCTGCGCAATACCTGGTGGATCATCGACTACAACCGTCAGTCGCTGGACGGGATTGTCCGCGAGGGGCTGTTTGAGCGGATCGAAAAGATTTTTGATGCCTTCGGCTGGGACGTGGTGCGCATCAAGCACGGGGTTTTGCAACGGGCTGCCTTTGAAGAACCGGGTGGGGACCGCTTGCGAGACTGGATCGATGCCTGCCCCAACCAGGAGTATTCCGCGCTCACCTTCATGGGTGGGGCTGTCTGGCGCAAGCGGCTGATGGATGACCTTGGCGATCAGGGGGATGTGACGGCCTTGATCGAGCGGCGCAGCGATGCGGAACTGGCCGCCCTGATGGAAAACCTTGGCGGCAACTGCGTTGAAACCATGGCCGAAACCTTTGCCGCTATCGACCACGACCGCCCGACCTGTTTCCTGGCCTACACCATCAAGGGCTGGGGCACCCCCATTGCGGGGCACAAGGACAACCACGGCGGACTGATGAACAAGGCCCAGTTTGCGGATTGGCAGAAACACATGGGCGTAGAGCCAGGCGAAGAGTGGGAACCTATGGCAGCGGTGCAGGACCGGGCCGCGTTGCGCGATTTTCTGTCTCAGGTGCCCTTCTTTGCCAAGGGCACGCGCCGGTATCAGGACGACAAACTGGCCGTACCGTCGATTGCCATCGACACCTCGCGCGAAATCTCGACGCAGATGGCCTTTGGCAAGATCCTTGATGATCTGTCAAAGGGCGACAGTACGCTGGCGGACCGTATCGTGACCACCTCGCCGGATGTGACCGGCACCACCAGTCTTGGCCCATGGGTGAACCGGCGCAAGCTGTTTGCCCGGACCGCGCAGGCCGATGCCTTTATCGAGAACCGCATCCCCTCGACCGCGAAATGGGAGTTTACGCCAAAAGGCCAGCATATCGAACTTGGCATTGCCGAGATGAACCTGATGCTGCTTTTGGGGGCTGCGGGCCTGTCGCATTCCCTGTTCGGTAAGCGCCTGATCCCCATCGGCACGGTCTATGACCCCTTCGTGGCACGCGGCCTCGATGCACTGAATTATGCCTGTTATCAGGATGCGCGCTTCATCCTCGTTGGCACGCCATCCGGTGTGACCCTGGCGCCCGAAGGCGGCGCGCATCAATCCGTTGGCTCGCCCCTGATCGGGATGAGCCAGGATGGGCTGGCCTCGTTTGAGCCTGCCTTTGCCGATGAATTGGCGGTGATCATGGAGTGGGCGTTTGATTATGTTCAACGGGACGGGGAAGGCGACCCGGACGAGCGCACCTGGTTGCGCGATGAGACCGGTGGCTCCGTCTATCTGCGTTTGACCACGAACCCGATCGAGCAGCCTGGCAAACGTGTCGACGAGGATTTCCGACAGGGCGCGATCGATGGTGCCTACTGGCTGCGCAAACCGGGGCCCAATTGCGAAGTGGTGATCGCTTATCAGGGCGCAGTTGCGCCGGAGGCGATCAAAGCTGCCGGGGTGATCGGTGAAGGGCGGCGTGATGTGGGCGTGCTGGCGGTGACCTCGGCCGACCGGCTGAACGCAGGCTGGACTGCCGCGCAGCGGGCGCGGTCTCGTGGCAATGCACAGGCGCAATCTCACATCGAGACCCTGATGGCGGGCCTTCCGCCCCATTGCAAACTGGTCACCGTGATCGACGGCCACCCCGCCTCACTATCCTGGCTGGGAGCGGTGCAGGGACACAGAACGATCCCTCTCGGAGTCGAGCACTTCGGCCAGACCGGTACCATTCAGGACCTTTATGGCCATCACGGTATCGACGCGGCTGCAATCGTGGAAAAGGTTAATGGTCTGACGGCTGGCAAGCATCTGAGCCAAAACAGGCTCAGCCCCCTTCACAACAGCTGATCGCTTCTTAGGGCGCCCAAGGGTAGCTGGCCAAGGGGGAACGGGTCAGCGCAGGGCCGTCTGTGTAGACGGCCCTTGGTTCGCCCGGACTTGCCCCGGTTCGGTGCAGAGCGTTCATTTCACTTCCCGAGCCTTTTGCTCGAATGCGATGGGCTCTGAAAGAAGGTTTCTCACCTGACCTCGGCCACGTCCTTCGGTCAGCGCCTGCGAAACCTTTTCCGGCCTCTGCTCAGTTTGCCGATGTGATTCAGCTTCATTGTCACAGCCATGCAGGTGTCCTCAAAACGTCCCGGAACTGCAAAGCAAGTGCATGTTAATGAATGAATACAGAGCCTTTTGGAGAATGTGATGGTGCCCCCACACGGACTCGAACCGCGGACCTACTGATTACAAATCAGTTGCTCTACCAGCTGAGCTATAGGGGCATGCCACTGAACGCAAAGCGTTCTTGGCGTCGTGATTTGATCAACGGTCACTTTTTCGACAGCGCGATAGGTGACTCGGACAACTCACAAGGGGCGTGTAGACGATTGTCCGGCAAAGCGCAATCCGTCCTGCGATCATTTTCTTCTCAAATTCGGGTGCATCTTAGTCGGCACATAAACGGTGAGTGCGGGCCGTTGATCTTGGATGCCGCACTCTGGCGCAATGGGTAGGTGCTGGCGGTGATGTTTGACGAAGGCGGACCACCGGAGTAAGCCTTGAAATGTCCAAACATCAAAAAGAACAGGCCCATTCATGCAGGTTGTCATTCATGCGGGCAGTCATGAGACAGAAGAGGATCGGTTGCTAAAGACCTTGTTGCAGAACAAGGAGGCAGCCGGGAAACGTGGCACTGCGGTGCCGGGGCCTGGAAAGTATCGATACCTGCTGGGGGACTGCGTCGACGCGATGCTGGATGGCCGCCGACCCGTGCAGGACAGTGGTATTCTGTGGGATGGGATCCTAGAACAGGAACAGGCCAACCGGGTCATCCTGTCCAATCCGCATTTCATGGGCGCGCCGCGCAATGCCGTTGGAAGCCACGGGTTCTACCCGGAGGCCGAAATGCGGCTAGGCGCCTTGCAGCAGCTTTTTCCTGATGACGAGTTGGAGATCCAGATTGGGCTGCGCGATCCGGGCAGTTTTTTGCCTGCGCTGCTCCGCGGGTTGCAGCCTCAGCGCAGTGAGCAGATCTTGAGAGAGTGCGAGCTCCAGGAATTGCGCTGGTCCAATTTGCTGCTGCGCCTTCGAACAGCCCTGCCAGATGTCCCGATAACAGTCTGGTTCTACGAGGAAATGCCTTTGATCTGGGCGGATATACTGCGCTCATTGCTTGGCTTTGAGCCCGGGGAGCGGCTGATCGGGGGCATGGACCTGCTGGCGGTGATCATGTCGGGGGAGGGCATGCAGCGACTGCGCGCCTATCTGCATGAGCACCGCGAGATGAGCGAAGAGCAGAAACACCGGGTGATCGGCGCCTTCCTTGACAAATACGCCATCGAGGACGCGATTGAAGAAGAGGTCGATTTGCCTGGGTGGACGGATATGCTGATCGAACAGCTATCGGTGCAATACGATGCGGATCTTGACCAGATCGCTGCCATCCCCGGCGTTACAATCTTGTCGGCCTGAACGTGCAACCGGTTGATATGACACTCCTCCGGAGCGCTCCGGCAGGCTGCAGGGCCCAGTGATGGCACAGCGCAAACCGTTCAATATCGTCATCATTGGCCAGGCGGGTCGGCTGCAATATGAAGCCGCACTTTTTGCCGCCTCCTTGCGGCACAGCGCGCCGGGTTTCCAGGGGCGCCTCTTCGTAGCGACGCCGCGCGCGGGATCGCTTTGGCAAAAAGACCCGCAGGTTCGCAATCGTGGCGTTTTGGAGCTGTTTGAGCGGCTGGGGGCCGAGGTGCTGCCCTTTGACAGCCGGATCTTTGGTGAAAGCTACCCCTATGGCAACAAGATAGAGGCACTGATGGCCTTGCCCAAGGGGGAGCCATTTGTGTTTTTCGACAGCGATACGCTGATCACGGATGAACTGAGTGATGTGCCGTTTGACTTTGATCGTCCCTCGGCCTCTCTCAGGTGTGAAGGAACCTGGCCGAAGCCGACGCTTTACGGGCCGGGAATAGAACAGATCTGGGCTGCGCTTTATGATCGCTTCGGCCTTGATTTCGCCACCAGTCAGGACAGGTGGCAACCCGATGGGCATTGGCGGCGCTATCTCTACTTCAATGCCGGCTTTTTCTACGGCGCCTGTCCGCATCGGTTCGGCACGCGCTTTGCAGAATACGCGACCTCGATTCGGGATGATTTACCGGTCGAACTGGTGGGGCAATCGCTTAACCCCTGGCTTGACCAGATCGCGCTGCCCTTAGTGATCCACTCGTTTGGCGGCGGGCGCGAAGCCTTGGTGCCAGGGTATCTGGATGGCAAGACCAGCTGCCATTATCGGCTGTTTCCGCTCCTTTATGCGCGCGAAAGCGACCGGGTGATCGAGGTGCTGGAAGAGGTGGCCGCCCCCAACTGGATCAAGAAGGTCCTCAAAACCTATGAGCCGATCAAGCGCATGGTCTATCAGGGGCGTGGGGCCAAGGTGCGTGCCTTGTTCGACCAGGACAACCTGCCGCGGCGCGAGCAGGTGATCCGCAACCGGATCAAATCAAACGGCCTTTGGATGCGATAAACCTAAGGCTGCCGCTGGCAGGCCTGTGCGATCTGGTCTCGCAACCAGATATGCATCGGCGCATGATGGGTGCGCGAGGTCCAGGTGAGATCAATCTCGAATTCTCCGCGAAACGGGCAGGGGGCGGTTTGTACCCGGTCGGCAAAGTGTTCGGCCAGACGGCTGGGCAGGGTGGCCACCAGATCGGTGCCTTCCAAGAGTTCGGGCAGGGCGGCGGGGCTCGGGATGGACATCACCTGATTCAGTGCTTTGCCCGCTGCAGCGATCTCCACCAGAAAGCGCGAGCGCCAGGAGTCCCCATAGGTCACAACCACCTGCGGCGCCGCGAGAAAGGCAGCCTCTGTGCTGGGCATCTGGTCGGCTGACGTTCCCTGGGCCATGACCATGACCGAATGCTCTCGCAGCAATGTGCGCCTGAAATAGCTGTTGCCCTCTATGCGCACGGGGCCGATCACCAGATCGCTTTCGCCGCGATCCAGGTGCTGTTTGCCCTCGACTGTCGAGGTGCGCACTGTCAGCCGCAAACCGGGGGCCACCTGACGCAGCCTGCGCATCAGCCGAGGCAGGATGGTGGCGCGTTCGTAGTAGTTGCAGGATATGGTTACCTCGGCCTCGGCGCGGCGAGGATCAAAGGCGCGCGGCTCGGCCAGTTCCAGCATTTCGTCCAGCATCCGGCTGGTGCTGGCGACAATTTCTTCGCAGCGCTCGGTCGCGACCATCCGCCCGCCTTGCCGCACGAAAAGCGGATCGCCAAAGGCGCGGCGCAGCCGGTCGATCGTATAGCTGACCGTCGATTGGTTCACGTTCAGCGTCTCAGCAGTGCGCGAGAAGGAGCGATATCCATGCACAAGACGCAGGGTGCGTAGGGCTGCAAAATCAAGGCCAAATGGGTCGGGAGTTTCGCTCATGCAGCCAAGCATAAAGCATGCGTAGTGCCCTGTATGCAATTTTTCGATGCACTCGATCAACTTGATCGGATTGCCTCATTTTCCCTTCGGCTTTTAGGCTTTTCCTCCAAGGTGAAAACGGGGGGAGAAGATGAGCGTTTCCACATTGAGCAAACCGCCGCAGGACGATCAGATCACCATTCAGAATCTGACGCTCGATCCCTATCCCATCTATCAGCGCCTGCGCCGCGAGGCGCCGGTGGTGCAGGTCACATCCCTTGGTCGTACCTTGCTGACCAAGGCTGAGGACACCAAATACGTGAAGGATAACCCCGGTCTGTTCAGCTCCAACGACCCTAAAACGCCGATGCAGCGGGCTTTTCGCGCTCATACGCTGATGCGCAAGGACGGGGCCGAGCACGCGCGCGAGCGTGAGGCCATGGCGCCCACTTTTTCGGGCCGCAACATCAAGGGCTGCTGGGAGGAGATCTACACCCGGATCGCAGAAGAGTTTGTCGCGGGCTTGCCGCGCGGGCAGACGGTGGATCTGTTCCCGGCTCTGGCCGGGCCGTATGCGGCCCATTGCCTCAAACACCTGCTGGGCATTCCCGAGGCCAGCGATGATGACATGCAGCGTTGGAGTCAGATCCTGATCGATGGCGCTGGCAATTTCGGCTTTGCGGATGAGCTTTTTGCCGATTGTGACGCCGCCAATGACGAGATGGACGCCCTGTTTCGGGCTGCCATCCCTCGCCATCTGGCCGACCCCAACCCAAGCGCTTTGTCGGTGATGGTCAATGCCGAGGATCCGATCCCCGAGAGCCAGATTTTTTCCAACATCAAGATCGCCATTGGTGGCGGCATCAACGAGCCGCGCGATGCGCTATTGACCATTCTCTACGGGCTTTTCACCAATCCTGACCAGTTGGCGGAAGCCAAATCCAAGGACCTTTGGGGGCAGGCTTTCGAGGAGGGCGTGCGCTGGGTTGCGCCGATCCAGGCCAGTTCGCGCCTTGTGATGGAGGATACAGAAATCCGCGGATACGCGATACCCAAGGGGACCACTGTGATGACGATTCAGGCCTCAGCCTGCCGGGATGAGGATATTTACGGGGACGATGGTGAGACCTTCAACATCTTCCGTCCCCGAAAGCCACATCAGGCTTTTGGCAATGGGCCGCATTTCTGTCAGGGGACCCATATCGCGCGCCGGATGCTGGCGAATATCATGCTGCCCATGCTGTTTGACAGGTTCCCGAACATGGAACTGGCAAAAGACGAGCCGGTGCAGTTCTACGGGTTTGGCTTTCGCGGACCACGCAATCTGCCGGTGACACTGAACTAGGTCACCGATGGGAGGAGATGCCGGATACTCTGGCCAATAAATCATCATCTGGGAGGAGAACATGATGAGACGCAAAATACTGGGCGCGGCGCTATTTGCTGCAGCAACTGCACTGACGCCTCTGGCGGGCGCAGCTCAAGAGGTGACGCTCAGGCTACACCAATTCCTGCCGCCGCCTGCCACGGTGCCGAAAATGATCCTGAAACCCTGGGCGGCAGAGGTCGAGGCCGCCTCGGGCGGGCGCATCAAGATCGAACACTATGACGCCATGTCCCTGGGCGGCACCCCGCCGGGGCTGATGGATCAGGCAGCCGATGGGGTCGCCGATATGGTGATGACCGTGGTGGGCTACACGCCGGGGCGCTTTCCAAAGACCGAGGTGTTCGAGCTTCCCTTCATGATGACCGATCCGATCGCGACCTCAAAGGCGTTCATGGAACTGGTGGAAACCGACCTGCAGGAAGGGGAGTACAAGGACGTCAAGGTGCTGGGCGCCTGGGTGCATGGCCCCGGTGTGATCCATACCGAGAGCGGCGTGACCAAGCTGGAGGATATGGAGGGGCAAACCCTGCGCGGGCCGACCCGCATCATCACTGACATGCTGAAAGAGCTGGGGGCAACTCCGGTCGGTCTGCCGCTGCCTGCTATCCCCGAGGCACTGTCCAAAGGCGTGATCAGCGGCACGGTGATCCCCTGGGAGGTGACGCCTGCGGTCAAGCTGAGTGACCTTGTCGAGCACCATACCGAGTTCAGCGGCGATGAATCCCTTTACACCGCGACCATCGTTCTGGTGATGAACCGGGACAAGTACAACGCGCTGCCGGATGATCTGAAGGCAATTCTGGATGCAGAATCCGGGCAGAAGCTATCCGCCTTTGCTGCCCGCGTGATGCTGGAACGCGATGCGCCGGGTCGAGAGATCGCCGAGGACAAGGGCAATGAGATCTTTGTTCTGGACGAGGCGGAAGTGGCGCGCTGGAAGCAAAAGGCGCAGCCCGTGATTGCCAGATGGGTCGAAGAGATGAACGCGAAGGGCGTGGACGGCGAAGCCCTGATCCAACAGGCCAAATCGCTGATTGCCAAACACGGCGGGTAACGGCAGGCGTTCCAATCGGGCAGAATAACTGAACGCACTGACGAAAGGCGCAGGTATGGACCTGCGCCTTTTCTTCCTGCGCGGACAGCGTTTCAGGTCTGTCGCCGATTTTTGTGTCACTCCGGGGGCAGGCCGGGGCGCGGCCAGATACCGGCTGTTTTGCGGCTGGTCTTTAGGGGCTCTAAGGCCTGATCTGAAACACGCGACTGTCGTCTGCCCAATCCTGATTTGGCCCGGGGATTGCGCTTGCGTGGACCTGGGGCTGCTTTCGAAGCAAGCTCTTATCGCCCAGGCTTGAGTGACATGGCTGTTGATACTCAGGAGCGCTCACACGCTCATGTACCGGATCTGAGATCGCCTCGCCACGGAACTCCGGCGCGTCAAAATCGAACCGGCGTAACAGGCGGAACAAGGCGCGCCGTCGAAGCGCGGCCTCTTCCTTATCAAGAGAAAAATGCATCATGACTGGTTCCCACACCTACCAAGGTCTTAACCTTTTGCACGGCAGTGGCAAACAGAAGGTTTCCAACAGCAGCCAAAATACGGCGAGTTTTCTATTTATTAAGCTTAGATAACCGCCTGGTCATACCATGTGTCTTGCCTGACTGGATTAGGTCTGGGTCAGAAGCGGACGTGCCTCGGCAAACGACAGAAGCCGCCGACTGTCCTCGTCCCACAGGTGAAGGCGGGCATTGGCAAGGCTCTCACGGATGGTCATGCGGTTGCTTTCGGCCAGTTCCTGATGATCACGCAACACTTCGGTCAGCCGGTAGAACGGGATGCGGCTGTAAAGATGGTGCACGTGGTGAATGCCGATATTGGCGCTGAACCACTGCAGCACTGCGGGCAGCTGATAGTAGGAACTGCCATGCAAAGCGGATTCATGCAGTTGCCAGTCGGGATCATGGTCCCAGTTGGTGTGTTCGAACTGGTGCTGTACATAGAACAGCCAGACGCCGATCGTGGCCGCCATCAGCGTGGTTGGCAGGAAGATCAGCACCAGCGGCTGCCAGCCGCCGAAATACCAGATCGTCACCAGTGCAGCCAGAATGGCCAGATTGGTGAGCATGGCGCTGAGCCAGTATTTGCCGCTGTCCATCAATCCCAGCGGGATACGGTTCTGCAGCAGGAACAGATAGCCGGGGCCGAGGCCAAACAGGACCAGTGGATTGCGATAAAGACGATAGATCAGCCGCTGAAAGCGCCCCATGTCCCGGTACTCGGCAAGGGTGAGTGTATGCACGTCTCCCATGCCACGTTTGTCGAGGTTTCCGGTGGCGCTGTGGTGGATCGAATGGGTCCGTCGCCAGACGTCGTAGGGCGTCAGGGTGACCACACCCATGACCCGGCCAATCCAATCGCTGAGGAGTCGGCTGGGGAAAAAGGCGCCGTGGCCGCAATCGTGCTGAATGGCAAAGAGGCGCACCAGGAAGGCGCCATTCACCAGCGAAATCCCAAAAGCCAGCCAATAGCTGATCGAAAGGCTCCACCAGGCGAGGCCCCAGAGTAGCACAAAGGGCACAATCGTGGCCCCCAGCTCAAAGGCGCTGCGCAGCCGGTTTGGATCGCGATAGGTGGCAAGGGTCTTGACCCAGTCGCGGGCAGCGGTTGCGCCGCGAACGGGGGCTTGGGGGTCGATGATGTCGGTCATGCGCCTGTAGTCTTGTGTTTCTTACTGTCCGGATACCTGAGTATCTGGTTATAGCAAGAGGTATTTGAAACTCCGTTGTCCGCGCGACGCGCTGTATCAGCTGCCTTTGGGTCAATCAGGCGTTGAGCGGGGCGCGAAAGATCGTATTCAAGGTTTTGATTTTGAGGGAAACTTGCCGGTTGAGACGGGCGCGCTGTGACGGTGGGCAGAGACAATGGGCCGCAAGGGGTTACAGGGTGAGTTTGAAAGCTTGCGCAAAAAAAATTTAGCCGCCCCGGATGGGGCGGCTCATTATGATCCTGAAAGATCCTGATATCTCGGTCACGCCGCTTTGGCGTTAGCCGTATACCAGGCGTGGCAGCCAGGTGATGATCTCGGGGAAGACCATACACAGCACCAGACCGACGATCTGCAGCGCAAGAAACGGCAGGGCAGATTTGAAGATATCGGTCATCGGGATCTCTGGCGGAGCCACCCCGCGCAAATAGAACAGCGCATAGCCAAAGGGCGGCGACAAGAAGCTCATCTGCATGTTGACGAGGTAGAGAACCCCGAACCACAGTACCAGATCCGCTTCGGTGGTCAGGCCAAAGGGCTCTGGTCCCATCGCCTTGATGATCGGCACAAAGATCGGCACGCAGAGCAGCAGGATGCCGACCCAATCGAGGAACATGCCCAGGATCACCAGGACGAACATCATGATGATGAGGATACCCCAGGGGCCAAAGCCTGTTGCTTCCAGCGCTGATTGCACGAACTGCTGACCGCCTTCGAGGACGTAAAGCCCCACGAAAATGGTGGCGCCGAACATGATCCAGATCACCATGGCGCTGGCCTTGAGCGTTCCGATCGAGGCCTCGCGCACGGTCTGCCAGTCAAGCTTGCGGTGGATGGCCGCCACGATGAAGGCGCCGAAGGTGCCAATGCCGGCCGCTTCCACGGGCGTTGCAACTCCGGTGAAGATCACGCCCAGCACGATCACGATCAGAGCGATGGGCGCTGACATGTTGCCCATCAGGCGGACCTTCTCGGCAAAGCTGACGCGTTCCTCCACCGGGATCGGCGGACCAAGGGTCGGGTTGATGGTGGAGCGGATCACCACATAAAGCACATAGGTGCCCGACAACATCAGGCCCGGGAAGACCGCGCCGATGAACAGCTCACCCACGGATTGCTCTGCCACCACCGCGTAGATGATCGCCAGGATCGACGGCGGGATCAGGATGCCGAGCGTGCCGCCCGCCATGATCGAGCCCATGGCGATCTTGGGATCATAGCCGCGTTTCAGCATCGCGGGCAGGGCGATGATGCCCATGGTCACCACGGCTGCGCCGATGACGCCCACCATGGCCGCGAGAACGGTCGATGCGATGATCGTCGCTGCAGCAAGACCGCCTTTGACGCCGCCCAGCACCTTGTAGATCACATCGAACATGTCGTTGATGATCCCGGCCCTTTCCAGCATCGAAGCCATGAAGATGAAGAGCGGGATCGCCGAAAGCTGATAGTTGGTCATCAGCGGGAAGATCCTGCTTGGCACGATGTTGAGCGCGCGTTCGTCTCCCAGCACATAGAGGAAGACGCAGGCCAGGCCCCCGGTTACAAAGGCCAGCGGTAGCCCTGCCATCAAGAGGGCCAGCAGCGAGCCGAACATGATGAGTGTCAGCCACTCGATTCCAATTTCCAGACCCATGTCTTAGGCCCCTTTCACGATTGCGCGCACGTCCTGCGCAAGCTTGGAAATGCCCTGCAGGACCAGCAGCAGGCCGCCGATCACCATGACCCATTTCATCGGCCACAGCGGGATTTCCCATTCATTGAAGCTGATCTCGCCCCAGCGGATGTTCGGATCGGTCCACTGAGCCAGGTTCATGCTGCCCAGCATTTCGCCAAATCCGATGTTGCCGCGGGCCCATTCGGACACGACGCTGTTGCCTGTGGCCACCGCATTGGCGTCGAGCGCGAACTTGTAGCCGGTGAACAACAGGGTAAAGGCGAAGATGAAGAAGAAGATCGAGGTGAACAGATCC
Organism: Phycobacter azelaicus; assembly: GCF_014884385.1. Lineage (NCBI taxonomy): Bacteria > Pseudomonadati > Pseudomonadota > Alphaproteobacteria > Rhodobacterales > Roseobacteraceae > Phycobacter > Phycobacter azelaicus. The sequence continues at coordinate 86,735 of NZ_WKFH01000003.1, read as the reverse complement.
GCCCAGGCCCGTTTCGGGCGGCTGAGGGGCGCATAGAAGATGTCCACGCGCACATGTGCCTCGGTCAGCATCGCGTAGGACCCGGCAATCAGGTACTGCATGCCGAACATCAGATACATCGCCTCATGCGCCCAGTTGGTGGGGGAGCCGAAGACATAGCGGCTGATCACTTCGAAGTAATAGACGAAGACGGCGATCACCGCCCAGTAGCTGACGAATTCGCCCGCCATCAGGGATGTGCGGTCGATCCAGCCGGTCCATCCGGTGGAGACATGGCTGGAGTCTTCGACGTTTTCGGCCTCTTCCAGCTCCCGCAAGGCTCTTTCCGCTTCGGTTTCTGGCTCTTCTTCCGGCAGGTTCTGATTGGCGCGGCGCACCAGGCCCGGCATCAGCACGGCATCCACCAGCATCGCGGCCAGCAGCACATAAAGCGCATAGGCCCCGACCTTGTTCCAGAAGGCCATGTTCTCACCGGCAACCTCCAGCGCTGGGGCGGCGGTTTCCAGGTCGGTTTTTGCCTCGGCTATACGTTCCTGGCCGTCAGAGATGCGCTTTTCGGCGCGTTCTATGTTCTTTTCCGCGCGCCGCTTGGCAAATGTGCCCTCTTCGGCTGCTGCAAGTTCTTCGCGCAAGCTGGGCAGGTCGGCCTCTGCGGCGGCGACACGGCCCTCTTCGCGTTCCAGTGTGCGTTCTGCCTGGCGCACGACGTTGGAGGCATCGGACAAGATGCTTCGCGCCTCCTGGCCGTTGGAGTTGGCGATCAAGATCAGAATGAAGACCGGAATAAAGGCCAGCCCCAGAAGATTGCGCAGGTAGAAGCGGTGCAGCCCCAGCATGCCGCCGGTCACAAGGATGAAGTAACCAAGCGCGTTGGTGTATGTACTGGGGCCTGATTTTGGCCGTCTGGCCAGAACCATGGCCACCAGCGGGAAGACGATCAGTCCGACCCAATAAAGCCAGTGCGGTAAGGTAACATCGAGACTGGGCATGGGTTCCCCCGTTTTGTCGGTGATGAGTGGTGTCACAAACGAACCCGCACGCGGTGTGCGGGTCCGTCTTGGTTTTCGCGGTTGTGAAAGGCCGACTTACAGATCCAGCGACAAGCCTTCGGTAAGGGCCGGGTCCACGTAGCCGAGAGAGCCGGACTGCATGTAGTCCAGGATCGTTTTGAAGACGCGGGCGCTGGACTTGTCGCGGTTGGCATACTTGTACCAGACTGGAACAGCGACCTCGGTCATCAGCTCCACATCGTCCTGGCTGAGGCGTGTCACCTCTGTGCCATCGGCCTCGAACTTCTTCCAGGCTTCCTGGTCGGCGGCCTGGATCGCGGCGTGGTGCATGTCGGAATAGACGTGGGTTTCCATTTCGACGAACTGCTGCATTTCGGGCGACAGGGCATTCCAGCTGTCCATGCCAACGGTCAGGTCCATGATGTCCACTGGCTGATAGAGCGACATGAAGCCCGGAGGGCCCATGACGATATAGTCGGTGACCTGGCTGAAGCCCAGCGAGTAGTTCACCGCCGGTCCCACATAGTCGGCCACGTCGATGGTGCCTTTTTCCAACGCCGGGAAGATTTCCGAGCCGGGCAGAACCGTGGTTTCGGCGCCGATCTCGGTGAAGATCTCGGCGACCATGCCGCCGGGCAGGCGCATCTTGCGGCCGCGGAAATCGTCGATTGAGCGGATCGGCACCTTGGAGTGGATGATGTTCGGGCCGTGATGGATCGGTCCGACGAAGTGCATGCCTTGGGCCTTGTACAGTTCGCGGGCCATGTCGATGCCGCCGAGACCGTAGTAGAAAACGTCATACTCATGCGGGTTGCGCAGGCCCAGCGGGAAGGACGACAGGAACACCGCCGCCGGAATGATGCCTTGCGCATAGATGGTGAACGGGTTCACCGCATCCAGCACCCCGTTCTTCACGGCGTCATAAAGCTGGAAGTCGCCGACGACGTCATTGGCGCCAAAGGGCTGGAAGGCCAGCTCACCACCGGTCTTTTCCACGATTGTGCCGCACCAATCCTTGAAGATTTGCAGGCCTGCGCCACCGGGCCAAGATGTCTGGACTTTCCAGGTTTTTGTATGGCCGGCGGCTGTTGCGATGTGAGGTGCTGCCAGTCCAGCTGCCCCGGCTCCTGCAAGAGCGGTCAGCGCGCGGCGGCGCGTTACGATTTTTGTCATGATATTCGGTTCCTCCCTTTTACTGTCTTGCGACAGTTCCAACCGCGCGCTCCTCGGGTTTTCTGTGCGCGGTTGTGCTATTTTAGGGCTCGAAAAACAGATTCTCAAAATCCTATGTTTTGTTTTTTTCGCAGGGCTGATCCTTGGGTCGACTAACAAATTGATTTTAAGATCAGAAAGCGGCTGAGGCCGCCATCAAAAATTGGACTGTTTTTTTTACCAAATGGGCCTCGGGTCGAAATGACCGTGTTGGGGGCGACTTTTGCGTCGTGAAATGTCAGAATGTCCAGTATTTGTTGGCCCGGCGGCCATCAGTGCGCCGACTGCTCAGCTGGGGGGCAATCAAGGCTTGGTTGATCTGATCTTGCGGCACGCAAGCGAATGGTTCAATCACGCACGTTAAGGTCTATTGAACGACTTGTTAGGATATAGTCGGTTAGGACGTGTCGGGAATAGTTTAACGGTGTTGTGAGGTTGAAGATGGCGGAGGGTGTGAAGGGGCTAAGCGTGCTGCGCCAAGGGCTGCGCAGTGTGGTCAGCCGTTTCTATCCACTTGCGCTTGTGGCGCTGGCGGCTTTGACCGGCATCTTTATTTTTGCCGAACAGCAGAATGCCACCATTCACCGGCAGCAGCTGCGGTCCGACGTCCAGAACGAAGCCGGGTTGATCCGCTCGCGACTTGAGGGCGCATTAACGGCAGATGTCCAGTTGGTGCGAGGACTGGTGGCCGTGTTGTCAACCGAACCGGATATGACGCAAGAGAGATTTGCGGATTTGGGCGCGCATATCATCGGTGACCACGGTGAGATCTCACATATCGCGGCGGCGCCGGATCTGGTGATCTCTCTCATTCATCCGCTGTCGGGCAATGAGGCCGCGATCGGGTTGGACTACAACCAGAACGACGCGCAGCGCGCGGCTGCCTACGATGTCCGGGACAGCGGCAACATGGTGCTGGCGGGGCCGGTCAATCTTGTTCAAGGCGGCCGCGCCTTCATTGCGCGGTTTCCGATTTTCACAGGTGAGGGGGCGGATCGGCGGTTCTGGGGTATTCTGTCTGCAGTTATCAAGGAGCAGGGGCTTTATGATCGTGCCGGATTGACAGATGACAACCTTGGCATCGATTTGGCCTTGATCGGCAAAGATGGCCGTGGCTCCGAGGGGGAGCTGTTCTTTGGCAACGCGGAGGTTTTCGGGGATAACCCGGTATTGATGGAAATCACATTGCCGGAGGGCGACTGGCTGCTTGCCGCGCGCCCCAAAGGAGGGTGGGCGTCGGCGCCGGACAATCGCTGGACCATGCGTTTGGTCCTGCTGATGGCCGGTGCGTTGATCCTGATCCCGACATTTCTGGCCAGCGCCCTGTCTGCCGCGCGCAGGCAGGCGATCGAGAAGCTGAAACGCCGCGAGCGTGAGCTGGAGACGCTGTCGCGACGCCTCGAAATCGCTGTCGAGACCTCAAAGATCGGTATCTGGGAGCTTGACGTGGGCACGGGGGAGCTGATCTGGGATCGGCGGATGTTCGAGCTTTACGGTATGGAGCGGTCGGATCATCCCGTGACGTTTTCGGATTGGAAGAAGCGCCTGCATCCCGAAGATGTCCAAGGGGCTGTTGAAACCTTCTGGCGGGCAACGCAGCAGGACGAACACTATCTTTCCGAATACCGCATTGTGCTGGACAATGGTGAGCGCAAGTACATCCGTGCTCTGGGCAGTGCCTATTGGGATGCGGAAGGCCGCCAGCGCATGATTGGTGTGGATTGGGATGTCTCCTGGGACGTTCATCTGCGCGAGGAACTGATCCGCGCCAACAGGGCTCTGACCCAGCGCAACAACGAGCTCCTCGAGGCAAAGCTCACGGCAGAACAGGCCGATCGGGCCAAGAGCGAGTTCCTCGCCAATATGAGCCATGAAATCCGCACGCCCATGAATGGTATACTGGGGATGGCGGATCTGCTTGCCGACACCGATCTGTCCGAGGAAGAACAGCTCTATGTCGAGACCATTCGCGACTCGTCGAATGCACTGCTGAAGATTATCAACGATATCCTGGACCTTTCGCGGCTGGAGGCCGGGAAACTGGACATCTCGCCAACGGATTTCGACCTCCATACTTGCATTCAGCAGGCCGTCAACCTCCTGCGGCCCAAGGCGGAAGAAAAGGGCTTGGACGTCTCGGTCGAAATCGATCAAGGCGTGCCGCAACATGTCCGCGGCGATGATGGCAGGTTGCGCCAGATCCTGGTAAACCTCGTAGGCAATGCAGTTAAATTCACGGCGGAGGGTGCGGTCACCCTGCGCGCGCGCAATGCACCGACATCGCCTTATCGGATTATCATCGAGGTCGAGGATACCGGGATCGGCATTTCCGAAAGCCAGGCGCAGCATATTTTTGACCGGTTCTCTCAGGCGGATGCGGCAACCACCCGTGCCTTTGGCGGCACGGGCCTGGGCCTGACGATTTCGAGCATTCTTGCCGGTCGGATGGGCGGCAGCCTGACGCTTTGCCCGGATCGGGATCCGGAGGGGGGCGCGTGCTTCCATCTGGAAATCGAACTGGAGCCGATCCGCAATCCGAACGCCCTGCAGGAGGCCGATCAAACACCGGACCTAGATATCGAGGTCCTGCGCGGCTGCCGTATCGTTCTGGCCGAAGACAATCGCACCAACCGCCTGTTGATCCGAAAGTACCTTGCACGTCTGCCAGTGACCTGTGTCGAAGCGGAAAATGGCCGAGAAGCGGTCGAGATGTGCCGCGCTCAGATGCCGGATTTTGTCCTGATGGATATGTCCATGCCGGAACTGGACGGGATAGCCGCGACACAGGAGATCCGTGCCCTCGGCGGGCAGCAGCCAGTTATCGTTGCCTTGACGGCCAATGCGTTTGACAGTCACCGCAAGGCCTGCCTGGAGGCTGGCATGGATCACTTCCTTCAAAAGCCGATCCGCAAGCTGGTCCTGCTGAATGCCCTGACCGCGCTGCAGGCGGAGCGGCTTGCCGCTGGGCCGAAGCGTATCAGCGCCAAGTAGGTTATGCGTCTGGCGTGGCTGCCGGAACTCCCGGCCCCTGCTTTAGCCAGTCTGTCACGTGGCGTTTGCCCAGGGCGCAGGCCGCCTCCATGCTCTGTCCTCTGGCAAGGTAGCAGGCGATGGCCGTGGCAAGAGTACAGCCGGTCCCGCGCCGTCCCCGCGGCAGCCGCCGGGCCGCAAAGACCGCGTGAGCGTCCGCAAAGAACAGGTGATCGCGGCTTTCCTCGCCGCTGGCGTGGCCTCCCTTGATCAGGATCGCTTCCGGGCCTCGCGTGCTGCCCGCGGCCATGAGGATTTCAGCGTGCCACCTGAGGGCCTCCGGCTCCTCGCTGAACGGCTGGCCACTCAAAAAAGCGCTTTCTGACAGGTTCGGGGTGAGCAGTGTCACTTTCTCCATCAACGGCGCAAGGCTTTGCCCGGTTCCGAGGAGGCCGCCGGAGGAGGTTTTCAGCACGGGGTCCAGCACCACGGGTATGTCGCGGGGAAGGCCCTGGGCAATCGCCCGTGCGATCCCGGCATTTCCCAGCATTCCGATCTTGACCGCTGCGACCGGCGCCTCCTCAAGTGCGGCTGCCATCTGGGCGTGGACCATCTTCACAGGCATGGCAGAGATGCGGCTCAGGGCCTGGCTGGTTTGCACCGTGACGGCCGTGACCACCGGGGCGACGTGACACCCCAGTGCAGTTGCAGTCGCTGTGTCACGTGTGAGGCCCGCACCGCCGCTGGAGTCGGTTCCGGCGATCACCAGGATTCGCGGGCAAGCGGCGCCTTGCATCAGGCTGCCGCTGCCAAAAGGGCCAGATCGCCATAGCCCCGCTGCTGTAAAAGGCGCGCAGCGCGCCAAGCGCGCAGGCCGGATCGGCAGCACAGGACGACGCGCCTGTCCAGCGGGAGCGCAACGGTTTCGAGCTCCTTCGGGCTAAGACGGAGCGCCTGAGGTATCGCGGGGATGGGTGCCTCTTCAGGCGGGCGCAGCTCGATCACGCAGTCCTCGGCCACGATGTGCTGGCGCGCAACAAAAGGCAGGCGGCCGCTCGGCTCTTCGGCCGCGTCAAAACGAAAGGCTCCGGGTCTGAGGTCTGCCATGTCCAGCGATATGAGCTGCCCAAGTGGCGACGGGCTGTGCCCAAGAAGGACTTTCAAGACCATCTGGGCCTGCAGAGTGCCAATCGCTCCCACCACGGGCCCCATGATACCATGACTGGCGCAGGTTACGGCGGTTTCCGGCGGGTCGGGGAACAGCGCCCTGAGCGATGGCGCTGAGCCACAAAATCCCCCGACATAACCCGATTGCCCCAAGGCAGACGCTGAAATCAGCGGCGTGCCCTTGGCCATGCAGGCATCGGACAGGGTGTATGACGCGGCTATGCTATCGGCTGCATCCACGACGATGTCGGCCCGGGCCAGGGCCGCAAGGGCGTTCAAAGGTGTCAATGCGCTCTGGATCGGATAGAGCCTTACACCGGGATGAGCCTGGCCGAGGTGGCGCCTTGCAGCCTCGACCTTGGGCAGGCCGATGTCGGACATGGTGTAAAGCGGTTGGCGGTGCAGGTTGCTCTCCTCGACCAGATCGGGATCCATCAGGGTGATCTCGCCCACGCCCGCTCCGGCAAGGTAGCTCAGGCACGGGCAGCCCAACCCTCCGGCGCCGACGATGAGTACATGGGCCGAGGCCAGCCTGGCCTGACCGCGGGCGCCGACCTCGGGCAGGGCTGTCTGACGTGCGTATCGGTCTGTCTGACTCATGAGGTGCAGGCCTCGATCCATTCGCGCGTGCGCCGCTCGGGGTCGGCGGCCTGTTGTATGTCCGTCACCACAGCGGCGCTGTCAGCGCCTGCGGCAAAGACACCGGGCAGGCGCTCGGGTGTCAGCCCGCCGATGGCAACAAGGGGCGTGTCGCCGACAAGCGCCTTCCAGCGCCGTACCCGATCCAGCCCCTGCGGTGCCCATTTCATCTTTTTCAGCAGGGTCTCATACACGGGTCCCAGCGCCACATAGGCAGGATCATGGGACAGGGCGCGGTCCAGCTCTGCCTCGTCATGGGTGGATAGGCCATAGCGCACCCCGGCTCGGCGCAGGGCGGCGAAATCGGCCGTTTCCATATCCTCCTGGCCAAGGTGCACAAAGGTGCAGTTCAGATCCAGCGCCGCCTGCCAGTGGTCATTCACGACCAGCTGCGCGCCATGCACCGCGCAGAAATCGCGCGCGCGGGCGATCTGGCGGCGCACCTCTGCCTCGGGCTGGTCCTTGATGCGCAGCTGGACCAGTTTCACGCCCTGCGGCACCAAAAGCTCCAACCGGCCCACATGGCCGACGATCAGGTAAAAGCGCTCCATCACATCAACTCCGCCCATCATATCAATTCCGCAAGGCCCAGAACCGGGGTCGAAGGCACCCCCATGTCGCGCCGCTCCATCGGTTCCGCTTCAAAACCGGCGCGCCCGGCGGCAATTGCCTGCGCCATGGCACGGGCCATCAATACCGGATCGCCGGCCTTGGCCACGGCGGTGTTCAAAAGGACCGCGTCCATGCCCAGTTCCATCGCCTCTGCGGCGTCCGAAGGCCGACCGATACCGGCATCGACGATCAGCGGTATGTCCGGGAAATGCGCCCGCATGGCTCTAAGGCCGTCCCGGCGCAGCAGTCCTTGCCCGGACCCGATCGGCGCGCCCCAGGGCATCAGCACCTCGCAGCCCGCCTCGATCAAGCGCTCACCTACCACCAGATCTTCGGTGGTATAGGGAAAGACCTGAAAGCCGTCCTCGCTGAGGATGCGGGCCGCTTCGACCAGCGCAAAAACGTCCGGTTGCAGCGTATCGTTGTGGCCGATCACTTCGAGCTTGATCCAGGGCGTACCAAAGACCTCTCGCGCCATGTGGGCGGTGGTGACCGCGTCACGCACCGTGTGGCAGCCGGCTGTATTGGGAAGGATGCGGGTGCCAAGGTCTTGCAGTAGTTCCCAAAAGGCCGCGCCAGAGCCACCCGTCGTTTCGCGCCGCAGGGACACGGTGATGATCTCACTGGCGCTTGCGCGGATCGCCTCCATCAGCACCTGCGGGGAAGGGTATTGCGCGGTCCCAATCAACAGGCGCGAAGTGACTTCGCAGTCATAAAGCCGCATCGCTCAGCCTCCCTGCATGGGGGAGAGTACTTCGAGCCGGTCCCCTGCCGTTAATACTGTGTCAACACGTTTCGCGCGCGAAACAAATTGCCCGTTGAGCGCGGTGGCGATTGCAGGGCTGGTAAAGCCCAGCTCTTTCAGTGCGGCGTCGAGGGTCGCGGCGTGGATCTCACGCGGTTCGGCGTTCACGATGATCTGCATTTCTTGTCTCCGGCATCAGGGCATCTGCGGCGCGCGCGGCCATGGCGGGCGCCAGCAGAAACCCGTGTCGATAAAGCCCGTTCAGGAACAATGTGCCGTCCTGCCAGACGAGCTGGGGAAAGTTATTTGCAAAGGCCGGGCGCAGCCCTGCGCCGACCTCCACCACCGAGGCTTCAGCAAGCCCCGGATGCAGGGTGTAGGCGGCATTCATCAACTCGCTGAGGGCGCGCAATGTCGGCGGGCAGGTGGCGCTGCTTTCCACCATGGTGGCGCCCAGCATGAAGTGGTGATCCCCGCGCGGCACCAGATAGATGGGGATTCGCGGGTGCAACAGACGTAGGGTGCGGCTGATCCCAACCCCCGGTGCATGTAGGATGGCCATCTCCCCGCGCACCGGGCGCAGGCCTGACAGTTGCGCTTTGATGCCGGTGCAGTCAAGGGTCACCCTCTCCGGGGCGGGGGTGCCAAGATGGAGTATCACGCCCATCTTCTCGACACGGCTGGTAAGGTCCTTCAATGCCTTTCGCGGGTCCAGATGCCCTTCCTGCGCAAAGTGCAGACCCGTGCGGAACCGGCCAGCGAGGTCCGGCTCCAACGCGGCGATCTGCGCTTCATCAACCACCTCATGGGCTTTGGTGCGTTTGGCAAAGCGGGTGAGGTCCGCCCGGTCGCGGGTAGGCGCAACCACCAGCGTGCCGCGCCGGACCACCGGGGTGATCTGGGCCCACCAATCGAGGGCGCGGCTGCCGAGGGTGATTACCTCGGCTTCGGCGCTTTCCGCCTCACACCAGGGGGCAAGCATGCCCCCCGCATAGCGCGAGACGCTGCTCTCGCCAATGCGCGCGCTGTTTTCATAGACCGTTACTTCAGCACCGCGCTGCGCCAGCTCATGCGCGCAGGCCAGCCCGGCCAGCCCGGCGCCTGCGATGGTGATCATGCGCCCGTGTCCTCAGCGTCCTTCACCGGCACATAAAGGTCACCGCCCTCGCGGAACTTGGCCGCCATGGCCTCCATCCCCTCCTTCTGGGCTTCGGCGCGGATGTCGTGGCTGATCCGCATAGAGCAGAATTTCGGCCCGCACATGGAGCAGAAGTGCGCCACCTTATGGGCTTGTTTCGGTAGGGTGGCATCGTGGAAATCTCGGGCCGTTTCAGGGTCCAGCGAGAGGTTGAACTGATCTTCCCAGCGGAACTCAAACCGCGCGCGGGATAGCGCATCATCGCGCCGCTGCGCCCCCGGCAGCCCCTTCGCCAGATCGGCTGCATGAGCCGCGATCTTGTAGGTGATCACGCCGGTCTTGACGTCGTCGCGGTCCGGCAGGCCCAGATGCTCCTTAGGCGTCACGTAGCACAGCATGGCGCAGCCGAACCAGCCGATCATCGCCGCCCCGATGCCGGAGGTGATGTGATCGTACCCCGGTGCAATATCGGTGGTGAGGGGGCCAAGCGTGTAAAACGGCGCCTCGTGGCAGCACTCCAGCTGCTTGTCCATGTTTTCCTTGATCTTGTGCATGGCCACATGGCCCGGCCCCTCGATCATCACCTGGCAGTCCTTGGCCCAAGCAATCTGTGTAAGCTCGCCCAGGGTTTCCAACTCGGCAAACTGCGCCTCGTCATTGGCGTCCGCAATCGAGCCGGGGCGTAGCCCGTCGCCGAGCGAGAAGGAGACATCATACTTGCGGCAGATGTCGCAGATCTCCTCGAAGTGCTCGTAAAGGAAGCTTTCCTTGTGGTGATGCAGGCACCATTTCACCATGATCGAGCCGCCACGCGACACGATCCCGGTGACGCGGTTCACGGTCATCGGCACCATATGCAGCCGCACCCCCGCGTGGATGGTGAAGTAGTCAACGCCTTGCTCTGCCTGTTCGATCAGCGTGTCGCGGAACACTTCCCAGGTCAGATCCTCGGCAATGCCGTTTACCTTTTCCAGCGCTTGGTAGATCGGCACGGTGCCGATGGGCACGGGGGAGTTGCGGATGATCCATTCGCGGGTGTTGTGGATGTTGCGCCCGGTGGAGAGGTCCATCACCGTATCGGCGCCCCAGCGGATCGCCCAGACCAGCTTGTCCACTTCCTCCTCCATCGAGGAGGTCACGGCGGAGGTGCCCATATTAGCGTTGATCTTGACCAGGAAGTTGCGGCCGATGATCATCGGCTCCAGTTCGGGGTGGTTGATGTTGGCGGGTATAATGGCGCGGCCTGCGGCGATCTCCTGGCGGACGAATTCCGGCGTCACGTAGTCAGGGATATTGGCGCCCCAGTCGTTGCCGTCGCGCGCTCCGTGGCAGGGCGAGGTCTCGCGCAGCTGGTTTTCGCGGATCGCGATGTATTCCATCTCGGGCGTGATGATCCCGGCGCGGGCATAAGCGAGCTGCGTGACCGCCTTGTCCCCCGTGGCCCGCAGCGGGGCAGGGCGTACCGGGAATTCGGGCGTCAGGCGGTCCCCTTCGACAAATCCGTTATCCTCGGGCTTGATGTCGCGGCCTTGGTATTCCTCCACGTCCCCACGTGCGCGGATCCAGTCTCGGCGCAGGGCAGGCAGGCCCTGGCGGATGTCGGTGGTGTGATCAGGATCGGTGTAGGGGCCTGAGCTGTCATAGACCGGCAGAGGTGCTTCGCCCGCGGTAGGGTGGGTCGATATCTCGCGCATCGGCACGCGGATATCCGGATGGATCTCGCCGGGCACATAGATCTTTTTCGATGCGGGCAGCGGGCCTGTCGTCACACTGGGTGCGATCTTGGGGTCTTGATGGGTCATACGGTGCTCCTCGAAGCAGAAACTTCAAAAAAGACACCAGATGAGGCATGGGCGGGGAAACGCGGAACGGTCGTACTCACCGTTCGGTTCGGACGTTGCATTCTCGGCCTGTACCGGGCCAAGAGACGCGGGTCCTAGCTTCCTACGCCAGTGTCAACTGGGTCAGGTTCAAAGGGTCGCGTCACCGGCCGGAATTACTACCGTCCTGTCAGCCTCTCAGTCCCCTTGGTGGGACTCCCCTGCGTGCTTTCACACCTAGAAGAGCCGCCCCTGTGCCGTCAAGTGGGTTTCTGCATGGTGCGTCCAGGTTGTGGTGATTGTATCTAAGTATATGTATATAAATCAAAAAAATGATCTCGGGCAGGGCTTGTATTCCAGCTCAAAAATTATCTATAAAAATGCAATCTGCGGTGTACGCATGAAAAATTGATAGATAAAAATCAGAGGAGGGTGCAGATGCTGGATGCCGCGCCGATCAGAACGGACTGGACACGCACCGAGGCTGAGGAAATCTACAACCTGCCCTTCATGGATCTGCTGTTCCGGGCACACACGGTACACCGGCAGGCGTTCGATCCCAATCAGGTGCAGAAATCCAAGTTGCTGAGCATCAAGACCGGCGGCTGCCCCGAGGATTGCGCCTATTGTAGCCAGTCGGCCCGCAACGGCGCGAAACTGTCTGCCGCCAAGCTGATCGAGGTGGAGCGGGTGATTGCGGAGGCGAAAAAGGCCCGCGATGCAGGCGCGACGCGCTATTGCATGGGCGCCGCCTGGCGCAGCCCCAAGGACCGCGATATGGCCGCGCTGGAGGCGATGATCCATGGGGTCAAGGATCTGGGGATGGAGACCTGCATGACCCTGGGCATGCTGGAAGAGGATCAGGTCTTCCGCCTGCGCGATGCGGGGCTGGACTACTACAACCACAATATCGATACCTCTGAACGGTATTATTCCGAGATCATCACCACCCGCACCTTTGCCGACCGGATCGAGACCCTGAACCGGGTGCGCGAGGCTGGTATCAAGGTCTGTGCGGGAGGGATCGTCGGCATGGGCGAGCAGCAGATGGACCGGATCGACATGCTGCTGGCGCTTGCGACGCTTGAGGAACACCCGGATTCGGTGCCGGTCAACATGCTGATCCCGATCCCGGATACGCCGCTGGCGGATGTGCCAAAACTCGACCCCATTGAATTCGTGCGCACCATCGCGCTGGCGCGGATCCTGATGCCAAACAGTCATGTGCGCCTCTCTGCAGGCCGTACCGACATGAGCGATGAGCTGCAGGCCATGTGTTTCTTTGCGGGTGCCAATTCGATCTTCGTAGGGGAGACGCTCCTGACCGCCGACAACCCCGAGGAAGACAAGGACCAGCAACTGTTCGACCGGCTCGGCCTCAAGGCGATGGCAGCCCATTGCGAAGGCCGGATCGAGGGGACGAGCGAATGACTGTCGCCCTGCTTGATACGCCTGCTGCCGACTATCCGCGCCAGCAGGCGCTGCTGGACAGCCTTGCGCAGCAGGACCGCTATCGCCGCCTGATCCCGCGTGCGGGTCATGATTTTTCTTCGAACGACTATCTGGGCCTTGCTGCCAGCCCGGAAATGCGTGCAGCGGCCCATGCGGCGCTGGAGCGGGGCGTTCCGGTCGGGGCGGGTGGTTCGCGCCTTCTACGCGGCAACGACAGCGAGCATCAGCTGCTTGAGGCTGAGGCGGCGGCCTTCTTTGGCAGTGAGGCGGCGCTTTTCATGGGCGGCGGATTCAACGCCAATGTGGCGATCTTTTCGACCCTGCCGCAACGGGGCGATCTGGTGCTCTACGATGATCTGATCCATGCCAGCACCCGCGACGGCATGCGGCTGGGCCGGGCCGAGATCCAGAGCTTTGCCCATAACGATGCCGCGGACGCGGCGCGGCGCCTTGCCGAGTGGCGCACGCAGGGCGGCACCGGGCAGGTCTGGATTGCGGTCGAGGCGGTCTATTCCATGGATGGCGATCTTGCGCCGCTGGCTGAACTGATGGCGCTGGCGGAGACCTCTGGCGGTGTTCTGGTGGTGGATGAGGCCCACGCCACGGGTCTTTTTGGCCCTGGGGGACGCGGGTTGGCACATGAGTTTGCCCATCGCAGCAATGTCATCACCCTGCATACCTGTGGCAAGGCGCTCGGCGCCTCTGGGGCCTTGATTTGCGCGCCGCAGGTTCTGATCGAGATGCTGATCAACAAGGGGCGCAATTTCATCTTTGCAACCGCCCCGTCGCCGCTGAATGCCGCACTGGTGCGCGCAGCACTTGAACTGCTGGCGCAGGGAGGCGAGCGTCTGGAGCGCGCCTGGGAGGGGATCAACCACGCCCATGCCGAGGCCGCTCGCCTGTGTGGTCTGGACGGGTTTCAGTGCCAGATTTTGCCGATCATCATCGGTCAGGATGGCAAGACGATGCAGATGGCAGCGGCCCTGCAGGCACGAGGCTATGACATTCGCGGTATCCGCCCGCCCACGGTGCCTGCGGGCACCTCGCGCCTGCGCCTTTCGGTGACGCTCAACGTGTCGAAAAAGGTGATCACGCAGATGTTCGAAGACCTCGCCCAGTTGCAGGATGTGTGGGCATGAGCGGGGTTCTTGTGGTGACTGGCACCGATACGGAAGTGGGCAAGACGGTGGTAGCAGCCGCGCTGACGCAGGCCTTGAGTGCCACTTATTGGAAGCCAGTGCAATCGGGGCTGGAAGAGGAAACCGACAGCGCCTTTGTTGCGCGCATGGTGCGCTGCCATGTGCTGCCTGAGGCCTACAGGCTGCAGCTTCCGGCCTCGCCGCATCTGTCGGCCGAGGCGGAAGGCGTGGAGATCGAATTGGAGCAACTGGCGTTGCCACAGGTCTTTGGGCCGCTGGTGGTTGAGGGGGCAGGCGGCCTCATGGTGCCGCTGAACCGCACCTCGCTTTATGTTGATCTCTTTGCACATTGGCAGGCGCCTGTAGTTCTGTGTGCCTCTACGCGCCTTGGTACAATCAACCACACGTTGTTGTCGCTAGAGGCGCTGCGCGCGCGCGGCTGCAGTGTTGTCGGCGTGATCTTCAATGGCGATCCCGCCCCGGAGGTAGAGGAGACGATCTGCCAGTTCGGCGAGGTGGCCCACCTTGGCCGTTTGCCTGTTATTGCTCCGTTGACGCCAGATGCTCTGCGCTCGGCCTGCGCGGCGGACATTGATCTTGACACCATCAGGAAAGCCTTGATCTGAAATGCCCGACACAGCTCTCGGCCCGCTGGCCTTTGATCAAAAGCACCTTTGGCACCCATACACGAATGTTACCAAGCCCGGACCGACCTTTCTGGTGAAAGAGGCCGAAGGCGTTCATATCACGCTGGAAGACGGCACGCGGCTGATTGATGCGATGTCCTCATGGTGGTGCATGATGCACGGCCACCGGCATCCGGCGATCACGGGCGCCATTAAGGCGCAGCTGGACCGGCTGCCCCATGTGATGTTCGGCGGTCTGACCCACGATCCGGCGGTTGATCTCGGGCGGCGGCTGCTTGATGTGACGCCAGAGAGCCTGACGCGGATCTTCTATTGCGACAGCGGCTCGGTTTCGGTCGAGGTGGCGATGAAGATGGCGGTGCAATATCAGCACGCCATGGGCCATCCGGGGCGCAGCGAATTCGCGACGGTGCGGTCGGGCTATCATGGCGACACCTGGAAGGCGATGAGCGTTTGCGATCCGGATACGGGCATGCACCACCTGTTTCAGGGCGCGCTCAGCGTGCAGCACTTCGTCGCCCGCCCGCCTGTGCGCCTTGATCATCCTTGGATCGAGGACCCCGAGCAGAACGGACTGGCCGAGCTGCGCCGGGTTCTTGAGGTGGGGCAGGACCGGATCGCGGCTTTCATCCTCGAACCCGTGGTACAGGGTACGGGAGGTATGTATTTCTACCATCCTGAATATCTGAATCAGGCTCGCGCTTTGTGTGACGAATTCGGTGTCCTTTTGATATTTGATGAGATTGCCACAGGGTTTGGGCGCACGGGGGAAATGTTCGCCACCGGTCTCACCGACATTCAGCCGGACATCATTTGTCTCGGCAAGGGGCTCACGGGCGGGCATATCTCGTTCGCGGCGACGCTCACCAACGATCGCGTGGCAGAGGGGATCGGTGGCGGCCATCCGGGCATCTTCATGCATGGCCCTACGTATATGGCGAACCCGCTGGCCTGCTCCGCGGCCTGCGCGGCGATCGATTTGCTGACCGGGCAGGACTGGCGCTCCCGCATCGCACAGATCGAGGCGCAGATGATAGAAGAGCTGGCCCCCGCGCGTGATCTTCCCGGCGTGCGTGATGTGCGGGTGCTGGGCGCGATTGGTGTAATCGAAATGGATCACCGCGTCTCGGCAGATGAGGCGCACGCTCTGGCCCCTAAAAGCGGTGTATTCCTGCGTCCCTTTGGGCACAATATCTACACCATGCCCCCCTTTGTGACGATGCCTGACGATCTGAGCCGGGTCACCGGCGCCATGCGGCAACTTGCGGCGGTCCTGTAGGTCGGTCGGCCCCAAGACGGCGAGCTTTGATTCTCTTGGGTGATTCTCTTTTTTGGGCGGAAAGCGCCACTGGACATGTCTGTTCTGAATTCCATTCTTGAATTTCGAACCAAAAAATTGAATGGATAATCAAGAAATTCCGGTATCTATGCCGCGAATGCTCGACAAATGGTCGCAAGAACGTCAAAACCTAGGCCATGAGCCGGTCACACTTGGTCATCGACATGGCGTGCGACGGGCCTGGTTCGGGCGGGTGGCATGACGCTCCGACACCGGATCCATGAGTTTGGACGATCAACAACATATCGGGGCGCGATGGGGCCGATTCGGCCTTCGCCCCCAAAAGAACAGGGATGACATCAATGAAGACAACTTCTTTTGCACTGACGCTGGGCGCTGCGGCTTTCATATCGAGCGCAGCCGGGGCCGCCGATCTGGGCGCTGTGGACAAGCCGATCAAGCTGGCGATGAACGAATGGACAGGTCAGCACATCACCACCCATATCGCCGGTGAGATGCTCAAAGCTGCGGGTTACAAGGTTGAGTACGTCTCTGCCGGAATGATGAACCAGTTCCAGGCGATCGCGGATGGTGACATCCACGCGACGCTGGAGATCTGGTCCTCAAACGTTTCTGACGAATATGCCAAAAAGGTCGCCGAGGGCACCGTAGTCGAGCTGGGCGATCTTGAACTCGACGCCAAGGAAGGCATCGCCTATCCCGCCCATGTGGCCGAGCTGTGCCCGGGCCTGCCTGCCTGGGAAGCGCTGAAGGACTGCGCGCCGCTGTTTGCGACCGCTGAAACCTTGCCTGCGGGCCGCCTGGTGGACTATCCGGCTGACTGGGGCACCCCTGGCGCTGACCGCATGACTGGCCTTGATCTCCCCTTCAAAGCCGTGCCCGCCGGGTCCGAAGCGGCCCTGATCGTTGAACTGCGCGCTGCAACCGAGCGCAAGACGCCTCTGCTGGTGACCTTCTGGCAGCCGCATTGGGCAATGTCTGCTTATGACGTGAAATTTGTGGACCTGCCGGTGGGCGAAGAGGCCTGCTTCAACGATCCGGCCTGGGGCCCTAACCCCAACGCAGTAAACGATTGTGACTTTGCGCCTTCGCGCATCTTCAAGGCCGGCTGGTCGGGCCTTGCCGAAACCTGGCCTGCTGCGTTCGAGATCCTCTACAACTACACCCTGGCGGTGGAAGATCAGCAGCCGATGATGGGTGCGGTGGACGTCGATGGCGGCAAGGTCGAAGAGGTTGTCGCGGAATGGATGGCCGCGAACGAGGACAGCTGGCGCCCGGTTGTGGATGCCGCGCTGCAGTGAGGGTGACACCGTGAGCAAAGAGGTAACACCTGCCATCACCTGCCAGCATGTCTGGCAGGTGTTTGGTGCCAACGCAGAAAGCGCCCTCAAACGGGCGCTGTCTTCCACCGCGTCCGCGGATGAGGCCGCTGCCGAACTGCGCGCCGAGGGTCTGACGCCCGCGGTGCAGGACGCCACCTTTGAGGTGCAAGAGGGTGAACTCTTTGTGATCATGGGCCTCAGCGGCTCGGGCAAGTCGACCCTGATCCGCTGCATTTCCCAGCTTTTGCCCGGCACAGGCGGTGAGATCCTGATCGAGGGTGAGGATATCCGTACCGCCAGCCCGAAGCGGCTGATCGAGATGCGCCGCAACAAGCTCGGCATGGTGTTTCAGCACTTCGGCCTCTTCCCGCATATGAGCGTGGCCGAAAACGTCGCCTATCCGCTGCGGGTGCAGGGCATGGGCAGGAAGGAACGCCTCGCCAAGGCGCAAAAGGTGATCGACCTGGTTGGTCTTGGTGGGCGTGAAAAGAATTTCCCGCGTGAACTTTCCGGTGGTCAGCGTCAGCGTGTCGGCATTGCTCGTTCCCTGGTTGCGGATTGCTCGGTCTGGTTTCTCGATGAGCCGTTTTCCGCACTGGATCCCTTGATCCGCCGCCAGTTGCAGGATGAATTCCTTGATATTCAGGCCAAACTGAAGACCACCATCGTCTTCATCACCCATGACATCAACGAGGCGCTGAAACTGGCCGACCGCATCGCCATCATGCGCGATGGCAAGATTGTGCAGATCGGCACGCCCTCGGATATCGTGCTGAACCCGGTCGATGACTATGTGCGCGAATTCTCCAAGGACGTGGCCAAGGGTCAGCATGCGCGCGTGGCCTCTGTCATGCAGGCGGGCGGCGATCTGGCTCATGGGCCGGATGATCCGGGCCTGCGCCGCGACATGACGCTGGATGCGGCCCTTGCGCGCTGCATGGAGCTTTATGAACCCGTGCCGGTGCGCGATGAGAATGGCGAACTGTTGGGCGTTGTGAATCCGGCGGATCTGGCCGCCGCCCTGCAGGTGGATCCGGCGGCATGATGACGCTCAGCAAAGGCAGCATGGCGGCGCTGATCGCGCTGGCCGTGGGCGCCATGTGTCTGGTGCTCGAAGGCGTGGCGCCCTGGTTGACGGCCTTTCCGAAAGGATGGGTGCTGCCTGCGACCGAGTGGGTCGGCAGCGCGATGGAGGCTTTCCTTGCCCTGATCAAACCGGCGGCGCGTCAGTTCTCGGCCCTTATGGCCTATCCGATGGAGGCGGCGAACTGGATCCTCGGGGCGACGCCCTGGCCATTCCTGATCGCGGCCACGGTGGCGCTGGGCTGGCGGCTTGGGGGCCTCACCATGGCGCTGATGGCGGCAGTTGGTCTCGGTGCGGTGTTGGCCTCGGGCTATTGGCCGCAAAGCATGAATACGCTGGCGCTGGTGTCGGTCTCGGTGCCGCTGGCGCTGCTGATTGGCGGAGCAATCGGGATTCTGGCCAATGAATACCCGCGTGTCCGTGCGCCGGTGCAGGCACTGCTGGATGTCATGCAGACGGTGCCGACCTTTGCCTATCTCACGCCGCTCCTGGTGCTCTTCGGTTTTGGCCCGGTTGTGGGTCTTATTGCATCGGCCATATATGCGGCTCCGCCGATGGCGCGCAACGTCTTGCTCGGCCTGCAGCGCATCGAACCGGAGATCAAGGAAGCCGCGATCATGGCAGGCGGCACCCGGGTGCAGCAGCTCTTCCAGGTCGAAATTCCTGCCGCGGCAACTCAGATCATGGTGGGTGTGAACCAATGCCTGATGGCGGCTCTGTCGATGGTGATCATTGCTGCCGTGATCGGGGGCTTTGACGACATTGGTTGGGAAGTCCTTTTGACCATGCGCAAGGCGCAGTTCGGCGCCAGCCTTTTGGCCGGTCTGGTCATCGTGATCTTTGCCATTCTGATCGACCGGATGAGTGGTACGCTCGCCAACGAGAAACGCCGCTATTATGACGGCCGCGTCTCGCTGGTGATCCTTGCCCTTGGCGCGCTCGCAAGCCTGGCCTTTTATGGGCAGATCCAGGATCCGGGCGCCTATGCGCTGTTCAACAGCACGGCGGACCGGGTGGATGCGGGGCTGTCGGCCTTTACCAGCGCCAATGCCGAGCTTTTGACGGCCATCAAGAACGGCGTGATGTTCTACGTGCTGCTGCCGCTGCGCATCGGTCTTGATCAGGCGGTGCTGCCTTTCACCTGGGGCTTTGTCTGGACCTCCGGCATGAGCATGGCGCTTTTTGCAGCTGGTGCGGTGGTCGGGCTCTACTGCGCCTATCGCGGCAAGCTGACGCTGGGTTTGGTGATCCTCATCGCGGCAGGCATGCTGGAGACGGGGATTTCCCAGCTCCCTTGGCCCTTCGTTCTGGTCGGCGTTGGGGCACTGTCCTACGTGGCGGGCGGTGTACGTCTTTCGGCGCTTTCGGTGGTTCTGCTTTCAACGATCCTGCTGTCGGGGCTGTGGGAGCGGGCGCTGTTGTCGCTATACCTGTCGGGCGCGGCCGTTTTTGCCTGCGCCGTCCTTGGGGGGGTAATCGGTCTTGCCTCGGCTGTGTCGCCCATGGTGTGGCGCGTGGTGCGCCCGGTCTGTGACATGCTGCAGACGATCCCGCTGTTTGTCTTCCTGATCCCGGTCTTGATGGTGTTTCAGATCGGAGAGTTCTCGGCCTTCCTGGCGATCATTGCCTATGCGATCGTTCCGATGATCCGCTACACGCGTCATGGGCTGACCGAAACCCCGGCCGAGATGATTGAGGCGGCGACAGCTTCTGGAGCGACCCGCTGGCAGATGATGCGCGACGTGCGCGCGCCCTATGCGGCGCCGACCATCCTCTTGGGGCTGAACCAGACCATCCTGTACGCTTTTGCCATGCTGGTGATCGCGGCGCTGATCGGCACCACTGGTCTTGGCCAGTCGATCTACCTGGCGCTGGGGCAGGCGGATGTGGGGCTTGGCATCTCTGCTGGGGCGGCGATGGCAATCCTTGCGCTGATCGCGGACCGCATTGTGCAGGGCTTTGCCGAGGAGCGTCGCCGCGCGCTGGGTCTTTAAGGCTGATACCTTTTGAAACCTTGCCGCGCTGCCTGATGGGCGGCGCGGCAAAAGCGCCTCTGGCCGACCTCCCAAAACCGCGCTACTGTCCCGTTTGCTGGAAAGAACCACAGTGAAATGAGGGTGTGATGAGCCTAGCTTATGTCATGACAACCGAACGCGGCGCCACCGACCGGCTGCTGACCGCTCTGGCCGAGCGCCTGCAGACGCGGGGGCTGCGGCTGGCGGGAATCGTGCAGACCAATACGGAATGCTACGACGACAAGCTGTGCGACATGGACGTGCGGGTTCTGCCGGGCGATACGGTGATCCGAATCTCCCAGTCCCTCGGTCCCGAGGCACGTGGCTGCCGCCTCAATCCCGGCGCATTGGAGCAGGCCGTAGGGCTCGTCACCAAGTCGCTGAGCGAGACACCGGCACCACAGGTTCTTCTGGTCAACAAGTTTGGCAAGCACGAGGCTGACGGGCGCGGCATGCGCCCCGTGATCGGCGAGGCGCTGGCGATGGGGATCCCGGTGGTATCGGGTGTGAACCGTATGAATGTTGATGCCTTTAAGGACTTCTCGGGCGGCATGGCCGAAGCGGGCGAGGCCGATCTTGATGCGCTTGAGGCCTGGGTGATGCAGGCAATCGAAGCCCCTGCAGACTAAGTCGTTTCGAGAAATCTGATATTTAAATCAACACGATGACCCGGCTTTGCGGCCGGGTTTTTTCTGTGCGGCGAGTGGTGATCGAAAGTGGGGGTGACACGCCAATAGGCGGACGCACCATCATCCCTTTGCGATTGATTTCACATGAAAACTGGGGGGAGATGGTGGGCGACCCTGGAATCGAACCAGGCGTGCGTCTCCGCGAGGGAGTTACAGTCCCCTGCCACACCTTGCGGCCTGTCGCCCACTGTCAGGTGAGTGTTGCACCTGACGTGGAGGCGTGATTACTAGCGCCACAAACGGGCGTCAACAGGAAAATACCAAGTTTTCTGCGCCGGCCTGAAATTCCTTTTGCAGGAGAGATCCATGTCCAAGAAACCCACCAAGAAACCCCAGTGGGTCATCGAAAAGGAACAGGCCAAGAAGGCCGGCGCGAGCGAAACCGTCTGGCTCTTTGGCCTGCACGCAGTGCGCGATGCGCTGATGAACCCCAAGCGCGAAAAGCTGCGCCTGATCGTGACACTCAATGCCAAGAACAAGCTGGAAGAGGCGATCTCTGCAGCCGGGATTGAGTCCGAGGTGGTTGACCCGCGCAGGTTCAAGGCGCCGATCGATCCGGGCTCGGTGCATCAGGGGGCAGCGCTTGAGGTGAAACCGCTCAACTGGGGCAGTCTTGCGGAGAACTGTATCGGCGCCGAGGTGCCGCGTGTGATACTGCTGGACCGGGTGACTGATCCGCATAACGTCGGCGCCATCCTGCGCTCGGCCGAGGTTCTGGGCGCCAGCGCCGTGATCGGCACGCGCCACCATTCCGCGCCCGAAACTGGCGCTTTGGCCAAGACTGCAAGCGGCGCGCTGGAACGTCAGCCCTATCTGCGTATGCGGAACCTCTCGGATACCATCGTCGAGCTGCAGAACATGGGCTT
Organism: Phycobacter azelaicus; assembly: GCF_014884385.1. Classification (NCBI taxonomy): domain Bacteria; kingdom Pseudomonadati; phylum Pseudomonadota; class Alphaproteobacteria; order Rhodobacterales; family Roseobacteraceae; genus Phycobacter; species Phycobacter azelaicus. The sequence goes on along the minus strand of NZ_WKFH01000003.1, from coordinate 64,908 downwards.
TCTCGTGCTTGGCCTTGACGGGGAAGCTGAGCAGACCATCGAACAGGCACTTGAGGGGCGCAAGGACCGCCCGGTGGCGCTGGTCCTTGGGGCTGAAGGGCCTGGGCTGCGCCAAAAAACCAAGGAAACCGTGGATCAACTTGTGAAAATCGACTTTGCCGGTGGATTTGGCTCGCTCAACGTCTCAAATGCTGCGGCGATCGCCCTATATGCCTCAAGAGAGCGGTCGTAACCCTTCAGGAGGCAGTTATCGCACATTCGAGCATTCCCGGCGGGAAAATCATCAGCTGCTGCTATTGCGGCGTTCAATCGGCTTTTGTCTCGGGCAGCAAAACGGGTGGCGTATCGGCGCTGGTCTGTGGCACCTGCGGTGCGCCCCTGTCGGCGCAAAAGGCAAGGCCGCTGGCACCGGGAAAGGGTGCCAAGGCTCCAGTCGGGGCGCCCGCGCCGTCACAGGCACGCAAGGTGTCTCATCAGCCCACCCCGACCAAGGCATATGGCAAGCCGCCCAAGGCAAAGCCGATGAAGGCCAGGAAACAGAAGAAACGCAAAAGCCTGTTTCAAAAGATGATGTCAGAGGCCTTTGACGTGATCGAGGATATCTTCGACTGATCGCCCAGTTGGGGGAGGCTGCGACAGTAGGCGACGTCACAGGCCGATCACATCTGCGTATCACATCTTTGCAGCGCGATGTGTGTGCGGCACACTGTAGGCGTTCCTGTTCCAGATATGGAGTGCGCCACTTGATCCTGCGACTGATGATTCTTGTCCTGTCCTTTGGACTGTTTGCCGCACCTCAGCGCGGCATGACCGATGTGGCGCTGTTTTCTGCGCAAGACGGGGTAGCAATAGGTGGCTATGATCCTGTGGCCTTTTTCGAGACGGGACATGCGGTGCAGGGCAGCTCCGAGCATGTCCTGATGTGGAAAGGGGCGGTTTGGCAATTTGCGTCGGCCAGCAACCAGATGCGGTTCGAGATGAACCCCTGGGCCTATGCGCCGATGTTTGGCGGCTATTGCGCCTTTGCCATGGCGCAGGGCCGTCTGACGACCGCAGATCCGGAGCTGTGGGTGATCCTGGAAGGGGAGTTGTTCCTGCTCAACAGTCCGCAGGTGCGCGCGCGCTGGCAAGACGAAGCCGAGGCCCTTATTGCCGAAGCCCGGAGCAATTGGCCGGACGCCTTGCGTCGATAACGTTGAAACGCGCGCCCCTTTTAATTCAGATCCGCGGTTCCCATATAACGATTAGGCCTGCGGCGCGGAACAGCCGCGGACCTTTTTCACTGTCCCTCGTTCCATACCTGACGCCCGGGGCCCGTCCCGGGCGCCTTTTTTTGTCGAATGATGAAATCTCTTTGCTCGCGGTCAGCGAGATCACTTTTGACTTTCACGCGCTTCTCGGCCGTTCTAGGGTCGGCCCATGACCAGCTATGCCGATGATCATCTGCGCGAGATACTGAAACGCACCCGAACGATCGCCGTGGTGGGCGTGTCGATGAATTCGGTGCGCCCCAGTTACTATGTGGCGCGGTACCTGAGTTTGAAAGGCTATCGGGTGATCCCGGTCAATCCCGGCCATGCCGGTAAGCGGCTGTTTGGCGAAACGGTACGAGCGAGCCTGTCTGAGATCGACGGTCCGGTCGATATGGTCGATATCTTTCGCAAATCCGAAGCGGTGCCGCCGATCGTGGAGGAGGCGCTGAAGCTGTTTCCTGACCTTCAGACAATCTGGATGCAGATCGGCGTTGAGCACGCCGAGGCGGCCGCCCTGGCCGAGGCGCGCGGTGTTGATGTGATCCAGAACCGTTGTCCCAAGATCGAATACCAGCGCCTGTTCGGAGAATTGCGTATGGGCGGCTTTGCCACCGGGATCATTTCCTCGAAACTGTGACGGCAGGCGCGGGGTAGGGCTCCCGCCCGTCGCAATGCAGATCACAGATCTGCAGGCTCCCGTTGGGCCGGGCGCCGCGCTGATGCGCGGCGGTATTTCTCGCTGAGAGGCGCTTCAGGGGCAGGACTGCCCTGAAGCGCCACTTCGATGATATCTCCGCTCAGACCCGCCTCAAGGGTTAACCGCGCTATGCGCGGCCGCTGGCGCGGCCCTTGACCCGGTTCAGATCGAGGGGGCGATCGCAACAGAGCGTCGGCGCAGTGCGCCTATGGCGCGCTGCTGGGCCCAAGGCTGCGAGGAGGGGCCCGGCGCAGCCGGGGCATCCGCAGGCGCGGGAGCACGCCTTTGGTGGATTGGAAAACGGTCAACTCTTGGGGCGGGCGGCTTTTTCCGCGATGCCGCTGAGGCCCTGGCGTTCGGCCAGGACCGTAAGCACATCGTCCAGCGCCACATCGCGCGACGCAAGCATCACCAGGAAATGATAAAGCACGTCGGCGCCTTCGCTGGCGAGTTTCGCCTTGTCGTCCTTGACCGCCTCGATGATGACCTCGATGGCTTCCTCGCCGAATTTCTCTGCGCATTTCTCCGGTCCTTTGGACAGCAGTTTGGCTGTCCAGGAGGTGTCGGGGTCTGCGCCCTTTCGGGAAAGGATGGTGGCTTCGAGATCGTGCAGCAGGTTCATCACGGGTCTTCCTTCAGGTCAGCCGCATCGGGATACCGGCGGCGGCCATGTGCTGTTTGGCTTCCTGGATGGTGTATTCACCGAAGTGGAAGATCGAGGCGGCAAGCACCGCCGAGGCGCCGCCTTCGGTGACGCCTTCAACGAGGTGATCCAGGGTGCCGACCCCGCCCGAGGCGATCACCGGCACATCAACCGCATCGGAAATCGCGCGGGTCAGGGGCAGGTTGAAACCGGATTTGGTGCCGTCCCGGTCCATCGAGGTCAAGAGGATTTCGCCCGCGCCCTTGGCGACCACGGTCTTGGCGAATTCCACCGCATCGATGCCGGTTTCGCGGCGCCCGCCATGGGTGAAGATTTCCCATTTGCCGGGGGCGACGGTCTTGGCGTCGATCGCCACCACGATGCACTGGCTACCGAACTGCGCGGCGGCCTCGGCCACCACATCGGGGTTGGCCACGGCGGCGGAGTTGAAGGAGACCTTGTCGGCCCCGGCCAGCAGAAGCGCGCGCACGTCTTCCTTGGTGCGTACACCGCCGCCCACGGTGAGAGGCACGAAACACTGTTCGGCGGTGCGGCGCACCATGTCGAACATGGTACCGCGGTTTTCATGGGTGGCATGGATGTCGAGAAAGCAGATCTCGTCAGCGCCCGCCGCATCATAGGCCTTGGCCGCCTCGACGGGATCGCCCGCATCGCGCAGGCCGACGAAGTTCACGCCCTTGACCACGCGGCCATCTGCAACATCAAGGCACGGGATGATGCGGGTTTTCAGCATTGTTCTAGGCCCTTGGTCGCCGGAGTGATGCTCTGTCTTTACTGACCGCGGGGCGCAGATGCAATCAGGGTGGAGTGCTTGGCGATGCGGCGCATCGAATCGCGCACGATCAGCACGTGAAAGGGCATCACCGCCAAGAGGTAGAGACGCCCCAGCAGGTTGTTGCGATGAACCCAGGTTGCCATGTGTATGCGGCCTTCTTGTTGCATCACGCAGATGCGGAAATTCAGGTGGCTGTCGTCCGTACCCAGGATCAGCTCCCTCTCGTCTTCATGGACCACGGGAAAGATGGCATTTGCACCCTGGTCAGAGACTTCGGTCTTGAGCCCTAAGGGCGCCACGATCCTGTTGCGCAGGGCCAGGAGGGCCTTGGCCCATCCGGGCATTGCAAGGCCCATATCGGCGGCAGCACGGGGCGACAGGTCACTTTCGACCGCATAACCATCAACGAAGTCGCCAGGTTGCACATTGGCCCAAAGATGTGAATGCGCGGGCAGGGGCGTTTTTGAAATCACGGACATGAGGCACCTTTTGAAGTGTCTTTACCAAGCCCACTTTCCACTGCCTGCACAAAGCGGCGCGGTGCCGCAGGCGATTGGGAATGGGCTATCCTTTCAAGACGGCTAGTGCCTCACTCAGGTCGATGGCGCCATCATAAAGCGCGCGGCCCGAGATGGCGCCATTGAGCGGCGCGCCGCAGGATTTGAGTGCCCGCAGATCATCGAGCGAGGAGACGCCGCCCGAGGCGATCACCGGAATCGAGACCGCATTGGCGAGATCGGCGGTGGCTTCTACGTTCGGGCCCTTCATTGCGCCGTCCCGCATGATGTCCGTGTAGATGATGGCGGCAACCCCTGCGTCCTCGAAAGACTTGGCGAGGTCGGTGACCATCACGTCGGTTTCCTCGGCCCAGCCCTTGGTGGCCACGCGGCCATTGCGGGCGTCGATGCCGACGGCGACCTTGCCGGGGAATGCGCGCGCGGCCTCGCGTACCAGATCGGGGTTTTCCACCGCCACGGTGCCCAGGATCACGCGGGCCAGCCCCTTGTCGATCCAGTTCTCGATGGTCTTCATGTCGCGGATGCCACCACCGAGCTGGGCGGGCACCTTGCACTGTTTCAGGATCTCCTCGACCGGGGCGGCATTGACCGGCTCACCGGCGAAGGCGCCATTCAGATCGACCAGATGCAGCCATTCACAGCCTGCCGCGACGAACTCCAGCGCCTGGGCGGCGGGGTTGTCGTTGAACACGGTGGTCTTGTCCATGTCCCCGTGCAACAGGCGCACGGCCTGGCCATCCTTGAGGTCGATTGCGGGATAGAGGATCATGGTCAGCCGTCCTTGTCGTCTCGTTGGTGCACAGCCTGCACGGCGGCAGGGTTTTGCCGGTTCTATGGCAGGGCGCCGCCGGGATTGCAACGCGACCTAAAGTCAACCTTGCCTGAAAAGCCCGCCTCGCGCCAAACTGGTGGCAAAGAGGGAGGAAACACCATGAAGACACTGACACTGGGGCTGACCGTTGCCCTGACACTGGCCACCGGCGCCCTTGCCGATCAGGTCGCCGGCAAGTGGAAGACCCAAGAGGGCGAGGAAGGCGGCTATCTGCACGTGGATATCGCGCCCTGCGGCTCAAGCATTTGCGGCACCATCGCCAAGGCCTATGGCGCCGGGGGCGGGGTGACGGCAGACTACGAACATCTCGGTAAGCGTTTGATTTGGGATATGAAAGCTGACGGGAACGGCAGCTATTCGGGTGGCAAGATCTGGGCGCCGGATGCGGACAAGACCTACAAGTCGAAGATGTTGCTCAATGGCAACCGCTTGGAGGTGAAGGGCTGCGTTGCAGGCGGTCTGATCTGCCGGGGGCAGACCTGGACGCGGGTCAACTGATCCGGCGGGCTGCTGCCTTCGATATCAGAGCAGCCCCAACTGAACCGGGATCGGCACGTAGCCGCGGCCCACATGGCGATCCCGGACCGCCTCGAACAGCTGCAGGGCTTCGGCGTGCTGGCTGAAATAGGCGCGCCGCTCCTGCCCGCCAGGGGCAGCGATCGGCCCCAGCGCCTGTTCCACGCACCAATCCCCGAACAGGGTCTGGCTCAGTCGCAACACGCAATAGCGATGGCGCCCGCTGTGGTGGTCGAATTTTTCCAGTCTGATCTGCAAGGGGGCGGGGCCTGACGCGGTTTCAAGTCCACCTCATATGCCGCGAAGCGGCTGGCCTGTCCATTCCTGTCCTTCGGGCCGCGTCGGGGCGGCCCGAAGGGTGACGTTTTACGGATGACCGCGGGTCAGACCGCGCCGGTGTATTCGCCCCGCGCCGGATAATCGTTGGCAATGGCGAAATCGAGGGCCGAGACCAGCTCCGAGAAATGCGGCCGTACAAAAGGCATGGTCTGGACCGATCCATAGTAAAGCGTCTGCTCGGGCGTCACCATGAAAAGGCCGGGTTCGGAAAAGAGCGCCGGTTCTTCGATTCCAATGGAGGTCTTGCCGCGCGAGGTGGAGATATAGAGCCCCCAATCCTTGGCCACTTGCAGGGGCAGGTCATAGGCAAAGCGCAGGCCCTTGGCCTCCACCTTTTCGGCCATCTCGCGGGTGCGCTCTTGACCGTCGGTGCTGATGGCGATGGTGCCGACACCGCGCTCGGCGAAATCGGCGGTCTTCTTTTCCAGCTCTTTCAGGTAGTTGGCGCAGATCGGGCAATGCAGGCCGCGATAAAAGCAGATCACCGTGCCGCGGCTGCTGTCCTCTGTGGCAAGATCAAAGGTGCCACCGCCCAAGAGCGGCAGGTTGAGGTTCGGGGTTTTCTGGCGGGGCATCAGCATGAAAAGTCTCCGTGTCATGAATGTTGGGCCGGAGGCCCGTGAGTGGTGATGCGCTCTCTATGAGGTGAATTTCGGCTTGAAAAATCCGAATAACCTGACATTTATTCCGATAATGCCGATTGGAGGACAGGTCGTGGACAGATTGTCGAGCCTCATGGCGCGCTTTCACATGGTGGTGGAGCCGGCAGAACCGCAGGATGCCAATCTTGTCGCCTGTGGCGATGCGGCGGCTGGATTGTCACGGCTGGTTTTTCATCCTGTTGCTCGGGGCGAGGCCTCCGAGCAGGAGGCTTGCCTTTCCCTGCGGGTGGAGTGGTCCGGCGCCCATAACCCACTGGTCGCGGCCCTGCCGGAGCGGGTGGAAGTCTCCCTGGACGCCGCGCCAGAGCTGCGGGCGATCCTCGATCTGATCCGGCAGGAGGTAGAGGTGCGCCGCTGCGGTGCACAAAGCATCCTGGCCAGCCTGGGGCAGGCGGCGATGGTGCGGCTGCTGCGTCACCTGATCGAGGCGGGCACGGCAGAGCCTGGGCTTCTGGCAGGGCTGTCCGACGCGCGCCTTGCACGGGCGATCGTCGCGATGCACGACCGTCCGGGGCGGGTCTGGACCACGCAGGATCTGGCGACCGAAGCGGGCCTATCCCTGTCGCGGTTTTCGGAACTATTCTCGCAGCAGGTGGGGGAAAGCCCGATGAGCTATCTGCGTCGCTGGCGCCTGACGCTGGCGCGGCAGGATCTGCAGCGTGGCGACCGGGTCGATGCGGTGGCGCGGCGCTATGCCTATGATTCGCCCGAAGGCTTCACCCGTGCCTTTCGCCGTGCCTATGGCTGCGCGCCGGTCTCGATGCGCAAAGGGGCGGCCTGATCCGGCAGTGGCTCAGGGTTTCCAGGTTAGGAAGTTGCCGATCATCCGCAGGCCCACATGCTGGCTTTTCTCCGGGTGAAACTGCATGCCCAGCATGGTGCCCTTGCCGATGACCGCAGTGACATCGCCGCCATAATCCACATGGGCCAGACGTTCTGCGGGGTCCGCGACACGGAAATGGTAGGAGTGCACGAAATAGCAGTGATCGCCCGATGAAATGCCGTCGAAGACCGGGTGGTCATGGTCGATCACCAGATCGTTCCAGCCCATGTGCGGCACCTTGAGTGCCGGATCCTCGGGGGTGATTTTCACCACATCGCCGCCAACCCAATCGAGGCCCGGTGTGTCCTCATATTCATGGCCGGTAGTGGCCATCAGCTGCATCCCGACGCAGATGCCAAGGAAGGGGCGACCCTTGTCCTCGACCGCGTGGACCATGGCATCATAGATGCCTTTATGTCCGCGCAGTTCAGCCGCGCAAGCGGGAAAGGCGCCATCGCCGGGCAGCACCAGCCGGTCGGCGCGAGCCACCACATCGGCATCGGAGGTCACCACGACCTCTCCCGCGTCAACCTCTTGCGCCATGCGCTGAAAGGCTTTCTCGGCAGAGTGGAGATTGCCGCTTTCGTAATCGATGATCGCCGTCAGCATCGCCGGGGTCCTTCCTGTCTTGCCCGTTTGAAGTGGCCAATAATGGCTGCGGGGTCAAGGGGCGGTTGCGGGTTGCAGTGCCTCCAGCAGCGCAATTACCTGCGCGAATGGTCCTTCGTCGATGGGCGGGGGCGGGCTGCCAAATTCCCCGGCCAGATACAAAACGGTGAACCCGTGGATCAGAGACCAGATCTGGGTTTCCACCACCAGGCGGTCCTGCCCGGGGGCAACAAAGGGCGCAGCCACATCGCGCAAGGTGAGATAGGCGTCGGCCTTTTCCTTGCCTCCGAATTGGACCAGACTTGCCAGCCCCTCATCTCCAAAGATCACGGCCAGAATGCCCGGGTGATCCAGCCCGAATTGCAGATAGCCCCGGCAGAGCGACCGGAGGCGATCCCTTGGGTCTTGCGGGCCGCTGTCGCAGGCGCTGCGCAGGTAGTGGGAAAACAGGCGAAAGCCTTCCTCGGCAATGGCCTGTTTCAGCCCGGCCAGCCCATCAAAATGATGCGCGGGCGCCGCGTGCGACACCCCGGCGCGGGCGGCGCATTTGCGCAAGGACAGCGCCTTGATCCCGCCCTCCTCCAGAAGGTCGATGCCCGCCTTGATCAGCGCAGGTTTGAGGTCGCCGTGGTGGTGGCGGCTTTTCACGTTTGTTTGTGACATGGGAGGTTTATCGCCGCGCAACTTGACGGCGTCAAGTTTCAGCGTATTTTGGCTGGTACTTGACAGTGTAAAGTTAATGTTGTGCCAAGGGGAAATGGGATGTCAATCAATGTGCGGCCTGCGGGCTTTCCAAAGTGGGTGGTCACCGCGATATGGGTTTCTGCGGTGCTGATCGCGGTTGGTTCCTATCGTTTTCTGATCGCAGATGTGGCCCTTGTGATGCCCGCGATGTTGCATCATGCGCTGGAGCGGCCGGTGATGTTCTATCTGCACGTTGGTCTTGCACCGATCGCACTGGCCTTGCTGCCGGTGCAGTTCTCCAAAGGCCTGCGAAAGAGCCGCCCGGCCGTGCATCGCTGGCTGGGGCGGCTTTATGGCGGTGCGATCCTTCTGGCGGGGATCAGCGGCATCTGGCTGGCCTATACGACCGAGGAGGGTCCGGTGGCCGCGGCGGGGCTGGGGCTGTTGTCGGTGGTCTGGCTATGGACGACGGGCACGGCGATCTGGCACGCGATGAAGCGCCGGATTGTGCAGCACCGTGCCTGGATGATCCGATCCGCCGCGCTGACGCTGGCCGCCGTGACCTTGCGGGTCTACCTGCCCATTGGTGCGGCGACGGTGGGGTTTGAGGCCAGCTATCCGATCATCTGCTGGCTGGCCTGGGTGCCCAATCTGATGCTCGCCGAATGGATCCTGCGCCGCCCGGCTCGCGTTGCTGCGGTGGCCTGACGGGACAGGAGATGGCTTAGAGCGCGCCCTTGGTCGAGGGGATCGCATCACCTTTGCGCGGATCGGTCTCGACCGCATCGCGCAAAGCGCGGGCCACGGCCTTGAAGGCAGCCTCGGCAATATGGTGGCTGTTGAACCCGTGGATCTGGTCGATATGGAGCGTGATGCCGCCGTGGGTGCTGAGCGCCTGGAAGAACTCGCGCACCAGTTCGGTATCGAAGGTGCCGATCTTGGGCGTCGGCAGGGTGACGTTCCAGATCAGGAAAGGGCGCGCCGACAGGTCCAGCGCGCAGCGCACCTGGGCGTCATCCATCGGCAGGTGGCATTCCCCGTAGCGGCGGATGCCCTTCTTGTCGCCGAGCGCCTTGACCAGTGCCTGACCTAGCGCAATGCCGGTATCCTCGACCGTGTGGTGGTCGTCGATGTGATAGTCGCCCTTGGCGCGGATGGTCATGTCGATCAGCGAGTGCCGCGCCAGCTGGTCCAGCATGTGATCGAAAAAGCCGACCCCGGTCTGGTTGTCATATGCTCCGGTGCCATCGAGGTTGATCTCCACCGAAATCTCGGTCTCGGCGGTGGAGCGGGTGATCTGTGCGCTGCGCATCTGCGGGCCATCCTTCGTCATGCTGCCCCGGGGGCCGTGCGGCCCCTTGGGTTGGTGCTGCGCTTATAGGGCGGTCAGGCCATGGCACTCAAGAGCGTCCATCGCGAAACCCGGTGCCTGTTGCATCCGCATCTGTGGGATTGCGCCTGCCAGCGCGTCGTGCAAGCTTGGCGGTCAAATCACATAGCCAAGAAACCCAGTGAAAGGGCGTCCATGTCGACCTGCGTTTTCATCCAGATCCGCTGCAAGCCCGGCACCACCTACAAGGTGGCCGAGGATATTGCGCTGCGGGAAATCCACTCCGAGCTTTACTCCACCAGCGGCGAATACGATCTCCTGATGAAGCTCTATATTCCCAAGGATGAGGATGTAGGCAAATACATCAATGACCACCTGCTGGTGATCCCGAATATCGAACGCTCTCTCACCACGATGACCTACAAGGTTTTCTGAGCCTCAGGTTTCAGAAACGAGAACACCCCGGTCTTGCGCCGGGGTGTTTTGGTTTTTTGGTGCGCAGTGGCCGATCAGGCGGCGATCAAGCCTTGCTCTTTCAGGCGCTCATAGGCGGTATCGATCGAGGTCTTGAGGCGTTTCAGCATCTCGTCCACCTCTGCCTTGGTGATGATCAGCGGCGGGCAGAGCGCCACCGCATTGCCGGCAACCGCACGCAGGATCAGGCCGTTTTCCTCGCAGAGCTTCTGCGCCATCGCACCGGCCGCGCCTTTTTCAAAGCTGGCGCCGGTTGTCTTGTTCGACACCAGCTCAAGCGCCGCGATCAGACCCTTGCCGCGCACCTCACCCACCAGCGGGTGACCCTCAAAGATCTCGCGCAGCTGTGCCTGCATGTGATCGCCGACCTCGGCGGCATGGCCGAACAGATTGTCGCGCTCGTAGATCTCCAGCGTTTTCAGGGCGGCGGCGCAGGCGGCGGGGTGGCCGGAATAGGTATAGCCGTGGCCGAAGACGCCGACCTCGTTCGAGGGGGCGACCATTTCCTTGTACATCCAGCCGGGAATAACCGATGCCGAGATGGGGAAATAGGCCGAGGAGAGCTGCTTGGCAAAAGTCATGAGGTCGGGCTTGATGCCCATGGTGGTGCAGCCGAAATCGGCGCCGGTGCGGCCAAAGCCACAGATCACCTCATCCGCCCAGACCAGAATGCCATGCTTGCGCAGCACCGCCTGGAGTTTCTCATAATAGCCTTCGGGCGGCACGATGACGCCCGAAGCACCGGTGATCGGCTCCACGATCATCGCGGCGATGGTGTCGGGGTCCTCGGCGATGATCTGCTGTTCCAGATTGTCGATGATCCGGTCCACGAACTGCGCTTCGGTCTCATTGCCCTTGCGGCCAGTATAGTAATGCGGCGCGTCCGAGCGCAGGATGTGCAGCGCCTCAACAGGCGCGTCGAAATGCGCCAGGTTCGCGGGCAGGGAGGTCAAAGAGCCTGCCGCCACGGTGACGCCGTGATAGCCACGTTCGCGGGTGATGATTTTACGCTTTTCCGGCTTGCCGATGGCGTTGAAGTAATAACGCAGCATCTTGTAGTGAGTGTCATTGGCATCCGAGCCTGAGTTGCCGAAGAAGAAATAGGCATCCTCCACCGGCACCATGGCTTTCAGTTTTTCCGCCAGTTTCTGGATCGGCTCGTGGGTCTTGCCGCCAAACGTGTGCGAGAAGGAGAGCTTGGTCAGCTGATCGGTGATCGCCTCGATCACTTCGGCGTTGCCATAGCCCAGCGAGGTGCACCACAGGCCCGCAAGCCCTTCAATGTATTCCTTTCCGTCCTTGTCGTAGACGTAGATTCCCTTGGCATGATCCAGGCAGAGTTGCTCCGTCGCGGTCAGGTTGGTGGTGGGATATATGACAGGGGCCATGGCTGAACTCCTTCAATTAAAGAAACGCGCGGGGCGGGATACGTGGCGCGGCGCGATGCCGCTGGCGCAAGCATTGGCGGGTTTTTGGCCCTGCGTCAAAAGGAATTTGATCAAAAGTGTGGGGCTGCGGCGAGAGGCACGAAACACAAAAACCGCCCCAGTGGGACGGCCTTTTGTATCGAATGGAGCGGGCGAGGCGATTCGAACGCCCGACCCTAACCTTGGCAAGGTTATGCTCTACCCCTGAGCTACGCCCGCGCTGCCATTCGGTAGGCGGCTTTTAGAAAATTGGCAGGACGGCTGCAAGCGGAAAATGTGATCCCCGCAGGCGATTTCTGGTGCCCCGACTGGGCAGCCGTGGACAAAAACAAAAGCCGCCCCATTGGGACGGCTCTTTGTTTCGAATGGAGCGGGCGAGGCGATTCGAACGCCCGACCCTAACCTTGGCAAGGTTATGCTCTACCCCTGAGCTACGCCCGCGCTGCCATTCGGTAGGCGGGTATTTAGGAAGTTCGGGCGCAAGGCGCAAGAGGAAAAACGCAGGCTTTTTTCAAGTCGCCTCGCAGAGGTCTATGCCTCAGGCAGGTCAAAGCCGGCTTGCCTTGCAAGACTGCGCTGCTGCGCGGATTGCGGCTCGCAGGAGATAAAAGCGCTGGCCGGGCAGGGCGGCAGGTCAAGCGCGCGGATTAGCTGGGAATCATATTGCCCCGAAAGCAGCAGGATCCCGTCGCGGGCCAGTATGTCGCGAGCACCGCGTCCCTTGTCCGAGCGGATCCGGCGCATGAAGTCTTTTTGCTGGGCCACTGCCTCTAAGACGTCGCGCGGGATCGGCCTGCGCTGCACCTGCCGGAACAGTTCAGCCATGCGGGCGTTGCCGGTCTCGGCGGCAAAGATGCGCAGGACCACCTCTTCGGGCAGCGGGCGCCAGAAATTGGCCGGATAGGGGTGGTCGCGGAACAGCCAGTAGATATGCCGGAACCCTTCGGCCGAGACCGAGCGTTTGGCGTCCTTGTTCTGCCCCGCCGTCAGGTATTCGGGGCGGGCTTTGATCAGGCCCAAATAGCAGCGTGCGCGTACCTCGTCGGCGGCAACGAGGAGGCAGACCTCTCCAAGCGCTTCGGTAGGAATCATCCAGTTGCTGCCCATGGTGTGCTTGATGTCGACATCATAGCCCTGGATCCGGGTGTCGAGCCGCCCCTTTTGCAAGCCCAGAAGCGCTCGTAGCTCGATCTCGACCCTTGTGCCGATATAGGTCTTTTCGGTCTTTTCCAGTTCCTCATATGCGCGACGCCCGGTCTTGGGCGTCATGATCACATCGTCGATGCACTGGCGCAGCATCTGCGGCACATCGTATTCCAGCGCCAGGCTGCCGCCCGCGCGGGTGGTGATCTCATCGGCGAGGGGGAACAGGATCCCGAAATCCGGATGGACGGGATCGACAAGGCTGTCGGGAATGTTCTGCTTCATGGAGACGAGCTTATTTCAAGAGCGCGCGGCCGGATAGGCGGCACTGCGACTCACGCCTGCACCGCGCGCAGATTCGGCTTTGCAATCGCCGCCCTCAGCTGGCGGGCCACCGCCTCGGCCACCGGGGGCGGGAAGGCATTGCCCACCTGGCGGTAGGCGTTGGTCTTGGCGCCGGTAAAGTGCCAGGCGTCTGGGAAGCCCTGGATGCGGGCCACCATGCGCACCGTGAGGCGCGGCATGTCGTTGTGAAAGGGATCGGGGGCCTCATAGGCGATGGTGCGCCCTTCGACGCCAAGCGCGGCCCAGGCGCGGCGTGCGCGGGTGGGGCCAAGATCCGGCCCGCCGTGTTTCTTGGAGCCGCCAACGATGGTGGGGGCGATCTCATCGGCCTTTGCCGCCCAGTCCTCGGCCCCGCGCCAGCCGCGTTCCTTCATCAGGTCCAGCAGCGTTTCCCCAACCGTTGGCGGATTGTGAGGCAAGGGATCCGGCCAGGCGAACTGATCGGTATATTCCTTGCGCAAGGCAACAATGGCGACGCGCGGGCGCAGTTGCGGCACCCCATAGTCCGAGGCATTCAAAAGGCGCCAGTCGGTCTCGTAGCCGAGTTTCGCAAGCTGCCCCTTCAGTTTCTCGCGATAGTCGTGAAACACCGCGTCCAGAAAGCCGCGCACGTTCTCGATCATCACCGCGCGGGGGCGGGTGGCATCGACGATATCGATGGCGTCATCAAAAAGGTTACGCTCATCCTTTTCGCCCAGTTGCTTGCCTGCAACTGAAAAGGGCGGGCAGGGCAGGCCGCCTGCCAGAAGGTCGATGCCCTTGTAGGCTGCGGCGTCTTCCTTGAAGGCACGCACGTCTTCTTCGAGAACATTCCAGGCGGGGCGGTTGTGGCGCAGGGTGGCGCAGCAATGCTTGTCGATCTCGACCAGCGCGGTGTGATCAAACCCGGCGCGCTCCAGCCCCAAAGCCTGCCCGCCTGCACCCGCACAGAGTTCAACTGACGTTAGCATCGTGTAGTGTCTGCCCCTGTATCGGCTCATGCGAGCCGTTCTTGCTCTGTTCCTTGGGTGACAGTCCTAATCGCAACAGCGATTCCGCGCAAGGTCATCTGCCTGTGTTCCGGTACATCTTGCGCTCAGAAACACGAAAGGCCGCCCTATGGCGGCCCTTTCAGTGTTCCAAATGGAGCGGGCGAGGCGATTCGAACGCCCGACCCTAACCTTGGCAAGGTTATGCTCTACCCCTGAGCTACGCCCGCGCTGCCATTCGGTGAGGGGGGGATATTCATTTCGCTGGAGGGCTGCAAGCAAAAAAATGGAGCTCGTTAGCAAATTCTTGTCCTTTTTTGCGACGGAAGGTGCCCGGGCGTGCGTTCAATCGGTAACATAGATCGCCGCAAGGGAGGCCCAATGATGTTGAGAGGAAAGAAACCGTCGGATTTCGCCCGGATGGCTGCCTTGATCGTGGCCATTGCGCTGGCCAAGGTTCTGATGCCCGGTGCGGTTGCTGATGAGATGGAGAGCGCCAGTCCGGTGCTCTCGCAGCCTGCTCCGATCTATGTGAAGACCATCCACGAACTGCACCTGCTGCCTCAGATCAGATCAGCTCAGGACCTAGACGTCTGACCGCTACACAATGGCGTGGGCGAGAAGACCAAGCCCCGCAGCCAGCAGCATGACGAGGTTCAGCACGATACCGGCCTGTCGCAGGATCAGGATTTGCGGACGTCTGGTAAACCCGATGGCATGCATGAGGCGTCCGCCGATCAGCATCGCGCCAAGTGCATGAACCGCCAGCTCGGGCGCGCCCCGGCTTTCGACGGCAGCCATCAGGATCAGGCCGATGGGTACGTATTCGACAAAATTGCCCTGGGCGCGAATTGCCACCAGGACGGCGCGGTTGTTGCCATCCCCGATTGAGACCTTGTGCCTGATCCGCTGTCGACTGACGCCCAGCGTCAGGTAGACAAACATCAGCGCCGCTGCGCCGGCATACATGGACGTGATAGCAAACATCGGCATTTCCTCCCGGTGGAGCCGTAACAATACTTGGGTTCGTTTTTGGAACTTATTGCATAGCAGGGTTTTTGAAGGCGTGAAGTCGCAACGTAGCGATGCTCACGTGAGGTCATGCGATTTCCCGATGCCATCAGTGTGACGGTATGGCCCGACGCGGACCATTGAAAATGCCAAAGGCAGACCCACCATCGGAGGGGTCCGTGATATTGGGGTTGTGGCTTGCGTGTTCTGCTGAGTGTTCTGTTTGTAACTATCCTTGCCTCCTGTGCGCCGACGCCGCGGCAGGATACCGACATTGTGGTGATCGGAGACTCCGTGATGGCCTGGAACAGGTCCGACGGCCGGGATATCGGGAGCGTCATCGCAGCTGAACTGCAGCGGCCTGTCCTGAGCCGCGCAAATTTTGGCGCGCAGGTTCGCGCTGGCAACGGGGCGTCCCTGTTGCGCCTCGGCATCCCTGATCAGTTGCCGGAGGGGCCGTGGAATTGGGTGGTGATGAACGGCGGGGCCAATGACCTGGGGTTTTCCTGTGGTTGCACGCGGTGCGCAGGCGAGATCGAGGCCTTGATTTCACCTGACGGGCAGGTTGGGGCAATCCCGGATCTGATTTCACGGGCGCAGGCGCAAGGCGCCCGGGTTTTGTGGCTTGGCTACTACCGCGCGCCCGAAACACGGTCTTTCGAAGGGTGCCGCCCTGGCTTGGTAGAGATCGAGCGACGCATCGCGCGGCTCGCGGCCACGCGCGCCGGTGTGTTTTTTCTGGATGCAGAGGATGTGCTGGACCCGCCGTTGCCTGAACACTTCGACCGTGATCGCACGCATCCTTCGGTGCTTGGCTCAAGCCTTATTGGCGCAGCGGTGGCGGACCTCATCAAGCGGCGGGGATAGGTTGACCTTTGCAAAGAAAGGGCGCCGCTCCAGAGTGGAGGGCGCCCTTTGGTTTAATCCGACACGTGGTCTTACTCCAGCTCGATCAACAGATCCTTGGCATCGATCTGTCCACCCGGCTGAACATGCACCGCCTTGACCACCGCATCGCGCTCGGCGTGCAGGCCGGTTTCCATCTTCATGGCTTCGATGGTCAGCAGAAGGTCGCCTTCGTGCACCTGCTGGCCCACCTGCGCTGCGACAGAGGCCACTACGCCCGGCATCGGCGCGCCGATGTGGTTGGCGTTGCCGGCTTCAGCCTTGGGCCGCGCTGCGGTGGTGGATTTCACCAACCGGTTCGGCACACGGATCACGCGCGGCTGGCCGTTCAGCTCAAAGAAGGCTTTCACCTCGCCGTTTTCATCGGTTTCACCGAGGGCCTGCAGACGGATTTCAAGCGTCTTGCCGGGGTCAATTTCGGCCGAGATCTCGTCACCGGGTTCCATACCGTAGAAGAAGGTATGTGTCGGCAGGGTGCGGACCGGGCCGTATTCGCGGTGGCGACCCATGTAATCAAGAAAGACCTTGGGATACATCAGGTAGCCGTTCAGATCCTCGTCATCGACCTTTTTGCCTTCCAGCTGCTGTGACAGCTCGGCGCGGGTTGCTTCCAGATCCACGGGCTCAAGGTGCTTGCCGGGGCGTTCCTCATTGGGCGCTTCGCCTTTCAACACCTTCGCGACGATGCCTTCCGGGAAGCCGCCCGGAGGCTGGCCAAGGTTGCCGCGCATCATGTCCACGACGGAATCCGGGAACGACACTTCTGTGGCCGGGTCTTCGACTTCGGCGCGGCTCAGGCCCTGGCTGACCATCATCAGCGCCATGTCGCCAACCACTTTTGAGGACGGCGTTACTTTCACGATGTCGCCAAACATCTGGTTCACATCCGCATAAGTCTGGGCGACCTCGTGCCAGCGCTCTTCCAGCCCGAGGGAGCGTGCCTGCGCCTTGAGGTTGGTGAACTGACCGCCGGGCATTTCGTGCAGGTAAACCTCGGAGGAGGGCGCCTGCATGCCGGATTCGAAGGCCGCGTAATGTGCGCGCACATCATCCCAGTAGTCCGAGATCTCGCGCACCGATCCGATGTCCAGCCCGGTGTCACGGTCGGTGTGGCGCAGTGCCTCCACCACCGTGCCCAGCGTCGCCTGCGATGTGTTGCCGGAAAAGGCGTCCATGGCGCAGTCCACCGCGTCAACGCCCGCCTCGGCAGCGGCGAGGATGGTGGCCACGGCCACGCCTGCGGTGTCATGGGTGTGGAAGTGGATCGGCAGGCCGACTTCTTCCTTCAGGGCCTTGATCAACTGGCGGGCGGCGACGGGTTTCAGAAGGCCCGCCATGTCCTTAAGACCCAGCACATGGGCGCCGGCCGCTTCCAGCTCCTTGGCCATGCCGACGTAGTATTTCACGTCATACTTGGCGCGGGCCGGATCGTTGATGTCGCCGGTATAGCAGATGGTGCCTTCGCAGATCTTTCCGCTCTCGTTCACGGCGTCCATGGCGACGCGCATGTTCTCGACCCAGTTGAGGCTATCGAAGACGCGGAAGACATCGATGCCCTTGGCGGCTTCCTTGACGAAGAACTGGACCACGTTGTCCGGGTAGTTGGTGTAGCCGACCCCGTTCGAGCCGCGCAGCAGCATTTGGGTCATCAGGTTCGGCATGGCCTCGCGCAGATCGCGCAGGCGTTGCCAGGGGCATTCCTGCAGGAACCGATAGGCCACATCAAAGGTCGCACCGCCCCAGCATTCGACCGAGAACAGCTGGGAGAGGTTCTGCGCATAGGCCGGGGCCACCTTGATCATGTCGATCGACCGCATCCGGGTCGCCAAGAGCGACTGGTGCCCGTCGCGCATGGTGGTGTCGGTGATCAGAAGCTGGCGCTGCGCCTTCATCCAGTCGGCGACCGCCTGCGGGCCTTTCTGCTCCAGAAGGTTGCGGGTGCCATAGGGCAGGTTGCCGGTCTCGACCCTTGGCGGGCGCGGATCCTTGAGGCCGGGCTTTGGCTCTGGCCGACCTTCGGTCTCGGGGTGGCCGTTGACGCTGATGTCGGCGATGTAGGTCAGAACCTTGGTGCCGCGGTCCTGGCGCTTGGCGAACTGGAACAGCTCGGGCGTCTCGTCGATGAACTTGGTGGTGTATTCATTGCTGAGGAAGGTCGGGTGCTTCAGCAGGTTTTCCACGAAGGCGATATTGGTGGAGACCCCGCGCACGCGGAATTCGCGCAGGGCGCGGTCCATGCGGGCAATCGCCTTTTCCGGGGTCGGTGCCCAGGCGGTCACTTTGGTGAGAAGGCTGTCATAGTAGCGGGTGATCACCCCGCCCGCATAGGCCGTGCCGCCATCAAGGCGAATGCCCATGCCGGTCGCGGACCGGTAGGCGGTGATGCGGCCATAGTCGGGGATGAAGTTGTTGAGCGGATCCTCGGTGGTGACGCGGGTCTGCAGCGCATGACCGTTAAGGCGGATTTCGGTCTGGTCCGCCTTGCCGGTGGCCTCGGCCAGGGGCTTGCCCTCGGCGATCAGGATCTGGGCCTGAACGATGTCGATGCCGGTGACTTCTTCGGTGACGGTATGTTCCACCTGAACGCGGGGGTTCACTTCGATGAAGTAGAAGTTGCCGGACTCCATATCCATCAGGAATTCGACGGTGCCCGCGCATTCATAATTCACATGGGCGCAGATCTTGCGGCCCAGATCACACAGTTCCTCGCGCTGGGCGTCCGTCAGGTAGGGGGCAGGGGCGCGCTCCACGACCTTCTGGTTGCGGCGCTGGACCGAACAGTCCCGCTCCCACAGGTGGTAGATCTCACCGTGCTTGTCGCCCAGGATCTGCACTTCCACGTGACGGGCGCGGGTGATCATCTTTTCGAGATACCCCTCGCCGTTGCCGAATGCGGCTTCGGCCTCGCGGCGCCCTTCCAGAACCTTCTCCTCCAGCTCATCCTCGGAGAAGATCGGGCGCATTCCGCGTCCGCCGCCGCCCCAGGAGGCTTTCAGCATCAAGGGATAGCCAACCTCGGCCGCTTCTTTCTTGATGGCGGCCATGTCATCGCCCAGCACCTCGGTCGCGGGGATGACCGGGACGCCCGCCTCTATCGCCACGCGGCGGGCAGAGGCCTTGTCGCCCAGGGCGCGCATGGTTTCGGCCTTGGGGCCGATGAAGGTGATGCCATTGCGCGCGCAGGCGTCGACAAAATCGGGGTTCTCCGACAGAAGGCCATAGCCCGGATGGATCGCATCTGCGCCCGACTCCTTGGCGACGCGGATGATCTCGTCGATGGACAGGTAGGCGGCCACCGGGCCAAGCCCCTCGCCGATCCGGTATGCCTCATCCGCCTTAAAGCGATGCAGGCCCAGCTTGTCCTCCTCGGCGTAGACCGCGACGGTCTTCTTGCCCATTTCATTGGCCGCACGCATCACGCGGATGGCGATCTCGCCGCGGTTGGCGATGAGGATTTTCTTGAAGTCGGTCATGTCTTCCCCCGAGGTCAGTCTCAGTCTTGCGACGTGTTAGGCGCTAGATGGCCCGCGGTATACTCGTAGTTCTGGGTATTTTGCAGCCTGATTGCGCTCTCATTTTGCATGATAGCGCCCCCATTTGGCGCAGAGGCGTCAGAGGCCATGTGGGGTTCCCGATAGAGCGGGGCTCTTTCAACGGGTTCGCCCGGATAGCGGCCTATCCTTTTGGAGGTAAAAGGAAGCTGGAACCTAAGCCGATGCACGATACCTGCCTTCTCCAACTTGCGATATAGAATTCTTCTACTCAGAGCCGCTCGGCGTCTCCTCTTCAAGCGGGAGATGCTGCAACCTTGAACCTCACAGGAGCCTCGATGCACAGAATTGTCTACTCTAGCCAATTGACCCGGAAAATGTCGGCAGGCGAGATCGAGCGTCTTGTCGAGGTGTCGCGGCGTAACAATCTGCGTGACGATGTGACTGGCTACCTGCTGCACAACGAGTTGCACTGTTTTCAGGTGCTTGAAGGACCCGAGGATGTCTTGATGGAGCGTTATGGCAAGATTGCAAGGGACTCTCGGCATGGCGACCTGCGTCTGGTGCGAAGCGAGCCCATTGCGGCACGGGAATTCGTCAACTGCCCGATGGGGGTGCTGACCTCCGAACACCTGCCGACCTGGTGCTGACGAAGCTTGTTGCCCTTGTTCTTGCAGGTGCTGGCCACGGGTGCTTTCCATTGGGATTATGGGCGGGCTCTTGGGCCAATGCACGGGGCGTTCTCTGGATTTGAGGCGGCCATCGCCGCCTGAGCCGATCACGTCAACTCTCGTCGGGGCAAATTGCGAACTTGCGCCAGGGTGGCAAGGCCGAGCTGTCCCATATTGGCCTCCAAGTCTTTTTTCAGAATATCGATCAGGTGATCCGGACCAGTCGGCCCGAGCGCTGCAAGGGCATAGTGAAAGGCACGGCCGAACATCACGAAATCGGCGCCAAGCGCCAGGGCGCGCAGAATGTCGAGACCGCCCTCGACGCCACTGTCAAAGATCAGCGGCAGATCTGTTGCCGCGCGGAGCCCGGGCAGCACCTCGATCGCGGCAGGGCCTCCGTCGAACTGGCGTCCTGCATGGTTCGAGACCCAAAGCGCATCGACACCAATCTGTTTTAGCGGTTCCGCATCCTTGCTGCGCATCACACCCTTGATGACAAAGGGGCCATCCCAATGGTCGCGGAGCCAACGGGCGTATTCCCAGTCTGGCGAGGTGCGCAAAAGATAGCCGATATGCGCCGTGGACGAGAGGCTCTCCCCCTTTGCCTCGGCGGTGTATTTGTCCAGCGTGCGCATATGCGGCATGCCACCTTCATTGCGATGCTGGCGGGCCATTCCCAAAGCCCAGGTCGGACGCATGGCGACCTGCGCCAACAGGCGCGGGGTCAGGCGCGGCGGCTGGGTGAGGCCGGATCGCGTTTGTCTTTCCCTGCGCGAGGCGACAGGCACGTCCACCGTCAGTACCAGCACTTTGAAGCCTGCATCGCGCGCGCGGGCCAGCATGTCCTTGCGAATGCCTTCATCCTTGGGCGGGTAGAGTTGATACCAGGCCTCTGGCCCAAGGTGGGGTGCCAAATCCTCTGGCGCCTGGCTGGCAACGGTCGACATGCTGTAGGGAATGCAATTGCGCGCGCCGCAGCGGGCAAGGTGACCTTCGGCATCGGGCCAGATCAACCCCGACATTCCCACAGGAGCGATGCCAAAGGGCAGAGGGAGTGTGTTTCCGAACAGCTGAACCGACAGATCGATATCCAGCGGTCCATGAAGGATCGAGGGCAAAAAGCCGATCCGGTCCAGAGCAACGCGATTGCGGGCCTTTGTGGCCTCAACGCCAGTAGCGCTGTCCAGGTACTCCCAGACAAAACGGGGTAGCCGCCGCCGCGCCTGCTTTCGCAGATCGGAAAGGCCGGGATAAAGCGAGTGCAAATCTTGAGCCGCTGTCATGCGCGCATAATTGCTGCTTTGCGGCGAGAGTCTAGCGGAAATGTTACAGAAATCTAACAGTCGACCTGCAGGCGGGCGAAAGAATGGATGCTTTTGGAAATGTAAGATGTGAACATAGTGTGAACGTCCTCTTTCCCATACTCATGAATCGCGCTAGAATAACGGACATGAGCAGTTTCGATGAAATGGACGCCTTCGAGGGCGCCTCTCTCTCCGCCCGCGCCATGGCCGCGCGCCCGAAGCCCTATCTGGACGGGCTCAACCCCGCTCAGCGAGAGGCGGTGGAATGTCTGGATGGTCCGGTGCTGATGCTGGCAGGGGCGGGTACCGGCAAGACCAAGGCGCTGACCACGCGGATCGTACATCTTTTGTCGCTCGGGCAGGCCCGCCCAAACGAGATCCTGGCTGTGACCTTCACAAACAAGGCCGCGCGCGAGATGAAGGAACGGGTGGGGCGTATGCTGGGCCAGCCCGCCGAAGGCATGCCCTGGCTGGGCACCTTCCATTCAATCTGCGTCAAGCTCCTGCGCCGCCATGCGGAACTGGCCGGGCTGAAGTCGAACTTCACCATTCTGGACACGGACGATCAGATCCGCCTTTTGAAACAGCTGATCCAGGCGGCCGGGATCGATGACAAACGCTGGCCCGCGCGGATGCTGGCGGGGATCATCGACGACTGGAAAAACCGCGCGCTGACGCCGGAAAAGGTGCCTGCCGCAGATGCCAGCGCCTATAATCACCGCGGCACCGAGTTCTACGCCCAGTACCAGACGCGCCTGAAAGAGCTGAACGCCGTCGATTTCGGCGATCTCCTTTTGCACATGGTGACGATCTTTCAGACCCACCCGGATGTTCTGGCGCAGTACCAGCGCTGGTTCCGCTACATCATGGTGGACGAATATCAGGATACCAACGTGGCGCAGTACATGTGGCTGCGGCTCTTGGCGGCGGGGCACAAGAACATCTGCTGTGTGGGCGATGACGACCAGTCGATCTACGGTTGGCGCGGCGCCGAGGTGGGCAACATCCTGCGCTTTGAAAAGGACTTCCCCGGCGCCAAGGTGGTGCGGCTGGAGCAGAACTACCGCTCGACCGAACATATTCTGGCGGCGGCCTCTGGCGTGATCCGGGGCAATGCAGGGAGGCTGGGCAAAGAGCTGTGGACCGATGCGACGGGCGGTGAAAAGGTCCGTCTGATCGGCCATTGGGACGGCGAGGAAGAGGCGCGCTGGATCGGTGAGGAAATCGAAGCGATGCAGCGCGGCACTCGTGGGCAGGCGCCGGTGGATCTGAACAATATGGCGATTCTGGTGCGCGCCTCGCACCAGATGCGGGCCTTCGAGGATCGGTTTCTTACCATCGGTCTGCCCTACCGGGTGATTGGCGGTCCGCGCTTTTATGAACGGCTCGAGATACGCGATGCCATGGCCTATTTCCGGCTGGTGGTCTCGCCCGAGGATGATCTGGCGTTCGAACGTATCGTCAACACCCCCAAACGCGGTCTGGGCGACAAGGCCCAGCAAAAAATCCAGGTGATCGCCCGCGAGAATGGTGTTCCCCTGCTGGAGGGCGCGCGCCTTGCCGTCGAAAGCGGTGAGATCAAGGGTAAGGGCGGCGCGGCGCTGCGCCAGCTGGTCGAGGATCTGCGCCGCTGGGGGCGGATGACCGGTGATCCAGACATCAGCCATATGGAACTGGCCGAGATCGTACTGGACGAGTCGGGTTACACGACCATGTGGCAGATGGACAAGAACCCCGACAGCCCAGGCCGCCTTGAAAACCTCAAGGAACTGGTCAAAGCGCTTGAGAATTTTGAGAATCTGCAAGGGTTTCTCGAACATGTCAGCCTGGTGATGGACAATGACAAACAGGACGCCGAGCAGAAGGTCTCGATCATGACCCTGCACGCGGCCAAGGGGCTGGAGTTTCCGGCCGTCTTCCTGCCGGGCTGGGAAGATGGCCTTTTTCCGTCGCAGCGCTCGATGGATGAAAGCGGCCTCAAGGGGCTCGAGGAGGAGCGGCGTCTGGCCTATGTGGGCATCACCCGCGCCGAAGAGATCTGCACCATTTCCTTTGCAGGAAACCGGCGGGTGTTCGGGCAGTGGCAATCGCAGTTGCCCTCGCGGTTTATTGATGAGCTGCCCGAGGAACACGTGGAGGTGCTGACGCCGCCCGGCCTTTATGGTGGTGGCTACGGCGCGGCGGCGGGCGGCGCCGAGGTGAAATCGCGCATCGACGAACGTGTGGCGCAAGCCGATGGTTACAATTCGCCCGGCTGGAGGCGCATGCAGGCCCGCGCCAGCGAACGTGGCCTCTCGCAGCCCCGCGAAAGCCGGACCCAGGTGATTGACCTGACGGCGACCTCAAGCTTCACGCTGGGAGAGCGCGTGTTTCACCAGAAATTCGGCTATGGCGCGATCACGGATATCGAAGGTGACAAGCTGGAAGTGGATTTTGAAAAGGCGGGTCTCAAGAAGGTCGTTGCGAAATTTGTGACGACCCATGACGATGTACCCTTCTGAGATACTGATCTGAGACAGAGGCGGTCGGATCGCTTTGCGATCCGATCCGGGCGCGGGGGGCGCTGGCAGCAAAGCTGCCAGCGCCCCCCGCGCCATTCCCCTGTCGATGCCAATGCGACCATAGCCATGCTTCCATCAGAAGCGCCTGCGCCGATGTCTGTTCATATTCTGGAAAAGAAAAACGACGGTGCCAGGGAGGAGGAGAGGCACCGTCGTTCTTTGCAACATTCAGCCAAATGGGAGGAGGGGCCGAATGTATCAGATCCCGGGTTCGAGCCCGGTATGAGGTGCGGCGACACCAGGGAGGAGGAGAGGTGCCGCCGCTCTGAGCAACACCCGGCCAAATGGGAGGAGGAGACCGGATGTATCAGATCCCGGGTTTGAGCCCGGTATGGGGTGCGGTGACATCAGGGAGGAGGAAGATGCCACCGCAATTTACAGACCCTAAAGGGAGGAGGAGAAAGGGTCTGATCTCTGTTATGCGTTTTCGTATGCGGCCTGCAGGGCCAGACGCTTGATCATCGAGCGGTTCAGGCCCAGATCCGCAAGTTCGCGGTTGCTGAGCGAGGACAGCTCGTTGACGGTTTCACGGTACACGCGGTAACGTGCGAATTTGACTTTCAGCGCTTCAACAAAAGCCAGGCCGTTCTCAGCCACGGTGCCTTTGGAGGCGGAGATGTGATTTACTGCGGCCATCGGGCAGCTCCTCAATCTGGTTTCAAACAGTGTTGTCTTGCGGTGCCGGTTAAGGCGTTTCTTGAACACCAATTTAAGGTTATGCTGCAGGTGCACAATCCCCTGAGTTGGCATTTCTGCTATGCGGCATTTGCATGGGTCTTGAGGGGGCGTTGCTCTCAAATGTGCAAAATGACACCGGAAATATCTTAATTGCCTCCATATTGGGCGTACCGTGTCTGGTGCGGAGAGGGTGCCGTTACGGCAATTTTGCTTGGGCTCACGGTGGCGAACCTATATCAGGTGGAGCGCGCTGCCGGGGCGCCCAAGAATAAGGAGACACCGATGGCCGTGACCCAGGATCAGATTCGTGAGGCCCTTGAGCGGCTGGAGCTCCCGGATGGCGGCACCCTTGTGTCGCGGGACATGCTGCGGGCCCTGCAGATCGACAGCACAAAGGTCAGTTTCGTGATTGAAGCTCCCAGTCCTGCTATCGCCCAGCAGATGGAGCCACTGCGCCGCGCAGCCGAGGCGGTTGTCATGTCGCTTGCGGGGGTGGAGACTGTATCGGTGGCCCTGACAGCGCATGGGCCTGCTGCGCAGCCTGCGGGAAAACCAGGCGGTGGGCTCAAGATCGGGGGGCACCCAAAGCCGCAGCAGGGGCCGATCAGGCCGAAGGGGGTTGCGCGTATTCTGGCAGTTGGATCCGGCAAGGGCGGCGTTGGCAAATCCACTGTCAGTGCCAACCTCGCTGTTGCGCTTGCACGGCAGGGGCGCAAGGTCGGTCTCTTGGATGCAGACATATATGGCCCCAGCCAGCCGCGGATGATGGGGGTCACTGGCAGCCCATCGAGCCCTGATGGGCAGCGGATCACGCCTTTGCAGGCTCATGGGGTCACTCTGATGTCCATCGGCCTGATGGTGGACGACGCCAAGGCGGTGATCTGGCGCGGCCCGATGCTGATGGGCGCCCTGCAACAGATGCTGGGCCAGGTGGACTGGGGAGAGCTTGACGTTCTGATCGTGGATCTGCCGCCCGGCACTGGCGATGTGCAGCTTACCTTGTGCACCAAGGCCGAACTGACGGGCGCAATCGTGGTCAGCACGCCGCAGGATGTGGCTCTTATTGATGCCCGCAAGGCGCTCAACATGTTCGAGCAGTTGAAGGTGCCGGTACTGGGGCTGGTGGAAAACATGTCCTTCTTTACTTGCCCGGACTGCGGCGGCGAGCATCATATCTTTGGCCACGGTGGCACAGCGGCCGAGGCAAAGCGGCTTGACCTTCCGTTGCTGGGGATGCTGCCGATCGATCTGGAGACGCGTCTGGCTGCCGATGGCGGCACGCCGATAGCAGCAGGGGATGGCGCCATGGCCGAGGCTTATGGGCGCATTGCAGCGGGCCTGGTGCAAGGCGGCATGGCCTGACGAGGCCGTCGGTAAGGCCAAGCCCAAAGCAGCGCGCAAGCTGCAGGTCAACCGACGGCCCTGTTACGTTGCACAGGCGACGGCTTTGGCGCGCAGGCTATGAAGGATGGGCAAAAAGTTGTGATTTGATCCTTGAGGTGGTGAGAGCTGTTGGGTTTTGGGACTGTTCCACCTTGGGTGGATTGGGGGGGCATGAAGACGACTTTGTTTGCGGCATGCCTTGTCGCATGCACAGGCACGGCGCAGGCTGTAACCATAACCTTGGGTCCGGGGTCAAATACGCATAGCTCCTATCCCTACTTGGATTTTGACAACCTCGTGACGCCGACGTCGATCTCTGGCGATGCGGTGCTGTCCTTTGTCATTGAAGAAGGTGACGTCAAAAACTCCTCTGAGTACCTCGACGTGTCCATCGATGGGGTCAGCCTGGAACGTCTCCTGACGGGGCGGGCTTTGTCATTTCTGGCGGATGCCTTTTCGTCCCTCATCAAAACCTGCTCCTGTGGCCGCGTGGGCGGACCTGTCGCCGGGCGGGTTTGATCAGGGCGGTGCTTTCTATCTGCCGGGCTGCGCGAATGCTCTGCATATGTGCGCAAGTCACATCAATGGTGAAAGGCGGCGCGTAGCGCCAAAAGCCTTCGGGGTGGGCGGTGGTCTCTTTTGCTGCGCGTTCTGGGGGCGTGAGGGTCTCATGGGAATTCATGGGCGCGCCTTGGCTGCCCTGCGCTGCGCGGGGGATCGGGGGGCGATTTAGGCGAATCGCAAGTGGCGCTTTGGGAGTGATTCTGGCTGGGAATGGCCTGCTTGTGACCGAATTGGGGGTGCGAGCTCGAGAATGTAACGTGAACATCTGGCCTGCCACAAAAATGCCTTATTTTTTTTCTGGGAAACTATGGGTGCTTGGGGGATGTTCCGTGACCACTACATATAGGTGTGAAAGTTAAAATTGGCGCAATTTAGGCTGTGCGATTTGAGAAGGTTAAAAGTGTCTTAATAGGATTTGCCCGTCTTAACCGGTGTTTTCCCGTGTCTTGGTGAAGAAACTTATTGCCGTACCCTAATTTCCCATAGTATCCCTTTTGTCATCGAAAGAGAGCAAGGACGGGGCACCAAACGACCCCACGCGAAAACACAAAAAGCAGGTTTCATACAGGCCTTCGCTTTCATCGAACCAAGAGCTCCGGCGCGCGGGCGAGCAGACATCCCCCCAGGTGGCGCGCGCAGTCGGACATCCCCGCAAGGCGGGACAAGGCGGCGGGTTGATCAGTGGCAGCAGATCAACCCGCCGCTTTCACTTCCAGGGGGCAAAACACACCGCGAGGGACGCGAAAAAGGGACGGTAAATTGGGCCGCAGGTTCAGAGGCGAAAGCCACCACAAGGTGGACAGCAAGGGGCGGGTGTCTATCCCGGCTTCCTTTCGCCGCGTTCTGGAGGCTTGCGATCCCAACTGGCAGCAGCCCGGCGACAACCCCGAACTCGTGATCGTCTACGGTGACGACAGCCGCAAATTCCTTGAGTGCTATACGATGGAGGCAATCGAAGAAGTCGATGCCAAGATCGCCGAACTGCCGCGCGGATCCTTTCAGCGCAAGCTGCTTGAGCGCATGTTCAACGGTCAATCCCTGCCGACCACCGTGGACGAGACCGGCCGCCTCGTCCTGCCTGCCAAGCTGCGCAACAAGATCGGGCTTGAGGGTGAGGCATTTTTCATTGCATCAGGTGATACCTTCCAGATCTGGAAGCCGCAGACCTATGAAGAAGTCGAGATGGCCGAAGTCGAAAAACGGATGGCGGAACTGCCAGAAGGCTTTGATCCGCTTCAGTTTCTTGATGGCGCCGGAGGGGTTTGAGGCATGACTTCGGGCCAATCCGTTTCCTCCGGTCCTCACATTCCCGTATTGCTGCGTCCATTGCTCAAGGCTGTTGCTCCGGTATCAGGGCGGTGGCTTGATGGCACCTTTGGCGCGGGCGGCTACACGCGCGCGCTGCTTGATGCAGGCGCGGATCAGGTAATTGCGGTGGATCGCGATCCGCTGGCCTTTGAGATGGCCAGCGCCTGGGCCGGAGACTACGGCGACCGGCTGGTGCAGCAGCAGGGCGTTTTTTCCCGCATGGACGAATATGCGCAGGATCTGGATGGCGTCGTGCTGGATCTTGGCGTCTCGTCCATGCAGCTCGATCTTGCCGAGCGCGGTTTTTCCTTCATGAAGGATGGCCCCCTTGATATGCGCATGTCGCAGGAGGGGCCTTCGGCGGCGGATCTGGTGGCGGAGCTTGGCGAAGAAGAGCTGGCCGACATCCTGTTCCACTATGGCGAAGAGCGCGCCAGCCGCCGCATTGCTCGCGCTATCGTCAAGGCCCGCGCGCTGGAGCCGATCACAACCACTCTGCAACTGGCCGCGATTATCGAATCCTGTCTGCCGCGCCCCAAGCCGGGCCAGTCCCATCCTGCGACGCGCAGCTTTCAGGCGCTGCGCATTGCGGTGAATGCCGAGTACGATGAGCTGTTCGAAGGGCTGCTCGCCGCGGAGCGCGCGCTCAAACCCGGTGGCCTTCTGGCGGTTGTGACCTTCCATTCGGTCGAGGACCGCATGGTCAAACGTTTCTTTCAGCACCGTGCGGGCAAGACCGGGCGCGCCAATCGCTACGCGCCCGAGATCGAAGAAACGCCCGCGCAGTTCGAAATCGTCACCCGCAAGGCCATTGGCCCTGACGATCAGGAGCTTGCGGAGAACCCGCGCTCCCGCTCGGCCCGTTTGCGGGTAGGTCGGCGCACTGATGCGCCGCCACAGCCCATCTCCGCCCGTGAGCTGGGCATGCCACAGTTGAAGGAGGCGCGCAGATGAAGTCGCTCTTATATGCCGTCACCGCTTTGGCGGTCTTTGGTCTTGCCTTCTGGGCTTACCGCGAGAATTACGCCACGCAGCAGGTACTCAAGGAAACGCGCCAGTTGCAGCGTGACATTGGCGCGGCTCAGGTGCGCCTTGGCGTGCTGAAGGCCGAATGGGCCTATCTAAACCGCCCCGACCGTTTGATCGGTCTGGCGGAGCTGAACTTTGACAGGCTTGGCCTCTTGCCCCTGCGCCCCGATCAGTTTGGCCGAGTCGATGAGGTGGCCTATCCCCCCATTCCCGCGCTTGCGATCACTGGCGGTATTGATGTTTCGGGGCTGAATGCGACCTCCGGCGGGGAGGATCAGCCATGATCCGCACGCCTTTGCGCCCCCTGGCCCGTATCCTGAATGCCCGTGCCAAAGGGCAGAATCCCGATGTCATCGAAAAGGAAAACATCCGTCTGCGTCACGAGGATATGCAGGCCAAGGCCCGCCAGCGCGCCGAGGGGCGCCTTTTGGTACTTGGGGTCTTTTTCGTTTGCGCCTATGTGGCGGTTGCAGGGCGCATGGGCGTTCTGGCCACGTCCGAGCCGAGCGAGCCTGTCGCTAGCGTGGCGGGCAGCGTCATTGCCGCGCAGCGCGCCGATATCGTGGACCGGCAGGGTCGGATCCTGGCGACCAATTTCGAAACGCATTCCCTTTACGCGCAACCCCGGCAGATGATCGACCCCGAAGGCGCCGCCACGCGTCTGGCAGAGATCTTCCCGGATCTTGATCGCGATGAGCTGATCGAGAAATTTACGGGCAAGCGCAAGTTCTTGTGGATCAAAAAGAAAATCAGCCCCGAGCAAAAGCAGGCGGTGCATGATATCGGCGATCCCGGCCTGCTGTTTGGCCCGCGCGAGATGCGCCTTTACCCTAACGGCAGCGTTGCGGCTCACATCCTGGGCGGCGCTGGCTTTGGCAAAGAGGGCGTCTCTGCCGCCGAGGTGATCGGCGTGGCCGGTGTCGAGAAGGAGTTTGACGACTACCTGCGTGATCCGTCCAATGGCGACAGGCCGCTTCAGCTTTCTCTTGATCTGACTGTGCAGGCTGCGGCCGAGCGGGTGCTGGATGGCGGCATGAAGCTGATGAATGCCAAGGGGGCGACCTCCATCCTACTGGATGTGCACACCGGCGAGGTGATTTCAGTTGTCTCGCTGCCAGATTTTGACCCGAATGATCGCCCGCGCCCGCCAACATCCGGGTTTGACCCGTCCGTCAGCCCACTGTTCAACCGGGCGGTCCAGGGTGTTTATGAGCTTGGGTCCACGTTCAAGATCTTCACCGCCGCTCAGGCGATCGATCTGGGGCTGGTGTCTTCGGATACCGTGATAGATACTCGTGGGCCTTTGCGCTGGGGCAAATTCACGATCCGCGATTTTCGTCACTACGGGAACTCCATGACGGTCAGCGAGATCATCGAGAAGTCGTCCAACATCGGAACGGCGCGCCTTGCACAGCAGATCGGTGCGGACCGTCAAAGAAGCTTTTTGAACGAACTTGGCATGCTGGAGCCAACCCCGATCGAGATTGTCGAAGCAAGCGGCGGTCAGCCGCTGACACCAAAGAACTGGTCGGAGCTGTCGGCCATGACGATTTCCTACGGCCACGGCATTTCCACCACGGCTATGCATCTGGCCGCGGGTTATGCGGCGATCGCCAATGGCGGCTATCGTGTCAACCCGACCATTCTGAAGCAGAACGGTCCCCGGCGCGGCGCGCGGGTGATGTCGGCCGAAGCGGCTAATGCCGCGCGCACCATGCTGCGCCGTGTGGTCACCGAAGGCACCGCCAGCTTTGCCCGTGTTCCGGGCTATCAGGTGGGCGGCAAGACCGGCACGGCTGACAAGCCCAAACCGCGGGGTGGCTATTACGAAGACAAGGTGATCGCCACCTTCGCCTCGATCTTCCCGTCCAGCAACCCGAGGTATGTTCTGGTCGTAACCCTTGATGAGCCTTCCGTCATTGCCCATGGCGAAGAGCGCCGCACCGCTGGCTGGACGGCGACACCTGTTGCAGCTGAAATGGTGAAACGCATCGCGCCGCTTCTGGGCCTCAGGCCGCAAGTTGAACCTCCTCAACTGACTGATATAACCCTCACCTCAAACTGACGATTGGCGAGGGTGCCCGGATGAGTCGCACTTCTGAACAGGATAAACCGGCGCCGCGGCGTCTGAGCCAGCTTGGTCTCACGGCTCGCGGCGGCGCGGACCCGCTGATCTCGGACCTTGTGGTGGACAGCCGCAAGGTGGGGGAAGGTGCCTTGTTTGTAGCCTTGCCTGGTAGCACCGTGCATGGCGCCAATTTCATTCCGGCCGCGTTGGCCGAGGGGGCCGCTGCTATCCTGACCGATGCCGCCGGAGCGGAACTTTCCACCGGCGCGTTGGCCGAGAGCCATGCCGCGCTGATCGTGGTCGAGGATCCCCGGCAGGTGCTCGCCTTCACTGCCGCGCTCTGGTTCGGCGCTCAGCCGCAGACAATGGTCGCGGTTACCGGCACCAATGGTAAGACTTCGGTCTCGACCTTCGTGCGCCAGATTTGGATGGCGATGGGATACGAGGCGGTGAACTTAGGCACGACAGGCGTTGAAGGCGGTTGGAGCTATCCGCTGGCCCATACGACGCCCGAGCCGATCACCCTGCATCGCGCACTGGCGGCTGCGGCCTCTGCCGGGGTTACGCATGCAGCGATGGAAGCCTCCTCTCACGGGCTCGATCAGCGGCGCCTTGATGGTGTGGAGCTGGCGGCGGCAGGCTTTACCAATCTCAGCCAGGATCATCTGGATTATCACCACACATTCGAAGAGTATTTTGCCGCCAAGGCAGGGCTCTTCCGCCGGGTGCTGCCCGAAGAAGGTGTTGCAGTCATCAACATGGACGATCCGCGCGGGGCGGAGATGCGCGCCATCGCGGCGGCCCGCGGGCAGGAGGTGATCACCATAGGGCGCGGTCTTGGCGATCTCTCCCTCGTTGGGCAGCGCTATGATGGCACCGGGCAGGACATCCGGTTTTCCTGGCATGATAGGCCCTTCATGGCGCGGCTCAATCTCATTGGCGGGTTTCAGGCAGAGAATGTTCTGATGGCCTGCGGTCTGGTCATCGCCAGCGGTGAAGAGCCGGAGCGGGTGTTCGAGACCCTGGGTGAACTCACGACCGTGCGCGGGCGGATGCAACTGGCGGCAACCCGCGACAATGGGGCCTCGGTCTTTGTCGATTATGCCCACACGCCCGATGCTGTCTCGACCGCGATCAAGGCGCTGCGTCCGCATGTGCTGGGGCGCCTGATTGCCATCGTTGGCGCCGGGGGCGATCGGGATACGGGTAAACGCCCGCTTATGGGCAAGGCAGCGCATGACAATGCGGATATGGTGATTGTGACCGATGATAACCCACGCAGCGAAGACCCTGCCGTGATCCGCGCTGCCGTCAAAGGCGGGGCGCCGGACGCGCTGGAAGTCGGCGACCGCGCCGAGGCGATCCTGCGTGGCGTCGCCGCGCTCGAGCCGGGTGATGCGCTTCTGGTTTGCGGCAAAGGGCACGAGACCGGTCAGGTTGTGGGTAGCGATGTCCTGCCCTTTGACGATGTGGAGCAGGCCAGCATGGCTGTCGCGGCGCTGGACGGGAAAACAGTATGACTATGCCCCTTTGGACCGCTGCCGAAGCTGCTGCCGCCACTGGCGGACAGGTCTTTGGCGAATGGAGCGTCACCGGCGTATCCATCGACACCCGCACCCTGCGTAAAGGCGATCTGTTTTTGGCCCTCAAGGCCGTGCGGGATGGGCATGATTTTGTGGCCCAAGCGCTGGAGGCCGGGGCGGGCGCTGCGCTTGTCTCACGCATTCCCGAAGGTGTGCCCGAGGGGGCGCCTATTTTGCTGGTGGAGGATGTGCAGACGGGGCTGGAGGCCTTGGGCCGCGCCGCCCGCGCCCGCACCGATGCGCGTGTGGTGGCTGTGACCGGGTCCGTCGGGAAAACCTCGACCAAGGAAATGCTGGCGCGCATTCTGTCCGATCAGGGCCGCACCCATGCCGCCGTAGCCAGTTACAACAATCATTGGGGCGTGCCGCTGACCCTTGCACGGATGCCGCGGGAGTCGGAGTTTGCCGTGATCGAGATCGGCATGAACCACCCCGGAGAAATCGCGCCGCTGGCCCGTCAGGCCCGCCCGCATGTGGCCATGGTGACCACCGTTGCCGCAGTGCATTTGGAGGCGTTTGAGAATGTTGCCGGGATCGCGCGCGAGAAGGCCTCGATCCTGGAAGGGCTCGAGCCGGGCGGGGTGGCGGTTCTCAACGCGGATATCGCCGAAGCGCCGATCCTGAAAGAGACTGCCGAGAGTGTAGGCGCAAAGACGCGCTGGTTTGGCCGAGATGGCGCGGATGCGCGCCTGTTGGACGTGCGCCTGAGCGGTGAAGAGACCGTAGCGAGGGCGAACCTCCTTGGCGATCCAGCAGAGTTGCACATTCAGTCGCTGGGGGCGCATTTCGCGATGAATGCGCTGGGTGCTCTCCTGTGCGTAAAAGAGCTTGGCGCGGATCTGGATATGGCGATTTCCAGTCTTGCACTGTGGTC
Organism: Phycobacter azelaicus; assembly: GCF_014884385.1. NCBI lineage: Bacteria > Pseudomonadati > Pseudomonadota > Alphaproteobacteria > Rhodobacterales > Roseobacteraceae > Phycobacter > Phycobacter azelaicus. Next base: position 31,418 of record NZ_WKFH01000003.1, on the reverse strand, counting down.
GCCGGTCACAGGGCGCGGCGCACGTGAAGAGGTGGCGCTCCCAGAAGGGCAGGTTCTACTTCTGGATGACAGCTACAACGCCAACCCGACCTCGGTGAAAGCGGCGCTGGATGTGCTGGCGGCGACACCGGTCGGCGCTGGTGGGCGCCGCATCGCTTATTTGGGCGACATGAAAGAACTTGGCCCGCAGGAGGCAGAGTTGCACCGCGCTCTGGCCGAGCACCCGGCGCTGGAAAGCGTCGACCAGCTCCATTGCATTGGACCCTTGATGCGTCATCTGTTCGATGCACTACCCGAGAGCAAACGCGGCAGCTGGCAAGAGGTCAGCGGAAATGGTCTGGCAGATCTGGCAGGGCAGATCCGGGCGGGTGATATCGTGCTGGTCAAGGGCTCGCTCAGCATGAAACTGGCATCCATCGTTGACGGCATCCGCGAATTGGGTCATGGCAGCCAGAACTCTGATACCGATGTAACCAAGTGAGGACCGGCTGACATGCTCTATTGGCTGACGGCGCTGTCGGATGGCGGTGATTTCTACAACCTCTTCCGCTATATCACCTTCCGCGCGGGCGGCGCCTTTATGACGGCGCTGGTCTTCGGCTTTCTGTTTGGGCGGCCCCTGATAAATGTGCTGCGCAAGCGGCAGGGCAAGGGGCAGCCGATCCGGGATGACGGCCCCGAGGCGCATCTGTCGAAGGCCGGCACGCCGACCATGGGCGGCTTGCTGATCGTGGGGGCACTGATCACCTCGACCCTTTTGTGGGCGCGCTGGGACAACGCTTTTGTATGGCTGGTCCTGTTTGTGACACTGTCTTTTGCACTCATTGGCTTTGCCGATGACTACGCCAAGGTCTCGAAGCAAAACACCGCCGGTGTGCCGGGAAAGGTGCGGCTGGGGCTTGGCATTCTGATTGCCATTATTGCGGCCCTGTGGGCGGCGGCCTATCACCCGGTGGAGCTGCAGAACCAGCTGGCGCTGCCGGTGTTCAAGGACACCCTGATAAATCTCGGCCTGTTCTACGTGCCGTTCTCGATCTGCGTGATCGTGGGAGCGGCCAATGCTGTGAACCTGACCGACGGGCTGGATGGCCTTGCCATCATGCCTGTGATGATCGCCGGTGGTACGCTGGGCGTGATTGCCTATGCTGTGGGCCGGGTCGATTTCACGGAATACCTGGACGTGCACTATGTGCCTGGAACGGGCGAGATCCTGATCTTCGCCGCAGCCCTATTTGGCGCAGGTCTCGGGTTCCTGTGGTACAATGCGCCGCCCGCTGCTGTGTTTATGGGCGATACCGGTTCGCTGGCCCTCGGCGGGGCGTTGGGCGCCATTGCGGTTGCCACCAAGCACGAGCTGGTTCTGGCCATCGTGGGCGGGCTATTTGTCGTTGAGGCGCTGAGCGTCATCATCCAGGTGCTCTATTTCAAGCGCACCGGAAAGCGTGTCTTCCTGATGGCGCCGATCCATCACCATTACGAGAAGAAGGGCTGGGCAGAGCCGACCATCGTGATCCGGTTCTGGATCATATCTCTGATCCTCGCGATGATCGGTCTTGCGACGCTGAAAGTGCGCTAGGTTTGCGTGACAATTCAGGTGTTCGGGGAAGGGGGCCGCGGCCTCCTTTTTCGTTGCAGCGGCCTGCGCTCCCGCCCCCTTCGCCGGGCAAGGCCCGTCTGCCAGGGGTTGGGCGTGGCACGCGCCATGTGGCGCGTGTCGGCGCCTTCCATGACGTCTTGCAAAGCCGTTTTCGCCGGTGCACTCTGCGCCGAAATTTGATCCAAGAATGAGGCTGGGCATGATCCCTGTACGCGGGTTTGAAGGGACGAAGGTTGCCGTTCTGGGGCTTGGACGGTCGGGGCTTGCTGCGGCACGGGCTCTGAAAGAGGGCGGCGCAGTCCCGCTGTGCTGGGATGACAATCCGGGCGCTCGGGAGCGGGCCGAGGCGGAGGGATTTTCCTGCGCCGATCTGGGCCGCGTCGGCGCTTTTGATGAGGTTGCGACGCTGATCGTCTCGCCCGGCATTCCGCATCTTTATCCCAAACCCAATCCGGTGGTGCGGGCGGCCCTTCTGGCGGGGGTGCCGGTGGACAACGATATAGGGCTGTTCTTCCGATCCGTTGCAACGGGAGAGTGGGACGAGTTCGATCAGCCTCCCAAAGTGGTGGCAATCACCGGATCGAACGGGAAGTCCACCACGGTGGCCCTGTTGCATCATATCCTCGAGGAAGCGGGTCGCGACAGCCAGATGGCGGGCAATATCGGGCGCGGGGTGCTGGATATCGACCCACCCGGCAATGGCGGCGTCGTCGTTTTGGAACTGTCGAGCTACCAGACCGAACTTGCGCGTGCCCTGACACCGGATATTGCGGTCTTTACCAACCTCAGCCCCGACCATCTGGACAGGCACGGCGGTATGGGCGGCTATTTCGCAGCCAAGCGGCGGCTGTTCTCTGAAGGCGGGCCGGATCGTGCCATAATCGGCATCGATGAGGAAGAGGGGCTGTTTCTGGCGGGGCAGCTATCGGAGGCTGCAAGCGATGACCGGGTGATCCGCATCTCGGCGGCGCAAAAACTCACCGGGCCGGGTTGGCAGGTCTTTGCCCGCAAGGGGTTCCTCAGCGAGTACCGCAAGGGGCGACAGGTGGCCTCGATCGATCTGCGCCCCATGCAGGGCCTGCCGGGCGCGCATAACCACCAGAACGCCTGCGCGGCCTATGCGGCGGCGCGTGCGTTGGGTCTGGCCCCGCGCGTGATCGAGGCGGGGCTGGCGAGTTATCCGGGTCTGCCGCACCGCAGTCAGACCATCGCCGAGGCGGGCGGGGTGCGCTACGTCAACGATAGCAAGGCGACAAATGTCGACAGCGCTCTGAAGGCGCTTGGGGCCTTCAAGAACATCCGCTGGATTTGCGGCGGGCTTGAAAAAGACGGCGGTCTTGATGCGTTGAAAGGACAGGCGGGCGCCGTGCGCAAGGCCTATGTGATTGGCCGGGAGGCTGCCGCTTTTGCGATGCGGCTGGAGGTCGAAGCCGAGGTCTGTACAACGATGGCGGAAGCGGTTGCGCGGGCGATGGAAGAGGCCGAGCAGGGCGACACTGTCCTTCTGGCCCCTGCGGCGGCCAGTTTCGACCAATACGACAATTTCGAGCAGCGCGGCGAGGATTTCATCGCCGAGGTCCGAAAGAAACTCGGCTAGGGCAATGGGGGTCGGGTTCACCTAAGCGGAAATTCCGGGGAGCGGTACGGCTCAGCGTTTGGTCGCGATGGCAGTGCCTGCCGCATGGCCCGAGGCCCAGGCCCACTGGAAGTTGTATCCACCCAGCCAGCCGGTGACATCCACGGCTTCGCCAATGGCGTAAAGGCAGGGGCGGGATTTGGCCTCCATGGTTTTGGAGGAGAGCGCATCGGTGTCGATACCGCCCAAAGTGACCTCGGCTGTGCGATAGCCTTCGGTGCCGCCCGGCGTCAGGTGCCAGTCCGTCAGTTGATTGCAGAGCGCCTGCAGCGCCGTGTCTGATTGATCGGCAAGTCGTGCCGAAAGGTCGTAGGTGGGCGCCAGAGTTTCTTTCAGGTGGTCCACCAGTCGCGCGGGCAGATGGCGGGAGAGTTCGGTTGCGATCGCGCGTTTTCCTGCCGTATGCCGCTGAGCGCGCAGCAGTGAAAAGAGATCAATCTGCGGTGCAAGGTTTGCCGCGATCTCCTCTCCTTCACGCCAGTAGGAGGAGAGCTGCAACACTGCGGGTCCTGAAAGACCCCGATGCGTGAACAGGAGCGCCTCGTCAAAGCTGGTGCGCGCATTTGAAAGGCGCGCGGGCAGCGACACCCCCGCAAGCGATGAAAAGCGCCCCTCGGGAAAGGTGAAGGGCACAAGCGCAGGCCGGGTCTCGGTGACAGGTAGTCCAAATTGGCGGGCAAGGTCATAGGCAAGACCTGTAGCGCCCATCTTGGGGATCGACTTACCGCCCGTTGCGAGGACCAGATTGCGGCAGGTGACGGTCTGGGGCTTACCGTCTTTGCGCAGCGACAGGGTGAAGGTGTCACCTGCATGGCTCACGCTCTCAATTTCACTATGTAGCCAAAGATCGGCACCGGCGGCCTTCAGTTCTTCCACCAGCATGGCGACGATCTGCTTGGCCGAGCCATTGCAGAACAACTGGCCAAGGGTCTTTTCATGCCAGGCGATGCCGTGGCGATCCACCAGCGAAATAAAATCCCATTGGGTGTAGCGGGCCATCGCCGATTTGCAGAAATGGGGGTTGCCGGACAGGTAGTTCGCTGGCTCGGCGTACAGATTGGTGAAGTTGCAGCGCCCGCCACCAGAGATGCGGATCTTTTCCCCCGGTGCCTTGGCATGGTCCACCACAAGGGTATCGCCGCCCGCGTGGGCTGCGCACATCATACCGGCCGCGCCGGCGCCGAGAATCACGGTGTTGAACTGCATGAGAGGCATCGACCACGGAACGGCGAAGGGCGCAAGGGTTGGCCATTGACCTTGCAGGCTCGCAAAATCCTGCCGGATGCGAATCATGGCGCTGGCCTGGGAGGCGTTTTCGGGTTACTGTTTTGGAACAGACCCCGACAAGGGGCGTATCTTGAGGCAAACAGTAGCGGTGTTTCCATGACTGAAATGGTCTATGGTGCGGTCCCCGTACAATCGGGTGAACCCATCCTTCCCAAATGGTGGCGGACGTTGGACAAGTGGACCATGTCCTCGGTCCTGATGCTTTTTGTGCTTGGGCTGCTGCTGGGGCTTGCCGCCTCTGTACCGCTGGCCGAGCGCAATGGCTTTGGCAACTTCCACTACGTGCAACGGCAGGCGGTGTTCGGCGGAGTCGCCCTGATCGCCATGGTTCTGACTTCGATGATGTCACCGACGCTTGTGCGGCGCCTTGCGATCATCGGTTTTGCTTTTGCCTTTGTTGCATTGGCGCTGTTGCCGATCTTTGGCACCGATTTCGGTAAGGGCGCAGTGCGCTGGTATTCGCTTGGTTTTGCCTCGCTGCAGCCTTCAGAGTTTCTGAAGCCTGGCTTCATCGTTGTCGCCGCCTGGATGATCGCTGCGAGCCAGCAGATCAACGGTCCCCCGGGAACCCTGATCTCCTTTGGCCTGTGTGTGAGCGTCGTTCTGATGCTGGTGATGCAGCCGGATTTCGGCCAGGCATCGCTGACGCTCTTTGGTTGGGGTGTGATGTACTTTGTTGCGGGCGCGCCGATGGTTCTTTTGGTTGGCATGGCAGCCGTCGTGGTGATGGGCGGTGTGGTTGCCTATTCCAACTCCGAGCACTTCGCGCGCCGCATTGATGGCTTTCTGAGCCCCGACGTGGACCCCACCACGCAGCTTGGGTATGCCACCAACGCGATCCGTGAAGGTGGTCTTTTTGGCGTCGGTGTGGGGGAGGGCCAGGTAAAATGGTCGCTGCCTGATGCACACACCGATTTCATCGTTGCGGTAGCGGCTGAAGAGTACGGTCTGGTGATGGTCGTCGTGTTGATCGGGCTTTACGCCACCGTTGTGGTGCGTTCGCTGTTCCGGCTGATGCGCGAGCGTGACACTTTCGTGCGCCTTGCCGGAACCGGTCTTGTGTGCATGTTCGGCGTGCAGGCGATGATCAACATGGGCGTGGCCGTGCGCCTGCTGCCGGCCAAAGGCATGACCTTGCCGTTTGTGAGCTATGGTGGTTCTTCCCTGATTGCCACGGGCATTGCCATGGGTATGCTATTGGCCTTTACCCGGTCGCGGCCGCAGGGCGAAATCGCGGACTACCTGCGTGGTCGCGGGCGCGGCTGAGGCGACTGGAACAAAGCGGCGAAGTGACATGACGGACAGACTGCTCTTGATGGCTGCGGGTGGCACCGGAGGACATATGTTCCCTGCCCAGGCCCTGGCCGAGGCGATGCTGGAACTGGGCTGGCGGGTTAAGCTGTCAACAGATGCGCGCGGCGCCCGTTATACCGGAGCCTTTCCCGAGGCGGTCCAGATCACACAAGTGTCTTCCGCGACTTTTGCACGCGGAGGCATGATGGCCAAAGCTCTGGTCGGGCCAAAGATCGCCGGGGGCATCGCAAGCATGGCCCTGCAAATGCGCAAGGATCGGCCCGATGTGGTGGTCGGCTTTGGCGGGTATCCATCCATTCCAGCGCTGGCCGCGGCGACGCTTCTGGGGCTGCCGCGCATGATCCATGAACAGAACGGAGTTCTGGGCCGGGTCAATCAACTCTTTGCAAAGCGCGTTGCCCATGTGGCCTGCGGCGTTTGGCCAACCGAATTGCCGGACGGGGCCAATGGCCTTCATGTGGGCAACCCGGTGCGCGGCGCCGTTCTGGAACGCGCAGGGGCCGCCTATATACCCCCCGGCGATTATCCGATGTCTTTGCTGGTGATGGGGGGTAGCCAGGGCGCGCGCATCCTCTCCGATGTGGTGCCGGGCGCCATTGCGGCCTTGCCCGAACAAATCCGTCGGCACCTGCGTGTGTCGCATCAGGCGCGCGACGAGGACGGCGAACGGGTTGCAACATTCTACGCCGAGCACGGCATACATGCGGACGTTCAGCCCTTCTTTCACGACGTGCCCGCTAGGATGAGCGAGGCACAGCTGGTGATCTCGCGTTCGGGGGCTTCGTCGGTTGCCGATATTTCGGTCATAGGGCGCCCGTCGATACTGGTGCCCTTTGCAGCGGCGGCAGGCGATCATCAAACCGCCAATGCGCGCGGACTGGTCGATGCGGGCGGTGCGATCCTGATCCCGGAAAGTGCCCTTGACGTTTCGGCCCTGTCAGAGCAGATCACGGCCGTTCTGAGCAACCCGAAGGCGGCCACTCAGATGGCAAATGCAGCACTCAGCACTGGCGTTCCCGATGCCACCACACGCCTGGTGGCCCTGGTCGAGCAGCTGGCCGAAGAAGGAAAATAGAGACATGACACCAGCCACCAAACTGCCCGGAGACGTCGGCCCGATCCATTTCGTCGGCATCGGCGGCATAGGTATGTCGGGCATTGCCGAGGTGCTTTTGAACCTTGGCTATGTGGTGCAGGGTTCGGACCTCAAATCCTCCAAGATCACCCAACGGCTCGAAGGTCTGGGGGCGCTTGTCTTCGAAGGACAGCGGGCCGAAAACCTTGAGGATGCCGAGGTCGTGGTGATTTCTTCCGCGATCAAGCCGGGCAATCCGGAACTCGATGAGGCGCGCCGCCGTGGCCTGCCCATCGTGCGCCGGGCCGAGATGCTGGCAGAGCTGATGCGCCTCAAGTCCAACATCGCCATTGCCGGCACCCACGGCAAGACGACGACCACCACGATGATGGCCGAACTGATGGTGGCCGGGAACTTTGATCCGACCGTGGTCAACGGCGGCATCATTCACGCCTATGGTTCGAATGCGCGCATGGGGCAGGGTGAATGGATGGTGGTCGAAGCGGATGAGAGCGACGGCACCTTCAACCGTCTGCCCGCGACCATCGCCGTCGTGACCAATATCGACCCCGAGCACATGGAGCATTGGGGTGACTTCGACACTTTGCGCGACGGGTTCTATAACTTTGTCTCCAACATCCCCTTTTACGGTGTTGCGGTCTGCTGCACCGACCACCCCGAGGTTCAGTCCCTGGTCGGGCGCATCACCGACCGCCGCGTCGTCACATATGGATTCAACGCGCAGGCCGATGTGCGGGCCGTGAACCTGACCTACAAGGCGGGCGTGGCCCATTTCGACATTCTGCTTCAGGCAGAGGGTAAGAAGATCGAGGGCTGCACCCTGCCGATGCCCGGCGATCACAATGTCTCGAACGCCCTGTCTGCGGTGGCTGTTGCCCGCCATCTGGGCATGAAGGGGGACGAGATCCGTGCTGCCCTTGCAGCCTTTGGCGGGGTCAATCGCCGCTTCACCAAGGTGGGCGAGGTGGACGGCGTCACCATCATTGACGACTACGGGCACCACCCGGTCGAGATCGCGGCCGTGCTGAAGGCCGCACGTCAAGCCATCGGGGCGGATAGCGACGCCCGTGTCATAGCGGTGCACCAGCCACACCGTTATTCGCGCTTGTCGTCCCTGTTTGACGATTTTTGCGCCTGTTTCAACGATGCCGACGTGGTCGCCATTGCCGAGGTCTTTGCCGCTGGCGAGGATCCCATCGAAGGCGCCAGCCGCGATGATCTGGTGGCTGGCCTCATCCGTCACGGGCACCGACATGCCCGCGCCATCTTGAGCGAAGACGATCTGGAGCGCCTGGTGCGCGAACAGGCCCGCCCCGGTGATATGGTTGTCTGTCTTGGCGCCGGCACCATCAGCGCCTGGGCCAACGGTCTGCCAGAGCGTCTGAAGCAAAGCCAGTAGAGACCCGCAAAGGATAGTCCCATGGCAGAGCCGCTGAAACGCCGTATTGGATTGGGTCTTCTGACTGCCTACGGCGTTGGCGTCATGGTGGGGGCGGGGATCTATGTTCTGGTGGGGGCCGTTGTCGCCGATGCGGGGATCTGGGCGCCGCTTGCCTTCATTCTGGCCGGTCTCATCGCAGCGCCCACCGCGCTCAGCTATGCCGAGTTTTCCACCCGCCTGCCCGAAGCCGCAGGCGAGGCCGCCTTTGTGGGGCAGGGGTTTTCCTCCCAAGGCATGGCGCTCTTGGTCGGGCTTGCGGTTGTCGTTGCCGGGACGGTCTCGGCCGGAGCCGTCCTGCGTGGCGGGGCAGGCTATCTGACGGCGGCCACTGGCGTGGATGGCTCATTGGCCATCATCGCGATGGGGCTCGCGCTTGTTGCCGTGGCGGTGATCGGCGTCCTTGAAAGCCTGTCGTTGGCGGCCGTCTTCACAGCCATCGAAATCATCGGCCTGGCGCTGGTGATCTGGGCGGGCGGTACGGCGGAGCCTTCGGCAGACTGGGCGGCGCCCATGGCGCTGCCGGGCATTCCGGTCTGGGCGGGCGTCGGCCTTGGGGCGGTGCTGGCTTTCTTTGCCTTCATCGGCTTTGAGGACATCGTCAACATGGCCGAGGAGGTGTCCGAGCCGACCCGCACCATGCCACGGGCGATCCTTCTGTCGCTGGCGATCACCTCGATCATCTATGCGCTGGTCTGCTGGGCGGCGGTGCGCACGGTGCCGGTTGCGGAGCTGTCTCAGTCCACCAGCCCGCTGGCACTGGTCTGGCAAGTGGCACGCGGCTCAAACGCTGATTTTCTGTCCTATATCGCGGTGTTTGCCGCGCTCAACGGGGTACTGGCGCAGATCGTAATGGCCTCGCGCGTGCTGTTTGGTCTGGGCAAGCGCACGCCTGCGCTTGGCCTTTTCCGTCATGCGCACCCAAGGTTCGGAACGCCGGTTCTGGCCACGCTGGTGCTGGGCGCCGCAGTAATCCTGACTGGCCTGTTCTTTTCGGTCGGGCGTCTGGCGGAGGTTACGTCCTCGGTCCTGCTCTCGGTCTTTGTGCTGGTGAACCTCGCCCTGATCCTGCAGAAACGCCGCGCGCCCGCCGCGCCCTTTGAGGTGCCAATGGCGGTGCCGGTGGTGGGCCTTATCCTGTCGGCCATGGCCCTGATCACAGCACTGGGAGGCATGTTGTGACCCTGTCCCTGACCCTCGCCGCCATTTGGGCGCTGGCTGCGAACCTATTGGCAGTGCTGCCGAGCCGCGACAACCACTGGCGCCGCGCCTATGCGCTGATCGCCGTGGGCATTCCGATCCTTGGCTATGTGACCTATGAGAATGGTCCGTGGTGGGGGCTGGCGGTGCTGATCGCGGGGATGAGCGTATTGCGCTACCCGGTGATCTATCTGGGCCGCTGGCTTCGCAAGCGCGCCCCGTTCGGATCGAGGCGCTGAACGAAGTGGCCTCATTCGTCGTTGGATTGCTTGCTGCATTGAGTCTGATTGCAGGCTTGCTGGGGAAGGTCAGGCTCTTCTTGATTGTCTTCGCTGCGGTCTGGCTGTTCATCGCAGCAGTGACGTACTATGACTATCAGCTGAGAATTGTGCCGGGTTTCGCAGACGGAAACGGCGACGATGGATCGGGGATGGGGCTTGCCTTCGCTCTGGTCTACATGGGGATCAGTTTCGTGACCATGTTGGGAGCGTTCTGCATCGGGTTCGTCGGCAGTTCACTCGTACGCTGGATGAAAACACTATGACACTGACCAATTTCGAACTCCCCGAAGTGCGCGGACGCCTGACCGAGGGGCGCAGCCTGTCGGAGCTGACATGGCTGCGTGTGGGCGGACCTGCCGATGTGCTGTTCCAGCCCGCTGACCTTGCGGATCTTCAGGCCTTTTTGCGCGCTCTGCCTGCTGAGGTGGAGGTTTTTCCCATGGGGGTCGGCTCGAACCTCATCGTGCGCGACGGTGGCATCCGGGCTGTGGTGGTCCGCCTTGGTCGCGGCTTCAACCAGATCGAGATCGAGGGCGATACCGTCACCGCTGGCGCTGCGGCGCTGGATGCCCATGTGGCGCGCAAGGCGGCTGATGCGGGGCTGGACCTGACCTTCCTGCGCACCATCCCAGGATCGATCGGCGGGGCCGTGCGGATGAATGCGGGCTGTTATGGTTCATACACGGCGGATGTGTTCCAGTCGGCCGCCGTTGTCACACGGGAGGGCGAGGTGCAGGAGTTGAAAGCCGAGGATCTGCAGTTCGCTTATCGCCAGACAAAGTTTCCTGAAGGGGCCGTTCTGGTCTCTGCCACTTTCAAGGCACCGGAAGGCGCGCCCGAGGCGCTTCATGCTCGTATGGAAGAGCAGCTGAGGAAACGGGACGAGACCCAGCCAGTTAAGGATCGCTCGGCAGGCTCCACCTTTCGGAACCCTGCGGGATACTCCTCGACCGGGCAGGCGGGGGATGTGCATGATCTGAAGGCCTGGAAAGTCATCGATGATGCGGGCCTGCGCGGCGCGCGGCTTGGCGGGGCGCAGATGAGCGAAAAGCATCCGAACTTCCTGATCAATACCGGCGATGCTACGGCTGCCGATCTTGAAGGATTGGGCGAAAAAGTGCGCGAAACCGTCCGAAAGGCCTCGGGCATCACACTCCAGTGGGAGATCATGCGCGTGGGCGATCCGCTGCCGGAAGCGGCGCAAGACTGACCTCGGTGATGCACCGATGCGCAATTGACACGAGTTATACAGATCAGCGTTGATTTGGCTGGATCGCGGTGCAAAACTCGGGCTAGAAAGAGACATCCATTAAGGATGGTAAAGAGGACGTTAAGGTCCCGGTAACTCTTTGGGCAGTATGATGACCTACGGTATGTGATTTGTCGCATGTCGACTGGCGCAATTGCCTTCAGATGACACAACAGGGTTTCCGCCGCGGGTAGCGGGGGCGATCCGACAAGAATAAGACGTGGGCCACGCAATGGCCCCAAGAAACAAGGGCGAACAGCCCGATAGGATTGAGGCGCTTGTGGTGAGTTTGTCGAGCAGGACACTCCCGAAAGTGGCGGTACTGATGGGTGGCCCCTCGGCCGAGCGCGAGGTGTCCCTGTCTTCCGGGCGTGAATGTGCCGCCGCGCTGAGGGGGGAAGGCTTTGAGGTTGTCGAGGTGGATGCGGGGCGCGATCTGTGTGCCCGGCTTGAGGCGATAAAGCCTGACGTTGTCTTCAATGCGCTGCATGGGCGGTGGGGTGAAGATGGCTGCGTTCAGGGCATTTTGGAATGGATGCGCCTGCCTTACACCCATTCCGGCGTTCTTGCTTCGGCCATCGCAATGGACAAGGAACGCAGCAAGGCGATGTTCCGCTCGATCGGGCTGCCAGTTGCTGACAGCGGGTTGTTTGCAAGCACCGAGGTTCAGGAACGTCACGTGATGGCACCGCCCTATGTGGTCAAACCTCATAATGAAGGGTCCAGCGTCGGCATCTACCTGGTGCATGAGGCCGCCAATCGCCCGCCGCAGCTTTCCGATCAGATGCCGGATCAGGTCATGGTCGAGGCCTATGTGCCGGGGCGTGAATTGACGGTGTCAGTCATGGGCGACAAGGCGCTGAGCGTCACCGAAATCCTAACCGATGGCTGGTATGATTATGAAGCCAAATACACGCCGGGCGGCTCCCGTCACGAAATGCCTGCCAGGATCCCGACTGAAGTCTTTGACCAGTGTCTCGATTACGCGCTGCGCGCTCATCAGGTTCTGGGCTGCAAGGGCGTAAGCCGCACAGATTTTCGCTGGGACGACAGCAAGGGGGCGGCTGGCTTGATCCTGCTTGAAACCAACACACAGCCTGGGATGACACCGACGTCGCTCACACCCGAACATGCCTCAGTCGTTGGAATGACATTTGGCCAGATGTGTGCCTGGATGGTGGAGGATGCCTCATGCGATCGCTGATCCGTCGCAAGATCAAAGGGCAGGGCACGGCGGCCGATCCGGCGCCCTCCCGACTGAAGTATCGTCTTCAACGCTGGATGCTGACCCCCGGCATTCGCTTTGGTTTGCGCTTCGGTTTGCCCTTGTGCCTGATCGGCGTGGCCGCAGCGGGCTTTATGGCCGATGAAGGGCGCCGCGACATGGTCTGGGGCACCGTGCATTCCATCCGTGCGTCGATTGAGGAACGCCCGGAGTTCCGCGTCAACGTCATGGCAATCGATGGCGCGGGGACAAGCGTTGCTGCCGATATTCGTGAGGTGGTGCCGCTCGATTTCCCGGTGAGCTCATTTGATCTTGACCTTGAGCAGATCCGTGACCTGATTGAAGGCCTGGATCCTGTCAAAACCGCCAGCGTCCGCATCCGTCCGGGCGGTATTCTTCAGATCGACGTGGAGGAACGTCAGCCAGCGCTTATCTGGCGCAGTCGTGATGGGCTGGCGTTGCTTGACGAAACCGGCGCCCACGTGGCCGAACTCGGGCGGCGCAGCCTGCATCCGGATCTGCCATTGATTGCCGGAAAGGGCGCCGACCGTAATGCGCCCGAGGCGCTGCGCCTTGTTGCAGCAGCCAAGCCGCTTGGCGCGCGCCTGCGGGGGCTGGTGCGCGTGGGTGATCGCCGCTGGGATGTGGTGCTCGACCGAGGACAACGTATCATGCTGCCCGAGGCGAACCCGGCACAGGCGTTGGAGCGGGTGATCGTGGTCAGCGAAGTCAAGGATCTGCTTGAACGGGATGTGGCCGTGGTGGATATGCGCATTGCAGAACGTCCGACGGTGCGTATGACACAGGCAGCGGTAGAAGACTGGTGGCGGATCAGGGAAATGAACGGCGGGGGGCTGTAGGATGACAGATCTTTATCAATCGCAGCGCGCCATGCGCCAGATGCGGCGTCAGGCATTGCAGCGCGGAGTGGTCGCGATCCTGGACGTGGGCAGTTCCAAAATCGCTTGTCTCGTTTTGCGCTTTGACGGCGCAGGAGGGCTCAGCGAGGATGGATCGATTGGCTCGCTTGCGGGCCAGTCGGGGTTCCGGGTCATCGGAGCGGCGACAACCCGGTCCCGTGGCGTCCAGTTCGGCGAAATCTCTGCCATGCAGGAAACCGAGCGCGCCATTCGCACCGCAGTGCAGGGCGCCCAGAAAATGGCGGGTGTACGTGTAGATCACGTGATCGCCTGTTTTTCCGGAGCGAACCCGCGCTCTTATGGTCTCGATGCCAAGGTGGAGCTGCAGGGACATGAGGTCTCGGAGAATGAGATCGCCCGCGTTCTGGCCGCCTGCGAGGTTCCGGACTACGGCGCCGGTCGTGAGGTGATCCATGCGCAGCCGGTGAACTTTGCGCTTGATAACCGCTCGGGCCTGTCTGACCCGCGCGGGCAGATGGGGCAGACCCTTTCAGTGGACATGCACATGCTGACAGTCGATTCATCGACCGTTCAAAACCTGATGCGCTGCATCCAGCGCTGCGATCTGGAGCTGGCGGGGATTGCTTCGTCGGCCTATGCCTCGGGGTATGCTGCCCTGGTCGAGGACGAGCAGGAGCTTGGCGCTGCCTGCATCGACATGGGGGGCGGTTCGACCTCAATTTCGATCTTTATGAAAAAGCACATGATCTATGCCGATGCGGTGCGTATGGGCGGAGATCACATCACCAGTGATATTTCCATGGGGCTAGGCGTGCCAATGGCCAATGCTGAGAGGATCAAGACCTTCTGCGGCGGGGTCCACGCCACCGGCGCGGATGATCGCGACATGATCGATATCGGCGGCGATACCGGCGACTGGGAACACGATCGCCGTACCGTCAGCCGCGCCGAGCTGATTGGCATCATGCGCCCGCGTGTCGAGGAGATCCTCGAAGAGGTGCGCGTTCGTCTGGATGCGGCTGGCTTTGAGTGCCTGCCGAGCCAGCAGATCGTTCTGACCGGTGGGTCGAGCCAGATCATGGGGCTGGACTCCCTGGCAAGCCGCATTCTGGGTCAGCAGGTGCGCCTTGGCCGTCCCTTGCGGGTTCACGGCTTGCCGCAGTCGGCAACCGGACCGGGGTTCGCCTCGGCTGTGGGACTCAGCCTTTTTGCGGCGCACCCGCAGGACGAGTGGTGGGATTTCGAGATGCCCGTGGACCGCTATCCGGCCCATTCTCTTCGCCGGGTTTTGAAGTGGGTCAAGGACAACTGGTGAACGCGGGATTGGGTTGCGATCCGGCGGGGGCTGTCGAGACAAAAAAACCGCAAACCTGCCCCCTATCCCCCGTGACAGAGCGGTGCAGAGACGTTAGATTCTTGTTAACGGACGCGAAAAGCGACGAGTCATATGGCCGGGCAGTGGCCAAACCGCGATACTTTAGGATCTGATCCGGTGGCCCGAAGGCGCCGGAGTGATCTGGTTTTTGTATAGCGGTTGCTTTGTTCCCGCTATATCTGTCTTGGTCGGCGAAATACTGCGAAAAAATATGGGTCGGGTCCCATATTTTGTGACGTATTTCGCTTTTTGGGATGACGTGAGTCCGTGGCTGCGGTACAGTTTTCGCAGAAAAGTCAGGAAAAGGCCCTTGCGGGAGGGCTGCAAACACAGGCGGAAAGAGCATGACATTGAACCTCTCGTTGCCCGGACAGGAAGAGTTGAAGCCCAAGATCACCGTCTTTGGTGTTGGGGGTGCTGGTGGTAATGCGGTCAATAATATGATCGCCAAGGCGCTTGAGGGGGTCGATTTCGTCGTCGCCAACACGGACGCGCAGGCCCTGCAGCAAAGCGCTGCGAAAAGCCGGATTCAGCTCGGGATCAAAGTGACCGAAGGTCTGGGCGCTGGCGCCCGCCCGCAAGTCGGCTCTGCCGCTGCAGAGGAAAGCATCGAACAGATCGTGGATCACCTGGCCGGCGCGCACATGTGCTTTATCACTGCCGGTATGGGCGGTGGCACTGGGACCGGTGCAGCCCCAATTATTGCGCAGGCCGCACGAGAGCTGGGCGTTCTGACTGTTGGGGTTGTGACCAAGCCCTTCCAGTTTGAAGGCGGCAAACGCATGCGTCAGGCCGAGGACGGTGTTGAGGCGCTGCAAAAGGTCGTTGATACGCTGATCATCATTCCCAACCAGAACCTGTTCCGTCTGGCCAATGAGAAGACCACCTTCACCGAGGCTTTTTCGATGGCGGACGATGTCCTTTATCAGGGCGTTAAGGGCGTGACGGACCTGATGGTCCGTCCGGGCCTCATCAACCTCGACTTTGCCGATGTTCGCGCCGTGATGGACGAGATGGGCAAGGCGATGATGGGCACAGGCGAGGCCGAGGGCGAAGATCGCGCCATTCAGGCGGCCGAGAAAGCCATCGCGAACCCGCTCTTGGATGAAATCTCCTTGCGCGGTGCCCGCGGCGTTCTGATCAACATCACAGGTGCCCATGATCTGACGCTGTTCGAGTTGGACGAAGCGGCCAACCGTATCCGCGAAGAGGTGGATCCGGATGCGAATATCATCGTTGGCTCCACGCTCGACACCGAGATGGAAGGCAAGATGCGCGTTTCGGTCGTTGCGACCGGTATTGACGCTTCTGAAGTGAATACCGACATGCCGGTGCCGCGCCGTCCGATGGCTGCGCCTCTCAAGAAAACCGTCAGCGTGGAAGAAACCCGCGCCGCACCGCTGGAGCTGGAGGAAACGGTTGAGCAGCAGCCTGCCGCAGTTGCAGCCGAGAGTGTAGGCGCGCCGGAGCCAAACCTGTTTGAGGGTATGGAAGCTGCACCGGTCGCCGCCGAGACGAGCCAGCCTGCGGCCACCTCCGAGGTGTATGATGACGACGGTCTGCCGCCACCCGCCTACCAGCCGCAGGTGCCGGAGTTCCAGCCACAGTCAGATGCGGCTGCAGAGCACGCGGCCGAGGCCTTTGTTGCGCCCAAGCCGCCCGCGCCTGGCACCCCGTCGCCCGAGGCTATCGTGCGCCTGCAAGCCGCCGCTCAAAAAGCGCAGCCGCAGCAGCAGGCGCCACAGCAACAGCGTCCTGTCGCCGCCCAGCCTCAGCAGGCACCAGCGCAGCCGCAGGAGCAGCGCCGCTTTGGCCTTAACTCGCTGATCCACAGGATGACCGGCAGCGCGGCCGAAGGCGCTGAAGGCAAGCCGCAGACCTTGCGTCAGCAGCCGCCAGCACCGCAGCAAGCAGCCGCCCCGCAGGCTGCGCCGCAGCCTGCGCAGGAGGCCGATCCGGATCAGGAACGCATCGAAATCCCGGCTTTTCTGCGTCGTCAGGCAAACTGACAGGTCGGAAATCCGCAAGTTTAGGGTCGCCGAGAGGCGGCCCTTTTCTTTTGCAATCAATGTTTTGGGCGGGGTTGAGCAGTGTTTTGCCTATTTGTTACACGCATGTTTCAATCCGTTACAAAGATTGAGTTGAGCCCTTGCGCGAGACTCCTTACCTATCGTGTTCAAGCCAGCCCCAGCAGGTTGGACGCAGTTGAATGAGGCCCAAGGTGCAAAATACCCTGAAAGCATCGGTGACATTTGAAGGCGCAGGCCTGCATTCCGGCCAGCCCGCGCGAATGGTTCTGAAGCCCGCTCCGGCAGGTCATGGCATTCGCTTCAAGCGGACCGATATTGCTTTGGGGGATAGCATCATCCCGGCACGCTGGGATTACGTGGAGCGCACGGCATTGTGCACGCGCCTGGTCAATGCGGCAGGCGTGTCCGTTTCTACAGTCGAACACGTCATGGCCGCTCTGGCCGGCTGCGGTGTTCACAATGCGCTGGTGGAGATTGACGGTCCGGAAGTGCCGATTTTGGATGGATCTTCTGCTCCCTTCGTACGCGGCATCATGCAGGATGGGGTGCGCCGCCTGAATGCGCCAGTGCAGGCCCTTCAGGTTCTGAAGGAAGTCAGTGTCGAAAAGGACGGGGCCAAGGCAACCCTGCTGCCGAGCGACCGTCTGGTGATCGAATTCCACATCGATTTTGCCGAAAAAGCAATCGGCCGTCAAAGCAAGGTGCTGGACCTGCGCAATGGCGCATTCGCCCGTGAGCTTTGCGACAGCCGTACCTTCTGTCGCCGCGTCGATGTTGAAGCAATGCAGGCCAGTGGTCTGGCGCTGGGCGGTGTGCCCGGCGAAAATGCAATCGTTTTTGATGGCGACAGGATTGAAAGCGGCGAGGGGTTGCGTCACGGCGATGAGCCGGTGCGCCACAAGATGCTCGATGCGCTTGGCGACCTTGCGCTTGCAGGCGCTCCGATCATGGGGCGCTACATCGGGGAGCGTGCGGGCCACGCTTTGACAAACACGCTGCTCCGGGCTCTCTTTGCGACGCCGGGCGCCGTGCGCATGGTTGAATGTGATCCTTCGATGGTGGCACGTCTTCCCGGGCAGGGGCTGGTCTGGGGCGAAATTCCGGGCGCGAACCGCCGGGTGGCCTGAGCCCGCACCTGAAACTCTAGTGGACCGACGAGACGGGGCGCCTTGGCGCCCTTTGTCTTTTGAGAAGTATGCGATAGGGGCTACGGGCATCTGCTGCCCTGTTTCAACGAGGCAAGACGCCGACAAAGCTGCCAGTGACGCTTGACCAAAGTGGACAATCTCTGCCAAGTGAAGCCCTAGGTGGGTTATTGGCGTTTTGCATGCTTAATGAATGTGCTAGACCGGGCTGAACCCGGGGCGGACACCCGCGAGTCACAGGCGGTAAGGTGAGGCAAATATGATCGGCATCAGGGCAGGAGCCAAATTGATCGGCGCGGTTCTTGTGATGGCTGCTTTGTCGGGCTGCGGCGGCGACGGTGGAGCGGCGCAAAGCTCAACGCCACTGGATGGCTACACCCCCAAGCAGATCTTTGAACGCGGCGAGTTCGAATTGCAGCGCAATCGCTCAAAGGATGCAGCCTACTACTTCTCCGAAATCGAGCGACTGTACCCCTATTCCGAATGGGCCAAGCAAGCCTTGATCATGCAGGCCTATTCGCTGCACAGGTCAAAGGATTATGAGAACAGCCGCGCCGCTGCGCAGCGTTTCATCGACTTTTATCCGACCGAAGAAGATGCCGCCTATGCGCAGTACCTTCTGGCTCTGAGCTATTATGACCAGATCGATGAGGTCGGCCGGGATCAGGGGCTTACGTTCCAGGCTCTTCAGGCGCTGCGGACTGTGATCGAAGTGTATCCCGACAGCGAATATGCAACGGCGGCGATCCTGAAGTTTGACCTGGCCTTTGATCACTTGGCGGCCAAGGAAATGGAAATCGGTCGCTACTACCTGCGCAAGAAACACTACACCTCGGCGATCAACCGGTTCCGCGTGGTGGTTGAGGACTTCCAGACCACAAGCCACACCCCCGAAGCGCTCCATCGCCTGGTCGAAGCCTATCTCTCCCTTGGCCTTGTTGATGAAGCCCAGACAGCGGGTGCAATCCTTGGTCATAACTACCAGTCGACCGAATGGTATCAGGACAGCTACAAGCTTTTGACTGCGCAAGGACTAAAGATGCGCGATCGGGGTAACAACTGGCTGAGCCAGATCTACCGGCAGTCGATCAAAGGCCAGTGGCTCTAACGGCGCTGGCAACGGGGCAAGGCAATGCTGCGTGCGCTTGATATTCGCGATATCCTGATCATCGATCATCTCGAGCTGTACTTTCAGCCCGGTCTGAATGTGCTGACCGGTGAGACGGGTGCCGGCAAGTCGATCCTGCTGGATTCGCTCGGTTTTGTTCTTGGCTGGCGTGGGCGCGCTGAATTGGTGCGGCAAGGGGCCAAACAGGGGGAGGTCGTAGCAGAATTCGACCTTGCAGAGGATCACCCGGCCCATCGCGTACTGGAAGAGGCAGGCCTGCCGACGGGGCGCGAGTTGATCCTAAGGCGGGTCAATACGTCCGAAGGGCGCAAGACAGCCTGGGTCAACGACCGGCGCTGCTCGGGCGAGGTATTGCGTGCCTTGTCCGAAACGCTGGTGGAACTGCACGGCCAGCATGACGATCGTGGGCTTCTGGATCCCAAGGGTCACCGCGGCCTTCTGGATGCTTTCGCAGGCGCTGAGCAGGCCTTGGCGGCCACGCGCAGCGCATGGAGCGACATGGCACGGGCCCGCAAAACGGTAGAGGCTACCCGGGCGGCGCTCGATGCGGTGAAGGCTGAAGAGGAATTCCTACGTCACGCCGTGGCGGAGCTGGACAAACTGGCGCCCGAACCCGGTGAGGATGAAGCACTGGACGCGCGTCGTCGCCAGATGCAAGGCGCAGAGCGTATCCGCGGAGACATCGCGCGCGCCCATGCCCTTTTGAGCGAAGGCGCGGATCCGGCCTTGGGAGAGGCGCAGCGTTGGCTGGAAGGGGTCACAGGCGCCGATGAGGCAAGCCTTGACGAGCCGCTGGCCGCGCTAAGCCGTGCCATGATCGAATTGGCGGATGCCCAGGACGGGGTTGAGCGTGTTCTTGAAAGCCTCGATTTCAATCCCGCAGATCTGGAAGCCTGCGAAGAGAGGCTTTTTGCCATACGTGCCATGGCACGAAAGCATGATGTCTTGCCGGATGACCTGTCTGTCCACGCGGATGCTCTGCGCGCGAAACTCGCGGCTCTGGATGCGGGGGATCAGGATCTGGCGGATCAGGAGACCGCCTTGCGAGAGGCAGAGGACCGCTATGCAAAAGCGGCTGAAGCGTTGAGCGACCTGCGCCGCAAGCAGGCCTCCGCACTGGACACAGCGGTGATGGCGGAACTTGCGCCACTCAAGATGGAGCGCGCTGTCTTTGAAACGCGGATCGCGAAAGGTCAGGCAGGTCCCGACGGGCAAGACGATGTGGCCTTTACGGTGGCCACCAATCCCGGTGCACCGGCAGGACCATTGAACAAGATTGCATCTGGCGGGGAACTCAGCCGGTTTCTGCTGGCGTTGAAGGTTTGTCTGCGCGGTGATGAGCAGGACAAGACGCTGATTTTCGACGAGATCGATCGCGGTGTTGGCGGCGCAACGGCCGATGCCGTAGGGCGCAGACTTAAATCCCTGGCTGAAGGCGGTCAGGTGCTTGTGGTGACGCACTCCCCTCAGGTGGCC
Source organism: Phycobacter azelaicus (assembly GCF_014884385.1). Taxonomy (NCBI): domain Bacteria; kingdom Pseudomonadati; phylum Pseudomonadota; class Alphaproteobacteria; order Rhodobacterales; family Roseobacteraceae; genus Phycobacter; species Phycobacter azelaicus. The sequence continues at coordinate 11,059 of NZ_WKFH01000003.1, read as the reverse complement.
GCCCAGGGCGCGCATCACTGGCGGGTACAAAAACGAGTCATGGAGGGCATGACACTATCTGAAGTCGTGCCCCTGAGCGAGGCTGAGCGTGTTGATGAAATCGCTCGTATGGTATCTGGCGACACGATCACCAAAGAGGCGCGTGCGGCGGCAGGAGCCTTGTTGACCGGATAGGTTTTTTGCCTGCTTTTGGTGTCAGGGGTTTGCAGTTTGGCAACCTGTTCTGCCTAAATGGATAAATCAGATGAATTTAGGCGCACCATGATTGAGCACCCCAGACAAGGATTGAGAGCCCTAGCCCTGCAGGGGCTAGCATGGCTGCGGGACATCTGGCGTATCCTGCTACATCGCGGACCCAGTCAGTTTCAGTTCTGGCTGATTGCTCTTTTGATCGGTGTGGCCGCCGGATTTGCAGCGCTCGCCTTTCGCAAGGGCATTACGGCGCTGCAGGGCTGGGTCTATGGTGCGGATGACGTCGATTTCCTGCATAGTTTTGCACAAGGCCTGCCCTGGTATGTGCTTTTGATCATACCCACCGTGGGTGGGCTGATCGTTGGGCTGATCCTGCACCATTTCACGCCGGATGGGCGGGTGCGATCCGTGGCCGATGTGATCGAGGGCGCCGCGATGCGCAACGGGCGGGTGGAAATCCGCGAAGGGCTGGGCTCGGCCATGGCTTCATTCCTGACGCTGTCTACCGGCGGCTCTTCGGGGCGCGAAGGGCCTGTCGTACATCTGGCAGGGGTCATCTCGAGCTGGGTGAGCGACCGGATCAAGGCAGATGGTATCACCGGGCGGGATCTCTTGGGCTGCGCTGTTGCCGCTGCCGTGTCCGCCAGTTTCAACGCCCCCATCGCAGGGGCTTTGTTCGCGCTGGAAGTGGTGCTGCGCCATTTCGCGGTCCATGCTTTCGCGCCAATCGTGATCGCTTCGGTCGCCGGGACTGTGATCAACCGGCTCGCGTACGGTGACGTCACCGAATTCACCCTGAACACGCCCGGAGCGCTCCAGTTTTATGTGGAGCTGCCCGCCTTTTTGATCTTGGGGCTGGTGTGCGGCCTGGTGGCGGTGATCCTGATGCGCTCGATTTTTTGGGCCGACAACCTGGGAACCGAGGTGCAAAACGCTCTGTCGCTGCCGCGCTGGCTGCGTCCGGCTGTCTCCGGGGCGCTTCTGGGCGTGATTGCTATCTGGTTTCCCCATATCATTGGTGTCGGCTATGAGACCACGGTACTGGCGCTGACCGGCGGTCTGGTACTTTCGCAGGCGATCCTCTTTACACTGGTCAAGGCTGTCGCGGTTGCGGTGACCATGGGCGGGCGCATGGGAGGAGGGGTCTTCTCTCCGTCCTTGATGATTGGGGCGATGACTGGGCTGGCTTTTGGGCTGATCGCAACCTCGATCCTGCCGGATGTGTCCGGCACGCATACGCTGTATGCCTTTGCGGGCATGGGTGCAGTGGCGGCGGCGGTTCTTGGCGCGCCGATTTCCACAACGCTGATCGTATTCGAGCTGACCGGCGACTGGCAGATCGGTCTTGCCGTCATGGTGGCGGTCTCCCTGTCAACAGCGCTGGCCTCACGGCTGGTGGACCGCTCTTTCTTCCTGACGCAGCTTGAGCGTAGGAACATCCACTGTGCGGCCGGCCCGCAGGCCTATCTTCTTGCACTGTTGAGCGTTGGCAGCCTGATGCGGCCGTTGGGCGATCCGCGTGGTGCCACCGAAGAGGACTGTGCGTTGATGATGGAGCAGGGGCTGGTCCTGCGGTCAGATCAATCGCTTGAGGCCGCTTTGCCGGTGTTCGATCGTGCGGATGTGCCTTACTTGCCGGTCGTGGATGCGACACAGGGAGGGGATCTCGTCCTGCTGGGCACGCTGCATCATGTGGATGCGCTCAAGGCTTATAACCGCGCCTTGGTTGCCACCGCCGCAGAAGAACATAGCTAGCCGGGCAGTGGATTGCCGCGCCTGTCTCAGGCCTTGAAAACCCGGGTCAGAGTATCACGCAGCCAACGCAGGCGCGCACTGTCGTCATAGCGCTGATGCCAGATCAGATCGAAACGCGCCGCAGGAATGCTGAGGGGGAGCGTGCAATGATCGAGATGGCGGAAGGCCGAGAATTGCAACATCCTTGGCAGGGTCGCAATCATGTCGGTTCCGCGGATCAGTTCTGCCAGAAGCCAGACATTCGGGACTTTCACTGCGACGTTGCGACTGAGGTTCAGATCGTCGAGAAATGTTTGAACGATGCTTTTGGTCGAGCCACCAAAGTCCAGGGTTGCATGGCGCGCGGCGCTGTACTCGTAGATGTCCTTGATCGGGTCTCGGGCCTGAGGGTCGTAAAAGACTTTGAAGTCTTCGGTGAACAGATGTGTATGCTTCAGCGTCAGTGGAAAATTTGCGGGCCGCGGCGTGATTGCAAAATCCGCTTCTCCTTTTCCCAGCATGCTTTCGGCGTTCCCACGCGTTCCCAATTCCCGGAATACCAGCTTCTTTGAAGGCACTTCACGCCAGATCGTCTGGCAAATCTTGGTGACCTCTGGGACCAGCACGCCACCGTTCGTCGCGATGACGAAGGGGTCTGGATCGTTTTGTGGCACATACTCGCCCGTGTCGAGGAGGGCATCCATTTGTGCCAGCAGACGGCGAACCTTTGGGGCAAGACGTTCAGCCCGTGCGCTTGGGACGATCCCGCGCCCCGAGGGCAGGAACAGCTTGTCACCAATGATGCTGCGCAGCTTTTCAAGGTTGTGGCTCACGGTCGATTGGCTGGTATGCAACCGCTCGGCGGCCTTGCTGACCGACATTTCGTCGTAGACCGTGATGAAAACGCGCAACAAACGGCCACTTAATTGCGATGCATCTGCGTCACGCATGTATTAATTTTTTCTTTCGCTTGATTGGACCAGTGCTGTTGTGAACTATGGTTAACAGTAACGGGCGTTACTTGGGTGCGGAAGGAAAATTATGCGTACTTATGAATTCGACCCGCAAGAGGTCGAAGCAAAAAACAAATTGAGCGAGCAGGACAAAGAACAGGCGGCCCTACAAGCCTTGGTCAACTACGCGATAGAATGCGCCAAAGAGGCAAACGTCTTTGGCTCAGGTGAGGCGTTGGAGCAGGCCAAGAGGCATCTAGCGCGTAGCGTTCTTCTGTAAGTCTGTTTGTCAGCGGCTTTTTGACCTTTCCGGGGCATCGCGCGGAAGGGTTCATCAAGACTGGCATCATTTCTTGCTTGCCGACGAGCAGGGCCAGCCCAAGCCGCATTGGCTCGGGCTGATCCTGATATATCAGAGCTGCTCGACCTTGACGGAGTCACTGGTGTAGAACGCCAGATATCCCTTGATTTCAGATACAGCCTCGATCGGGTTTTCATAGCTCCAGGCGGCATTCTCGGTCACTGAGGACTTGTTCACGATCGAGAAATAGCTGGCATCCCCCTTGTGCGGGCAATGGCTGGTCTTGCTGCTTGGATCGAGAAAGGCCATCGCGATATCTTCGCGTGGGAAATAGATCACCGGCTCGTATCCGTCCTCGCTCAGCTCCAGTGCGCGGCTTGTCTCGCCAAGAACGGCGCCGCCAGAGCGGACCACCCAGGTGCCTTCTGCTTTGCGAATTCGAATATTGCTCATGTGTTCTGTCCCATCTCGTCAGTGTCCAAATGTCGTCTTGCCCGCGTTTTGTAACATCGGGGTATCAGATCGCAGCCGTCGCGTCATCAAGCCAGGCCTGCGCGGCCGGGCTGACGTGAGGTCGGATTTTCTGGGCGACTTCGGCATGATAGGCGTTCAGCCAGGTGCGTTCTTCCCCTGATAGCAGATCTGCGTCAATCAGCCGCCGGTCGATGGGAGCGAAGGTCAACGTGCGCCAACTGAGCATATCCCGGTCCGCGTCGCCTCCGGCAATGCGCGGCGCGGCCTCGGCAACGATGAGGTTTTCGATGCGGATGCCAAAGGCGCCTTCGCGGTAATACCCCGGTTCGTTCGAAAGGATCATGCCCGCCTGCAAGGGAACGGCAGAAGCACGGCTCAGTCGCTGCGGCCCTTCATGGACGCTGAGATAGGCGCCGACACCGTGACCGAGACCGTGATTGAAATCCTGTCCCGCCATCCACAGAGGCATACGACCAATGGCTTCGATATCGCGGCCCGAAAGCCCTTTGGGCCAGCGCAGTCGGGATATGGCGATCATGCCCTGCAGCACGCGCGTAAACGCCGCACGTTCATCAGATCCGGGCGTTCCGATCGCGATGGTGCGGGTAATATCTGTAGTGCCGTCCAGATACTGCCCGCCGCTGTCCAGAACCAAGAGATCGCCCTCCTTGAGGACTGTGTCAGTTTCGGTTGTGACCCGGTAGTGGATCACCGCGCCATTGGCTCCAGTTCCTGCGATGGTGTCAAAGCTGATATCGCGCAGGCGCTCGTCCCTGCGGCGCAACTCCTCTAGCTTTTTGACGACATCGATTTCCGTGACCGTTCCCGGCGCCTGCGCATCCAGCCAGGCCAGGAGTTCAACCACGGCCGCGCCATCACGCAGATGTGCAGCGGCGCTACCCTCGATCTCGGCCGCGTTCTTGCAGGCCTTGGGCAGGGCGCAGGGATCACCTCCGGGAACGAGGCGCTCGCCAAGGGTTTCGGCAACGATCTGCGGAACCGTATCGATATCCACTGCGATGTTCCCGTTGAGTGCAGCGACGGCTTCGAGGAAGGCAGCGGGAGGGCGCACAGTAACCGAAGCGCCAAGGTGGTCTGACAGCCCCGCCAGTTTCTCTTCGGCCATGAAGAGGTCAACGCGTGCATCGCTGTGGAGGATGGCAAAGCCATGGGCAACTGGATTGCGCGGGATGTCCGAGCCGCGAATATTGAGCAGCCACATAATGCTGTCGGGAAGGGTGATCAGAGCAGCTGTCTGCCCGGCGTTTTCCAGATCTTTGGCAAGCCGCGTGCATTTGTCAGCGGCGCTTTCTCCGGCGTAAGCGTCCGGGTGCGCGACCACGGGCTTCATGGGGGCAGGGGGCTGATCCTCCCAGATGCGGTCAACCAGGTTGTCGCATGGTTCCAGGAGGATGCCTGTCCCCTCAAGCCTATCGCTTAGCGACGAGATCTGCCCCGCCGCATGAAGCCAGGCGTCGAATCCGATGCGTCCGCCCCTTGGCAGTTGTTCCTTCAGCCAGTCGTGCAACTGCACTTCGGGCCAGGGTACGGGCGTATAGGCCTGTTCCGCGACCTGTTGTTTGACCTGGGTCCGGTAACGTCCGTCGATGAAAACACCCGCGATATTCTGCAGCACGGCGCAAAACCCTGCCGAGCCGGTAAAGCCCGTGAGCCAGGAGAGACGCTCATCGCGGGCCGCGACGTATTCGCCCTGATGCGCGTCCGCGCGGGGGATCAGAAAGCCGTCCAATGCCGCGCTCGACAGCTCTTTGCGCAGGGCCTCAAGCCGTGGTGGCCCCTGTTCGGGACGGGCTGTCACATTGAATGACTGGTACATGGGGCCTCCTTCGCCAGCGAGTATGATCCGCGCTAGAGAACCGCGAAGCGGGGCCGGGTGCAACCCGGGAAACTCAATCTGGGTCGACAGACGGGTTTCGGAAGGCTCCCTTTGGGAAGGGGTGGCGCAGCGCGTGCTCAAGAAGTTCGAGGCGGTCCTGTCCGTAGTAGGGATCCCCATCCAGCACGTAGGTGGGCGAGCCAAAGAGGTGCATCTCCAGCGCTGCATCTGTGTTGGCCTGAAGAACCGCCTGCACCTCCGGCTCCAGCGCGCCTGCAAGCAGCGGTGCGGGATCAAGGCCCGCCTCGCGGGCCGCTTCCGACAGCTGGTCGGGGTTCATAAGGTCGATGTCGTCGCGCCAATGCCCCGCAAGCAGGGCGTGGGCCAGGGCGTCGACATCCTGCCCCAGACGCTCGGCCATGATCACCATTCCGCTTGAAAGCGTCAGCGGGTTGTCATGGTAGGTCGGGCGATAGTCGATGATGGAGACGCCGCGAAAGGCGGCCCAGCGTTCGATTTCCCGTCCGAAGAAATAGTCCACATGCGCTTGGCTGCGTTTGGCGAATGGCTGACCGCCCGCCTGTTCCACCACAGGGGACAAAAGGAAAGGCCGGTGGATCAGCTGGCAGTCATGGGCGGCACAGATCTCTGAAAGGCGCCGAGAGCCCAGATAGGCAAAGGCGGAATGCGTAGAGTAGAAATACTCGATCCTGTGCTGCGCCATGGAGCTGCTCGCTTACATTGCCTTTTTCATGCCCATGATGCGCGCGCGTGCGCGCGGATCGCTATCAAAGAGGGCGGCAAGCTGCTCGGTCATTGCGCCGGCCAGCTGCTCAACATCGGTGATGGTCACCGCCCGGTCGTAATAGCGCGTCACATCATGGCCGATGCCGATCGCCAGAAGCTCCACCTGCTTGCGTCGCTCCACCATGGCGATCACATCGCGCAGGTGTTTTTCCAGATAGTTCGCCGGGTTCACCGACAGGGTTGAGTCATCCACCGGCGCACCATCGGAGATCACCATCAGGATCTTGCGCGCTTCGGGGCGGCCCACCATGCGGCGGTGCGCCCATTCCAGCGCCTCGCCGTCGATGTTCTCCTTCAACAGGCCTTCTTTCATCATCAGACCGAGGTTCGGGCGAACCCGGCGCCAGGGCGCATCGGCGCCCTTGTAGATGATGTGGCGCAGGTCGTTCAGGCGTCCGGGTTGCTGCGGGCGACCGTCGTTCAGCCAGGCCTCGCGCGCGAGGCCGCCTTTCCAGGCGCGGGTGGTAAAGCCGAGGATCTCTACCTTGACGTTGCAGCGCTCCAGCGTGCGGGCCAGAACATCTGCGCAGATCGCCGCGATCGAGATCGGGCGGCCCCGCATGGAGCCAGAGTTATCAAGGAGCAGCGTCACCACCGTGTCGCGGAACTCGGTGTCCTTCTCGCGCTTGAACGACAGGGGCGTGGTCGGGTTGGCGACAACCCGTGCCAGACGTCCTGCATCCAGAATGCCTTCTTCGAGGTCGAACTCCCAGGATCGGTTCTGCTGCGCCTGCAGGCGGCGCTGCAGCTTGTTGGCAAGGCGCGACACAGCTCCCTTCAGCGGTTCAAGCTGCTGATCCAGATAGGCACGCAGGCGCTCCAGTTCGGCAGGCTCCGCCAGATCTTCGGCGGCGATTTCCTCGTCGTAGGTGTCCAGGAAGACCTTGTAATCCGGATCAGCCTCGGAAACGGGCGGCGGCGGGGGCGGCTCGAGCGGTGCCTCGCCATCGGGCATTTCGGTCTCTTCGGTCAGCTCGTCCTCGGCCATCTCGTCCATCGAGACCTGGGCCTGGCTTTCGTCCTGCTGCTGTTCCTGGGCCTGCTCGGCATCCGCATCAGCCTGCTCGTCGTCCGAGTCATCTTCGCCGGTGCTGTCGGGGTCCTGTTGCTCTTCGGCGTCCTCTTCGGCCTGATCTTCCTGATCGTCATCGAGCTGATCGGGATCCTCGCCCAGCTGATCGCCATAGCCGAGATCGGTGATGATCTGGCGGGCAAAGCGGGCAAATTCCGCCTGATCGGCGATCTTCTCGTCGAGGTTTTCCAGCGTCTCACCCGCTTCGGCCTCGATGAAGCCGCGCCACAGCTCGGCGACGTTGGCGGCGCCTTCAGGCAGGGGACGTCCGGTGGCCATCTGGCGCACCAGATACCCTGCGGCAGCGGCCAGAGGCGCCTCGGATGAGGATTTCATCTGGTCATAGCCGCGCCGGATCGCCTCGTTGCGGATCTTGACGTCGATGTTCGATGCGGTGCCGGGCATGTGACGCGCGCCCATCGCCTCGCAGCGGGCGGTTTCCATCGCCTCATAGATGTCGCGGGCCATTTCGCCTTGCGGCGCGTATTTCGCATGGACCCCATCGTCGTGGAACTTGTGCCGCAGCGCCAATGCATCCGCCGTGCCACGCGCCAAAAGCACCTCTTCGCGCGTCATCCGGCGGGAGACTTGCGGCAGCCGCATGGAGTCGCCCGACAAACCAGACGGGTCGACCGAGTAGCTGACCGACAGTTCCGCATCGTCAGCCATAACCTTGGTCGCTTCGGCCAGGGCCTTCTTGAACGGATCGGCGGGGTTGTCGTTTTGTTTGGTCATGGCGCAAGCGGTCCTTGGTCCGATCATTTCGCCAGGCGCCACTGATGTCCAGACTTCAGTTCTGGTTCAAAGGGCGGTGCCTGACCGCGGGCGGAAACGAAGTGCCCGGCCATGGGGGCGGTCGGGCACTGCCCGGACTTCCGACCGGGCGGGTCTTTTCGCGTCAGCCGAGGCTCACGTTTGCCGCGCTTTCGGGCAGTTCCTCGTCAAAGCAACGCTGGTAGAATTCGGCCACGGTCTGGCGCTCCAGCTCGTCGCATTTGTTGAGGAACGACAGGCGGAAGGCATAGCCCACGTCGCGGAAGATCTCGGCGTTTTGTGCCCAGTTGATCACGGTCCGGGGCGACATCACGGTGGACAGATCCCCGTTCATGAAGGCGGTGCGGGTCAGGTCCGCGACGGTCACCATCTGGCTGACGGCCTTGCGGCCCTTCTCGGTGTTGTAATGTGGCGCTTTGGACAAAACGATGGCGGTTTCCGCATCATGGCTGAGATAGTTCAGCGTCGCGACCAGCGACCAGCGGTCCATCTGGGCCTGGTTGATCTGCTGGGTGCCGTGATAGAGGCCGGTGGTGTCGCCCAGACCCACCGTGTTTGCGGTGGCAAACAGGCGGAAGAAGGGGTTCGGGGTGATGATCTCGTTCTGATCGAGGAGGGTCAGCTTGCCGTCATGCTCCAGCACACGCTGGATCACGAACATTACGTCGGCGCGGCCGGCGTCATATTCGTCAAAGACGATGGCAACCGGGTTGCGCAGCGCCCACGGCAGGATGCCTTCGTGGAATTCGGTCACCTGCTTGCCGTCGCGCAGTTTGATCGCGTCCTTGCCGATCAGGTCGATCCGGCTGATGTGACTGTCGAGGTTCACGCGAACCGACGGCCAGTTCAGGCGCGCGGCAACCTGTTCGATATGGGTCGACTTACCCGTGCCGTGATAACCTTGGATCATCACGCGGCGATTGTGGCTGAAGCCTGCCAGGATTGCCAGCGTGGTGTCCGGGTCGAACTTGTAGGTGGGATCCAGCGCGGGCACACGGTCAGAGCCTTCTGCAAAGCCCTTTACGGTCATGTCGGTGTCAATCCCAAACACATCGCGGACCGAAACGGTCTCGGTCGGTTTCGCATTCATATCCAGCATGCCGTCGCTCATCGCAGTCGATCCTTATCTCTGTGCCCTGTTTCAACCAGCAGGGCGTAATTCGGGGGATTGGTGCCTGATCTGACCGGTAAGGGCAAGCGAAAGGTGGACGTGAAACCATATGACGCGGTGTTTGGCCCGAAAGTGATCTGAAACTGGCCTGATCTGCCCGGTCCTCAGGGGCTGCGATGGGCAGTCATCCACAAAAGGCGCCCAAGATCTGGAGCGCCCGGCAGAGCGACCTGATGCAGTGCCGCAGGCAGGTTACTTGAAGCTACGGCTGTCCTTGATTTGATCCCAGGCCCAGACCACTTCTTGCAGCTGTTCTTCCTGGCTGCGATCGCCGCCATTCATGTCGGGGTGCAAAACCTTGATCAGCTTTTGTAGGCTTTCCGGATTTCGGCCTTGGACCAGTCATCCTTGGCCTCCAGAATTTCGATCGCGCGGCGTTCCGTGGCAGGCAGGCGGCGGCCAGCTTTGGCGTTCTTGCCGGGGTTGCGCGTGGCATTGGCGCCCAGCACCTGATGCGGATCCTCAATGCCAAGACGCGCCCAAGCGCGGGCTTCCGGATCACCCATGGGGCGGGTCTGACGCTCCCAGACCTTGTCCTTGGAGGCCTGGGCATTCAGTTCGGCCTCTGTCGTACCCTGAAGAAGTTCCATTTCTGATTATATTAGCGCACGTGCTCCTGACAGAACCAGACATATTCGTCCAGAACGTCAGGCGCTTTGGGCGCGCGGAACTTGCCTGGATCGTCGCAGCCTTCCTTGGCGCAGGTGCGCACGGATGTTTCCTGGGCTACGGAGGACTGCCCTTCGTCCGCGTGGGTTCTTCTTTTTTCGCGGAGCGGACGGACATATCGAAACCAAAGGATCTGATTTGCTCATGGGCGCACCTTCTAATTCGGTTCTGCTCGACTCGGAGCAAGCAGTTTAGTCTAAGGGGCGGAAGATAGAAGGGGGAGGGAAATTTTTATGAGAGTGAGCGGAAAATGAGCATCAAACAAGAAATGGAAAATCGCCTGCAGGAGGCGTTCAATCCGAGCCACCTGGAGGTCGTTGACTACAGCGACAGCCACATCGGTCATGCGGGCCATGACGGGCGCGGCGAGAGTCACTTTAATGTGATGATCCGGGCTGAGGCCTTTGCGGGGATGAACCGGGTGGCCCAGCATCGCGCTGTGCACAAGGCGCTGGGGGACATCGTGCCCCGCATTCATGCGCTGGCGCTCGATATCGGCAGTTGACCATCGCTGCCCTGCGCGGTTTGCGCGGCGGTCTGGTTTACTGTTCGTCCCGCGAGTCTGACACGCGGATATGGCGATGCAGCGGACGGCTGTTATCATCTGCCATTGGCTCTTCAGGGGGCTGCTGCGTGCCGGTCGCCTCCTCTTGAGCTTGAACTTCGGCGGTCATATCCGGGGCTGGACTGTGCGTTTCTACATCAGAAAGCGCCTGAGCGGTCAGTGGTGGCTCAGCGGGCGCGGTGTCCTGAAACGGGGCCGCTTGGACCGGAGCAGGCGACATCTGACGCCGAAAGATCAGCACGTTCCGCCAGTTGGTGGTCGAGCCGGTCAGCCCTGAACGTTCTTCGGACGGGAGCAATTCGGCGCGCTGATACTCCCAGCCTTCAGCCGCCATCTGATTGAGGATATTTTCGATCGAATAGGCAAAGCGGTCCTCCGGCGTCTTCACGCCCTTGGCTTTTGTGCCTTTGTGGGGGGCAGGAACAACTTTGTACTCGAACTCTTGCATCGTGATCTCCTGAGCGATCGCCGGACTGGCCCCCGAGGTTTAGCGGAAGGGAGGCCGGGTCA